>NZ_CP121659.1:2772500-3072500 GCF_029714365.1 Sinorhizobium terangae
CCTACGGCATGAACTCCGACATGGTGGCCCTGGTGGTCAAGCTGTTGGCAAGCAATGTCGATTTCCAGGCGCAATTGAAGCCCACGGATTCGCTCGAGGCCTTCTTCTCGGTCACCGACGAAAGCGGGCTTGCGACGGAAGACTCCGAACTTCTCTACGTGAATGCAAAGTTCGGCGACGCGGAAACCCGGTTCTACCGTTTTCAGGATCCGGACGACAACTCGATCGACTACTTCGACAAGGACGGCAAGAGCATCCGCCAGTTCCTCTTGCGCAATCCCGTTCCGAACGGCCATTTCCGCTCCGGGTTCGGCATGCGCCGCCACCCGATCCTCGGCTTTTCGCGCATGCATACGGGTGTTGACTGGTCCGCGCCGCGTGGCACACCGATCATCGCCGCCGGTAACGGCACGGTCGAGAAAGCCGGCTGGGACTCCGGCGGCTACGGCAATCAGACGCTGATCCGCCACGCCAACGGCTACGTCTCGTCCTACAACCACCAGAGCGCGATCGCCAAGAGCGTCAAGCCGGGCGCCAAGGTCGTCCAGGGCCAGGTGATCGGCTGGGTCGGCACGACCGGGCTTTCGACCGGGCCGCACCTGCACTACGAGCTGATCGTCAACGGCAACAAGGTGGATCCCCTGCGCATCCGCCTGCCCGGCGGCAAGTCGCTCAAGGGAGAAGCGCTGGCGAAGTTCGAAAAGGAGCGCGAACGGATCGATGAACTCCTCGGCAAGGACGAGGGCAACGAGGTCGCGAGCAAGTAACGCTCACCGCTGTAATGCGAAAAGGCCGCCCCTCGGCGGCCTTTTCTGTTCTTGATGCTTCGCCTTACGCGGCTTCCTTCTCGGCGGAGGTCCCGCGCTTGAAGTTCAGCCGGTCGGAGCCGGCAAGAACCTTCACGACGGAACCGTCCGGGAACTCGCCCTGCAATATCCTC
Source organism: Sinorhizobium terangae (assembly GCF_029714365.1). Classification (NCBI taxonomy): domain Bacteria; kingdom Pseudomonadati; phylum Pseudomonadota; class Alphaproteobacteria; order Hyphomicrobiales; family Rhizobiaceae; genus Sinorhizobium; species Sinorhizobium terangae. The sequence continues at coordinate 2,773,441 of NZ_CP121659.1, forward strand.
TCGGCCAGCGGATCCTGAACATATTTCTGGATCGCCCGCTTCAAGGGCCGCGCGCCGTAGGCGGGGTCGTAGCCCTTGTCAGCCAGGAAGGACCGCGCATCGTCCTCCAGTTCGATCGTGATCTTGCGATCGGCAAGCAGCTTGCGCAGCCTTTCGAGCTGGATATCGACGATCGCACCCATTTCCGAGCGGCGAAGCCGATGGAACAGGATGATCTCGTCGACGCGGTTCAAGAATTCCGGCCGGAAAGCGGCTCTCACCACTTCCATCACCTGATCGCGAACGGCATCGCTGTCCTCGTTCTCGCCGAGAGCGGTCAGGTATTCCGCACCGAGGTTCGAGGTCATGATGATCATCGTGTTCTTGAAGTCGACGGTGCGCCCCTGGCCATCGGTCAGGCGACCGTCGTCAAGCACCTGCAGGAGCACGTTGAAGACATCCGGATGGGCCTTCTCGATCTCGTCGAAGAGCACGACCTGGTAGGGCCGGCGGCGAACGGATTCCGTCAGCGCCCCGCCTTCCTCATAGCCGACATAGCCGGGAGGCGCACCGATCAGCCGGGCAACGGAGTGCTTCTCCATGTATTCCGACATGTCGATCCGCATCAGCGCCGTCTCGTCGTCGAAGAGGAACCGTGCAAGCGCCTTGGTCAGCTCCGTCTTGCCGACGCCGGTCGGCCCGAGGAAGATGAACGAGCCGATTGGCCGGTTCGGATCCTGGAGCCCGGCGCGAGAACGCCGGACCGCCCGCGAGACGGCCTGCACCGCATCGCCCTGGCCGACGACCCATTTTGCCAGTTCGTCTTCCATCCTGAGCAGCTTCTCGCGCTCGCCTTCGAGCATCTTGTCGACGGGAATGCCGGTCCAGCGCGAAACGACATGGGCGATGTTGTCGGGAGTGACCACCTCCTGCACCATCGCATTGGCGTTCGAACCGTCCTGGCTTTCCGCTTCGGCAAGCTCCTTCTCAAGCTTCGGGATCACCCCGTAGGCGAGTTCGCCCGCGCGCTGGAACTCACCTTTGCGCTGAACGATCTGAAGCTCGTTGCGTGCCTCGTCGAGCTGCTTCTTGAGATCGGCAGCTTGCCCGAGCTTCTGTTTCTCAGCCTGCCAGCGCGCCGTCAGCGCGGCAGCCTCTTCCTCTAGAGAAGCGAGGTCCAGCTCGAGTTTCGCGAGACGATCCTTGGAGGACGCGTCGGTCTCCTTCTTCAGGGCCTCGCGCTCGATCTTCAACTGAATGACACGCCGGTCGAGTTCGTCGAGTTCTTCCGGCTTGGAGTCAACCTGCATCCTGAGGCGCGACGCAGCCTCGTCCATCAAGTCGATCGCCTTGTCCGGCAGGAAACGGTCGGTGATGTAGCGGTTGGAAAGGGTAGCGGCGGCCACCAGCGCGGAATCCGAGATCCGCACTTTGTGGTGCTGTTCGTACTTCTCCTTGAGACCGCGCAGAATCGAGATCGTGTCCTCAACCGTCGGCTCGTCGACCATCACCGGCTGGAACCGTCGGGCAAGGGCCGCGTCCTTTTCGACATGCTTGCGATACTCGTCGAGCGTCGTCGCGCCGACGCAGTGCAGTTCGCCGCGAGCAAGCGCGGGCTTCAGGAGGTTCGAGGCATCCATCGCCCCGTCCGCCTTGCCGGCGCCGACAAGCGTGTGCATCTCGTCGATAAAGAGGATGATCTCGCCCTCCTCCGCGCGCACTTCGTTGAGCACGGCCTTCAGCCGCTCTTCGAACTCGCCGCGGAACTTGGCACCGGCAATCAGCGCGCCCATGTCGAGCGCCATGAGGCGTTTGTCCTTGAGGCTCTCCGGCACGTCGCCGTCGACGATGCGGAGCGCCAAGCCCTCGGCGATCGCCGTCTTGCCGACGCCCGGCTCGCCGATCAATACCGGATTGTTCTTCGTCCGGCGCGAAAGCACCTGGATCGTGCGACGGATTTCGTCGTCGCGGCCGATGACCGGGTCGAGCTTGCCGTCCCGCGCTTCTGCCGTCAGGTCGCGCGCGTATTTCTTAAGCGAGTCGAATCCCTGCTCGGCATTGGCGCTGTCTGCCGTACGCCCTTTGCGGATATCATTGATGACCTGGTTGAGCTTGGTCGGGGTGACGCCTGCCTTCGACAGGATCGATGCAGTGGCAGCGGAGCTTTCGATTGCCAGCGCCAGGAGCAGGCGCTCGACGGTCACGAAGCTGTCGCCGGCTTTTTTCGCGGCCTGTTCGGCTGCGGTGAAAACCTTGGCAAGCGGCTGTGACAGATAGACGGAACCATTGCCGCCGGAAACCTTCGGGAGCTTGGCCAGAGCCTGAACAGTTCCGGCTCGCGCCTCGCGTGCATCACCGCCGGCGCGCTCGATCAAAGAGGCGGCCATGCCCTGATCGTCGTCGAGCAATACCTTGAGGACGTGCTCGGGCGTGAACTGCTGGTGTCCCTCTGCCAGCGCATAGGTCTGCGCCGATTGCAGGAAACCGCGTACACGCTCGGAATATTTCTCGATATTCATTCTCTACCTCCATAGCCCGGCGAGCCCATCTTCGTGGCACTGGCCAGTGTTTCAGGATCAGGCTCCCGCATTCGGCAAGCCTGTTGCTTCAGCGCCGCGCGCCCTATCGGACGCGGTCTCTGACGCTTTGAAATGCCGCATAATTTTATCCTTGGATCGATTTCCATCTAAGGAATTATGCAGTGAAACCTCGTCGTCGCATTGCGCGTGATCAAGTCTTCGAAGCGGAATATGGGGCAGCGTTTTCAGAAATTAAAGGGCCGTCGCGAGAGGGGTTGGGGAAATCTCGATGGGCATGTGGAGCAACCCGGACCCGGCAGAAAGCATGGGGATCCGGCGAGCGAGCGACCGACATAAAAAACCCGGCCGCCAAGCAGCCGGGTTTTCAGCGATCCGTGGGCCGAGCCCGCAAATGCGACCGTAATCGCGCTTATTCCGAGGTAGCGAGCGCCGGTGCATCGCCGGCAGATTCGCCGGTCGACTGGGCGTCGTCCGATGCTTCCTCCTGCGTGCGGCGCGGCTGTCGGCGCGGGCGGCTGGCGCTGCGACGGCGAGAGGCCGGACGGCTGGACGCAGCCGCAGGCGTTTCCTCTTCCATTGCAACTTCGGCAGGTGTGCCTTCGATCACCGGCTGCGGCCCGGAACCGTCGATAATCGGCTGGGGTGCGCTCACCGAAGGCTGGGCTGCAATCGAGACCGGCGCTTCTTCGGCATAGACCTGATCCAGATCGTCCTGATCGCGATCGGCCACGTCTCTTTCCTGATAGTCCTGGCGCTCTTCGCGCTGGAAGCGATCCTGCATCTGTGCCTGGGCGGCTGCGATGATGCGGTTGTAGTGCTCGGCGTGCTGCAGGTAGTTCTCGGCCATGACGCGGTCGCCGGAGCTCTGGGCGTCGCGCGCAAGGGCGGCATACTTCTCGGCGATGTGCTGGGCCGTACCGCGAATCTTCACGTCGGGGCCGGAACTGTCGTAAGTCCGCGTAAGCGGATTGGATCCCTTACGATTGTGATTGTTGTTTCCGTTATTGTTGTTGTTTCGCCCACGGCCGCGCTTGTTTTGCTGTCCTGGCCTCATAGTACATTCACCCGAATTTTCTTGATAATGATGATCATGTGGTTCCGCATCCCGGCGGGATCTGTCCGCGCCCGGAAAAACACGCGCCGCAACAGACCGCATATTGCGATCTCGGCGCCGGCTGACGTCAAATTAACAGGTACCCGCACGAGGCACTGTCGAACCCTAGCAACTCTTTCTTGAGAGCAATCCCCGTGGCCAGGTCATACCGGAACGAATCTTTGGTCAATGACCTTCTGCCCAGTGCGCGGGGGCAAACTAGCCCGCTTCCTTTAGGATTCCAAGCCCTTTCTTTGCCCTTCGAGAAAAGAGATGCGCCGATGCAGCATTTTTTCAACGATCGCTGCCGCATTCTCCGTCGCGCTTGAATACAAGGACCCGGTCGTTGCCGCCAAGATCCTTCGCGCTATCATGCAAGCGAAACCCTTGCGCCACGAACAGCGCCGTTACCGCCTGCTTTTGATCGAAACCGATTTCCAAGCCGATTACGCCGTCTGTTTCAAGATGACGATCGGCGTGAAGGGCGATGGCACGATAGGCATTAAGTCCGTCGTCTCCGCCATCAAGAGCAGCGGCCGGATCATGCAATTTCACTTCCGGCTCAAGCTCATCGACGATTCTGGACCGGATATAAGGCGGATTTGAGACGACCACATCGAACCGCCCATCGACCTTATCGAACCAGTTGCTCCGAAGCGTCTGGAAGCGTGCAGAAAGACCGTTGCGCTCTGCGTTGTCACGCGCCGTTGCCAGGGCGTCTTCCGATATATCGGTACCGAGACCGCGCGCTTCAAGTACCTGATGAAGAATCGCGAGACAGATCGCTCCCGTTCCGGTGCCTAGATCAACGATCCGGCAGGACCCCTTTCTGGCGGCAATCCGCCGCATATGTGGGATCATGCAATCAACCAGCGTCTCTGTGTCAGGTCGCGGTTCGAGCGTGTCCTTCGAGAGCTTGAAGGTCAGTCCGTAAAATTCTCTTTCGCCCAGGATGCGGTAGACCGGCTCACGCGCTGCGCGACGGGCGACCGCGGCGCGGATACGCGCGGCCATGGCGTCATCGACCGTCTCCCCTCCACGTGTCATCAACGCCGCAAGCGAAAGCCCGAGCAGCCCGGAAATCAGATGACGTGCATCGAGCGCCGCCGTCTCGATACCCGCGGCCTTCAGCCGGTCGCGGCTCTCGGCAAGAAGGCGGTCGAGCGTCTCAGCCATTGCGGCTCAGCCCTGCTGCTCGCCGAGCAGCGCGAGTTGGCTCGCCTGATGATCCGCCAGCAGCGCATCCACGACCTCGTCGATCTCGCCTTCCATCATCCGGTCGAGCTTGTAGAGCGTCAGGTTGATGCGATGATCCGTGATGCGGCCCTGCGGGAAATTATAGGTGCGGATGCGCTCCGAGCGGTCGCCGGAACCCACCTGGCTCCTGCGATCGGCCGACCGCTCGCTGTCGGCACGCTGGCGCTCCATGTCGAAGAGCCGCGAACGCAGCACCTGCATCGCCTTGGCGCGGTTCTGATGCTGCGATTTTTCCGAACTGGTGACGACGATGCCTGTTGGAATATGCGTGATGCGGACCGCCGAGTCGGTGGTATTGACGTGCTGGCCGCCGGCGCCGGAAGACCGCATCGTATCGATTCGGATATCCTCGGGCCGGATATCAATGTCGATCTCCTCCGCCTCGGGCAGAACCGCCACCGTCGCGGCGGAGGTGTGGATGCGCCCGCTCGCCTCGGTCTCCGGCACGCGCTGGACCCGGTGAACGCCGGATTCGAACTTCAATCGCGAGAAAACGCCGCGGCCTGACACGGTGGCGATGATTTCCTTGTAGCCGCCAGCCTCGCCTTCACTTGCGGAAAGGACCTCGACACGCCAGCCCTTGGTCGAGGCATAGCGCTCGTACATCCGGAAAAGATCGCCGGCGAAGAGCGCCGCCTCCGAGCCGCCCGTACCGGCGCGGATTTCAAGGATCGCGCTTTTTTCGTCGGCCGCATCCTTCGGCAGCAGCAGGATCTGAATCTCCTGCTCGAGCGCTTCGATCTGCTCTTCGACCTCGGGCTTTTCCATCTCCGCGAGGTCGCGCATCTCTTTGTCCGTTGTCCGGTCGGCAAGCATGGCGTTGATGTCGGCAAGCTCAGCCGTGGTCTTTTCGTAGGCGCGGATCTTCGTCACGACCGGCTGCAGCTCGGAATATTCCGAGGCCAGTTTCACATAGACGTCTGCTGCCGGACCGGCCGACATGCGAGCTTCGATTTCACCGAACCGGCGCTCCAGTTCGCGCATCTTTTCAACGGGAAGATTTGCCAAATGTAACTCCAAATGCGTTCGCCCCGCCCGGGTCCATCCGGGCGTGGCTGCTGCATGGTTCCTAAAATCGGAATCGATTTAAGGACAAAATCATGCAGCAACTCAAAGCCCTACAGCGACCTTTGCGCGTCTGATTGGACGCGTGGCGCTATAAGGCGCTTCAATCCTGTCTAAACCGGTATGCCGTTCGCCGCTGCGAAATCGACAAGGAGCTGCCGAACGGACGTTTGGGATTTCACGTCGTCGAGCGCAGCTTCCAGGATCTCGGCCAGCTTGCCGGCATCGAGCGCCAAAAGCATCGCCTTGACCGGCCCGACTGCAGTCGGCGACATCGACACCGAGCGGAAGCCGAGGCCAAGCAGCGCCATCGCCGACAACGGCTTGCTCGCCATTTCGCCGCAGAGCGTGACCGGCGTGTCATTGCGCTCGCCGGCCCGCACGATATCACGCAGGATGCGCAGGAATGGCCGATCGAGAATGTCGAAACGATCGGACACACGCGCGTTGCCGCGGTCGACGGCCATCGCGAACTGGAACAGGTCGTTCGAACCGACGGAAACGAAATCCACCTCCGACATCAGCTCATCGAGCTGCCACATCAGGGCCGGAACTTCCAGCATCGCGCCGAACTGCAGCTTGCGCGGCAACTGCTCGCCAAGCTTCGACTGGCGCTCGATCTCCTTCTGCAAAAGCTCGCGCGCCAACTTGAGCTCGGAGACTTCCGTCACCATCGGCAGCATCAGCTTGAGTTCGGCGCCGGCGGCCGCTCTCAGCATCGCCCTCAACTGCGTGCGCAGAAGTCCGGGTCGGTCGAGCGAAAGCCGGATCGCGCGCCAGCCGAGCGCCGGATTTTCCTCTTCCGCCGCGCGGAAATAGGGTACGACCTTGTCGCCACCGATGTCGAGCGTGCGGAAGGTCACCGGCTTGCCGCCCGTTTGCTTCAGCACGTTGCGATAGAAGGCCTCCTGTTCCTCGGCCTTCGGCATGGTCGAAGCGATCATGAATTGCAGCTCTGTGCGGAAAAGCCCGATGCCTTCCGCCCCCGCCTCGTTCAGATGCGGCAGATCGACCAGCAGGCCGGCGTTCATCTGCAGCGTAATGCGCTTGCCATCTTTCGTCAGCGGCTCGACATCCTTCAGCGCGCGAAACTGGGCTTGCCGGCGGGCGCGGAACCGTACCTTCTCCTCATAGGCCCGTTGCAGGTCGGCCAACGGCCGCAAATGCACCTTCGCGTCGTCACCGTCGACGATGATTGCGTCACGGTTCTCGGCAAGCGCCACCGCACCTGCCGCCTGGCCGACGACCGGGATCCCCATGGCTCGGGCGACGATCACTACATGGCTCGTGACCGCGCCCTCTTCAAGGACCAAGCCGCGCACTCTCTCTCGCGGATAGTCGAGCAGTTCCGCCGCACCCATGGCGCGGGCGACGATGATCGCGTCATTCGGGAAGTCGGCTGCCGAAAGCTTGGCGCCATAGCCGGAAAGCTGGCGTAGCAGCCGGTTGGCAAGGTCGTCGAAATCGTGCATCCGCTCGCGGAGATAGGGGTCCGTCAGCCGGATCATCCGCGCCTTGGTCTCGCTCTGAACCCGTTCGACGGCCGCTTCCGCCGTCAGGCCGTTGCGGATCGCTTCTTCAAGCTTCCTTACCCAGCCACGATCATGGGCGAACATGCGATAGGTTTCGAGCACCGCCCGGTGCTCGCCCTCCATCGACACCTCACGGCGCGACAGCATGTCGTCGATGGAGATACGCAGGGAACCAAGCGCCTCCGCAAGTCGCTGCAACTCCTGTTCGGTATCCTCATTGAGCAGGTTCGTGACGACGATCCTCGGCTCGTGCAGCACGACGTAACCGAGACCTATGCCTTCGCCAAAACTGTTGCCTTCGATCGAGACCGGGCGTGAAAGATCGAGTTCGAGCCCCGGCTTGGTGATCTTCTTCAATTCGCCGGTCGCAACCATCTCGGCGAGAACCATCGCCGTGGTCTCGAGCGCCTCGACCTCGTCCTCGCGATAATTGCGCATCGCCTTGTTCTGCACGACGAGAACGCCAAGCGCGCGCCCCGTGCGCAGGATCGGCACGCCAAGGAAGGAGTGGTAGATCTCTTCGCCCGTCTCCGGCAGGTAGGTGAAGGCCGGATGCGACTGCGCGTCGGAAAGGTTGAGCGGCCGTGCGGAGGCGGCGATGGTGCCGACGAGACCTTGCCCCATCTTCAACTGCGCCAGGTGGACGGCGGTCTTGTTCAGGCCTTCGGTGGCATAAAGTTCGAGCACGCCGTCGGAACGCAATACGTAGACGGAGCACACTTCCGCGACCATGTTCTGTGCGATCTGGCGCACGATCCGGTCCAGGCGCTCTTGCGGCTCGAGCGGTTCCGCCATGAGCTCGCGCAACCGCTTGAGGAGAACGCGCGGACCTGCGGAAAGGTCTCTCATCGCGTAAGGTCTCCAGAATAAGAATTACCGACGACATACATCTGGACCCGCGGCCTTTCGAGCCGTGAATCCCAAATCGAAATGTCTGCTAATTAACTCTTATCCAGACCGTAGGCGGAATGCAAAGTGCGAACCGCCAATTCCGCATATGGACCGTCGATCAGAATGGATATCTTGATCTCGGAGGTGGTGATCGCCTTGATGTTGATCCCCTTCTCGGCAAGCGCCCGGAAGGCGGATGCGGCGACGCCCGCATGGCTGCGCATGCCGATACCGATCACCGAGACCTTGACCAGGCCGGATTCGGACTGGGCGACATCGTAGCCGATCTTTTCCTTGTTGTCGGAAAGCACCTTGAGCGCCTTGTCGACATCGCCCGAAGGGACGGTGAAGGTCATGTCCGTCTTCGAGCCGTCTTCCGAGATGTTCTGGACGATCATGTCGACGTTGATATGGGCTTCTGCCAGGGGACCGAAGATCGCGGCGGAAACGCCCGGCCGGTCTGCCAGACGGCGCAGCGAAATCTGGGCTTCATCCTTGGCATAGGCAATGCCGGTTACGACTTCCTGTTCCACGATCTCATCCTCATCACAAATCAGCGTTCCGGGCGGGTTCAGAAGGTCACCCATGCCCGGCGCATCGGGATCCTCGAAAGAAGAGCGCACGAACGTGCGAACCTTGTGCACCATGGCGAGCTCGACCGAGCGCACCTGCAACACCTTGGCGCCGAGCGAGGCCATTTCCAACATTTCCTCGAAGGCGATTTTCTTCAGCCGCCGCGCCTTGGGCTCGATGCGCGGATCGGTCGTGTAGACGCCATCGACATCGGTGTAGATGTCGCAGCGGTCGGCCTTAACGGCGGCGGCGATCGCAACCGCCGAAGTGTCGGAGCCGCCGCGCCCGAGTGTGGCCAGCCGGTTGTCTGGGCCAAGGCCCTGGAAGCCGGCGATCACCGCCACCTGGCCCTCGCCCATCCGCCGGATGATGTCGGCTCCTTCGATATCGAGGATGCGGGCAGCGCCGTGGGCGTTGTCGGTCTTGATCGGGATCTGCCAACCCTGCCAGGAGCGCGCGTTGATGTTCATGGATTGCAGCGCGATCGCAAGCAGACCGGAGGTGACCTGCTCACCGGAGGCAACGACCGCATCGTATTCGCGCGCGTCGTAAAACGGGGCGTTCGAACCGGCGACCTTCGGCATGTTTTCGACCCAGCCGACCAGTTCGTTGGTCTTGCCGGACATGGCGGAAACGACGACGGCGACCTCGTGGCCGGCATCGACCTCACGTTTCACATGGCGGGCGACATTGTAGATGCGTTCCAAATTTGCGACGGACGTTCCGCCGAATTTCATCACGATGCGTGCCATTTCGCCTCTACCGGTACCGATGTTTGCGCGCGAGCGCGCGACAGGGAAAGCGTCCCCGCCGGCGCCTGTCGATCAAAAAAGCTTGGGACTTCTCGGACATCGGCCAGTCACCGCTACGGGGAGTGGAAAGTCGCGGCGTCTCTTAGCGGATCAACGGGCGACGTGCAATGGCAAGGCGACGGAATGGCGTTGTTACAATCCGTGTTGGAACCGTCCTGCCGATCCCTCGTCTCGCCATGGTTGCAAGACTTTGTGCGCGATGCTATCAAGGCACCGCAACTCAAGTGATGAAGGGAGGGCTGCGCGTGATCACATACTTCCGGCACCACCGCCAGCGTGGCCCCGTCTCCGCCCTGCAAATGCGTTTGCAGGGCTGACCAGAGACTGAACCTCATTCTCATCGTTTCCTGGTCTGCCCAGTCGTCGTGCGGAGCCGAACCAAAGGGTTTTTTGGCGCCGCTCATCGTCACCAAACCGGGTCGAATGGCCCGAGCAACGCGCTGGCGTTCGCATCCGGCCACCCCGCAACCAATCAATTATCGGAAGCGGGAGCACAGCTCGGGCAGTCCAGAGAACGACAATGGCCTTGATCAATGTAAAGAACCTCGGCGTCACCTTGGGTGCGCCGCTCTTCTCGAACCTCAACCTTTCGGTCGCAGCCGGCGACCGTATCGGCATCGTCGCCGCCAACGGCCGGGGAAAGTCCACGCTTTTGAAATGCATCGCAGGCGGGCTTGATCCGACCGCCGGCGAAATCACGCGCTCGCGTGGCCTCACTGTCGGCCACGTCGAGCAAGCGGTGCCGTCCGCCATCTTGGGCAAGTCATTCTACGAAGCGGTGCTCGAGGCGTTGCCGGAGGAACAGGCGGAAACAGAAAGCTGGCGAGTCGACGTCACGCTGGATTCGATCGACGTTCCCACGGAGCTTCGCGAGCGGCCGATCGCTGAGCTCAGCGGCGGCTGGCAGAGGCTTGCGCTTCTCGCTCGCGTCTCGGTCACCGATCCGGACGCGCTGCTGCTCGACGAACCGACGAACCACCTCGACCTCGCCAAGATCATGCGGCTGGAAACCTGGCTCAACAGCCTCCCCCGCGACGTTCCCGTGCTGATCTCCAGCCATGACCGCGCCTTTCTCGATGCAACAACCAACCGCACGCTGTTTCTGCGTCCTGAGCAGTCTCAGGTGTTTTCGCTTCCCTATTCGCGCGCCCGCAGCGCGCTAGACGAGATCGATGCCTCGGATGAGCGGCGTTATCAGAAGGAGATGAAGACGGCCCAGCAGTTGCGCCGGCAGGCGGCCAAGCTCAACAATATCGGCATCAACTCCGGTAGCGATCTCCTGACCGTCAAGACGAAGCAGTTGCGCCAGCGGGCGGAGCGTCTGGAAGACGCGGCGCGGCCGGGCTTTCAAGAACGATCATCCGGGGCGATCCGGCTTGCCAACCGCGGCACGCACGCAAAGACCCTGCTGACGCTTGACAGTGTGTCCGTGGAGGCGCCTGGCGGACGTCTGCTCTTCAAGACAGGCAAGCTCTGGATCTGCCAGGGCGACCGCATTGTGCTGCTCGGGCGCAACGGGGCCGGAAAATCCCGTTTCGTCGACCTGATCAGAACGGCGGTATCCGGATCGGGCCACGCCTCGGAAAGCATCAAGTCAACGCCGTCTGTCGTGCTCGGCTACAGTGATCAGGCCCTTGCTGGCCTGCCGGATGAGGACACGCCGCTTGCAGCCCTCGGCCGGCGATTCGAGATCGGCGATCAAAGGGCACGCGCCCTGCTTGCGGGCGCCGGCCTTGGCATCGACCTCCAGACGCGCCCGATCGGCGCTCTTTCGGGCGGGCAGAAGTCGAGGCTTGCGATGCTTATCCTGAGGCTCACCAATCCGAATTTCTACCTGCTCGACGAACCGACCAACCATCTGGACATCGATGGACAGGAGGCGCTGGAATCGGAATTGATGGCCAACGAGGCGACCTGCCTACTCGTCTCCCACGATCGCAGCTTCGTGCGCGCCGTCGGCAATCGCTTCTGGCAGATCGAAAACCGGCGGCTCGTCGAGATCGAGGGGCCGGAGGATTTCTTTGCCTCCGCGGCAGCGAGTCCGACGTAAAGCAGCGCCACCGATGCAGCACTCCGCCGCTGGCGGGGTGCTGCGAACACAACTTACCTCACCGCTTCGGTTCGTCGGCAACGGCAACCCGCTTCGGTGGAACAGCGATGACGCAGGCGACGTCGCAACCGTCAAACCTGCGCGTTAGCACTGCTGCCACCGTCCAGGCATTACGCCTTATGCCCGCCTCAAGTCGCCGAGCAACATCGGCGGCGCTGCGGGATGGCTCGTCGTGGAAAAGAAAGAGCCGCCCCGCCGGAGAAAGGTGCCGCGCCAGAACCTCAAGCTCGCGCACGGGGCCGTTGCGCGCGAAAACGCCGACGCGCAGGGCGAAGGCTTTATCGAAACGCGCCTCGCCGAAATCCGCAGAGGCAAGCTCGGCCGCATGAAACTGCACGCGGCCGGCGGCGAGATGAACCGCATTTCGCCGCTTTGCCGCCGCGATCATCGTCGCCGAGCGGTCGACGGCGACGATATGGCCATCGGTCAGCCTGTCGCAAACCATCGTCACCGCGACCCCGTGGCCGCAACCGATTTCGAGGATCCGCTCGGACGCGCGCGGCGCCAGAACGTCGACCGCCCAGCCTATCCTGTCATTCGGCATGGCCACCTCCTCGTCCCGCCATCACTTCCGCCTTAGCACTGTACGGCCACTGGCGGTTGACTCGCCCCTTGACATCGCCCTTCGATCGTCCGACTTCACGATCAGAATGGCGAAATTTCGAGCGGGTCGAACCTTATCCGCCGAGGCGAAATGCAAGGAGGCTCTGATGAGCGAGACGGCACGCACCACGATCGATCAGAGCGAGGTGGATCGGTTTTCCGCGATGGCGGCCGAATGGTGGGATCCGACCGGCAAGTTCCGTCCGCTGCACAAGTTCAATCCGGTGCGCCTTGCCTATATCCGCGACAAGGTGTCAGAGCATTTCGGCCGCGATCCCAAGGGTCCGCAGCCGCTCAAGGGCCTGCGGCTGCTCGACATCGGCTGCGGCGGCGGCCTGCTCTCCGAGCCGATGGCGCGCATGGGTGCGAATGTCCTCGGCGCCGACGCATCGGAAAAGAATATCGGCATCGCCAGGACCCACGCGGCCGGAAGCGGCGTTTCCGTCGACTACCGCGCAGTCACCGCGGAGGCGCTCGCCGAGGCCGGCGAAAGCTTCGACGTCGTCCTCAACATGGAGGTGGTGGAACATGTCGCAGACGTCGATTTCTTCATCACCACCTGCGCCCACATGGTGCGGCCGGGTGGGCTGATGTTCATAGCCACCATCAACCGTACCGTGAAAGCCGCCGCGCTGGCGATTTTCGCCGCGGAAAACCTGTTGCGCTGGCTCCCGCGCGGCACCCACCAGTACGAGAAGCTGGTTCGTCCGGAAGAGCTGGAAAGGCCGCTCGAGGCAAGCGGCATGGAAATCACCGACCGAACCGGCGTGTTCTTCAATCCGCTCGCCAATCAATGGAACTTGTCTAAGGATATGGACGTCAACTACATGATCGTCGCCAGGCGTCCGCTCTGACTTACCGGCACCGCTGAGACCGACTTCAGTTCGCATCATCCGGCAGCACCGGTAGAGGTGCGATCTCGATACCTTCTTCCAGAAGCGCCATCGCCTCTTCCGCGCTAGCCTTGCCGATCAGCCCGCGCTGCTCGGCCTCGCCATAGTGGATCTTGCGCGCCTCTTCCGGGAAACGTTCGCCGACATCCTCGGCATTCTCGCGGATCGAATTGACCAGGTCGCGGATCTTGGCGATCGTTTCTTTCTGGGCGCGATCCATCACCAGCGCGCGCGTCGCCTCCTTCTTGCGTGCTGTCGACACCGACGGCGCCATCAGCTGCTTGCTGACGGAGTGAGAGCCGCAAGCGGGACATGCGACCAGACGCCGCTCGACCTGCGAATCGAAGTCGTCGCTCGACGCGAACCAGCCTTCGAAATCATGGCCATTATCACACGAAAGGTTGTAACGGATCACGCTGCAACGCCCCCTTTCCCGTTCGGCGTCACCTCGTCCAGCACGAAACTGCGGGCATTCTTGAGATTGGGTATTTTGGCGCGCGCGCCATGCACCGCGGCGGTGTCGATATCGGCTATGATGATCCCCTCTCCGGTCGGGCCTGCCTCGGCGAGCACGCGACCCCACGGGTCGACAATCATCGAATGACCGAAAGTTTCACGACCATCCTCGTGCTTTCCAGCCTGCGCGGCGGCGATGACGAAAACGCCGTTCTCGATGGCGCGGGCACGCAGCAGGATCTCCCAATGCGCCTCGCCGGTCTGCTTGGTGAAGGCCGCCGGCACGGACATGATCTCGGCGCCGGCAACGGCCTGCTGACGGAAAAGCTCAGGGAAGCGAACGTCGTAACAGATGGAAAAGCCCAGTTTGCCGAACGCAAGATCGGCGACACGGGCCGTGGTGCCGGGTCGATACGCCGCACTCTCTCGCCAGCTTTCGCCATTCTCCAGATCCACGTCGAACATGTGGATCTTGTCGTAGTCGCAGATCCTGCCCCCGTCCGGCCCGAAGAGGAAGCCGCGATTGGCGATCTTGCCGTCGGAAAGGGCGATCGGCGTCGAGCCGATATGAAGATAGACGCCGAGCTCACCGGCAAGGGCTGAGGCCGCGCGCACGACGATGTCGTTCGCCTCGTCCTTCAGCACGGAACGAAGCCCTGCCCGATCGCGCTGGATGGCGCCGGTCATTTCCGGGGTCTGGATATAGGTCGCGCCTTGAGCGGCCGCCTCGCGCACAAGCTTCGCCATCGTCTCCACGTTTCTTGCGGGATCGACGCCGGAGCACATCTGGACGGCAGCAGCTTTGAAACTCATCTTTCTTCTCTCCGTAGCCACCTTCACGCACGCCAAGGGGTCGTGCGCGATGGCCGCGCGTCAAACCTCTAGGCTACGAGCATCTCATCGAGCTTGCCAGCCCGGTCGAGCGCATGCAGGTCGTCACAACCACCGACGTGTAGGCCGTTGATGAAGATCTGCGGGAAAGTCGTGCCGCCGTTGGACTTTTCGATCATCGTCTGGCGCAGGCCCGGATCATGGGTCGCGTCATGCTCGACGAAGGTGACGCCTTTGGTTTCGAGAAGTTTCTTCGCTGCCGAGCAATACCCGCAGAACTGACGCGTATAAATGACGACCGAAGCCATATTGTTGAACCGTTCCTTCACCAGCACGACGCCGGATATCTGATTGTCATATAGGACCGGACATGGCTCTTGCAAAGGTCAAGACCGTGACATCTCCAGCCCCCGCCCGCTTCAGCGCACGGGTGGCGGCCGAGACGGTTGCACCGGTCGTATATACATCGTCGACGAGTATAATTCTTTTCCCGCTGAGACCCGGCCTGCCGCTTTCAGGGACGACGAAAGCGCCGCGAACATTTTCCTCACGCGCCCGGGCGCCGAGACCGACCTGCCGGCTGGTGCGCTTGATGCGGCGGAGCACGTCCGGTCGATAGGGTTTTCCCGCGTGACCCGCGATCACACGGGCGAGTTCGGCGGCCTGGTTGAACTTTCGCCGCCAGAGGCGGAATGCATGGAGCGGAACCGGTACGATCATGTCGGCAGCCGCGACCGCGCCGTCGCTCGCACGGATCATCCATTCGCCCATCATCGGCGCCAGATCGGTGCGGTCGCGGTATTTCAAGCCGTGGACGAGATCGCGCACGACACCGTCGTGGATCGCGACCGAGCGGAGCCGGTCGAAGACGGGCGGATCGGCGATGGCTTCGGGGGAGAGGGAACCCGGTCCGGGATCAAAGGCAAAGGGGAGCCCGAGGATCTCGCAATAGGGTCGCTCGATCAGCCGCAGACCGGACCAGCAGGCCGGGCATACGGCATGATGATCGCCCGTCAGCCGACCGCAGCCGCAGCAGACCGGTGGAAAGACGATGCGACGGCTTCGCTCCCGAGGCGGCGCAACAGCGCCGTCCATCGCAAGGCCCGATTTCGCCATCCTTCCGGCTCCATATGGTTGACTTTGTCCACTTCAGGGTTTCTTTGCATCCGTGATTTCGGAGAGAGTATCGTGGAAATCATCTTTGACCAGAGCCTCGTCGAGGCGCACCGCCACAGGGCCCTCATCAACGGCGACCAGAAGGCAACCTTCCTGCTCGATATCGTGGCGCAAGAGCTCGCCGAGCGCGTCAGCGTCGTTGAACGGCATTTCGACCGGGCAATGGAATTGCATGGTTACACCGGCCCCACGGCCCGCTGTCTTGCAGCGACGGGCAAGGTCGGAATCATCGAGCGGGTGGAAACGGAGGAAGGCTTCGGCTCCGGCGACCGACCTGTCACGGTCGCCCCACTCGAGCAGATTCCCGCGGCACCGGAATCGCTCAACCTTCTCGTGTCACCGCTTTCGCTGCATCTCACAAACGATACGCCGGGCGTCTTCATCCAGGCTCGTCGCGTGTTGAAGCCGGATGGCCTGTTCCTCGCGGCGATCCCGGGCAACGGCACGTTGCAGGAGCTTCGCGAGTCGCTTCTCACCGCCGAGGCCGAACTGACCGGCGGGGCGAGCCCAAGGGTCATTCCCTTTGCCGACGTCCGCGAAATGGGTGCGCTCCTGCAGCGGGCAGGCTTTGCCCTGCCGGTCGCGGACGCCGAAACCTACACGGTCCGCTACGATTCGCTTTTCGGATTGCTGAAGGACCTGAGGGCCATGGGCATGGCCAACCCGCTGACGGCCCGCAGTCGCGTGCCGGTTTCCAGGCGGTTCTTCCTGAGGGCAGCCGAGATCTATGCGGAACGCTTCTCTGACCCCGATGGCCGCATCCGCGCGACGTTCTCGGTCATCTATGTTTCCGGTTGGGCACCGCACGAGAGCCAGCAAAAGCCGTTACGACCCGGTTCCGCGAAGCAAAGGCTTTCCGAAGCGCTCGGAGTCAACGAACATCCGTTGAAAGAAAAATAGACGACACTACAGCGCCGCGCGTCCTATCAGGCGCAAAGCACACTGTAGCACTTTGAATCCCGGGACGTGGCCTTTCGGCGCCTTCGGCGCCTACTCACCCCCAGGCCGACTCCACCGTGTCCGACACGTGATTGAAGAGGCCGAGCAGCGAATCGGAGAGACTCTCCAGCCCGATCAGCAGACCGACGGAAATAAGCGCGGCGACGAGGCCGTATTCGATGGCTGTGGCGCCGTCTCTGCTACGAATGAAGCTTGCGAACTTGGCCATGCACCCTTCCCCCGTTTTGCCCGTTCCGGAGCGGGAAATGCCGGCCTGCAGCGCCATGCGTCTTCTCACACGCACAAAGCTCGCTGCAACTCAGCATCCGCTTTTGCTGCCGTCCGCGTCGATGATGCAGACGGCGCCCGGCATTTCCTGCAGCACGCTGCGGCGCACCGTGTAGCGCCTGCTGGTACCGTTGGAAGGAATCGAGCCGGTCGAAATATTGTCGTAGCCCATTGGCGTATTTGCCAGCATGCGCCTGTCCGCCTTTGACGACAGCATCGGCGTGAGGATCATCGTCAGCGCAATCACCGCCGTTCCGAACAGCAGCGACAGATTGAGCACGCCCGTCCGACGGGCCTGGCTCGCCGCCAGATCCTTGTCCTGAACTGTCCTCCAGAAATCTTCGTCCACCATCCCAGCCTCGCAAACACGTAAAGAGCGGCGGGCGAAGCACCCTTCCCAAGCCTCGACCTGACCACACCTGCTCGAAACCGGAGCCACGCCTTAAGCCGGCAGGCACCGAAACTGATGGCCCTATCATGCCGCCAGGGTGATAAACTTTTGATTAATAAAGTTCGAGATTTCCGGTAGATTCGCGTCCCGGGAGGGAAACAATCAGGCCAGACGCAACCGCGTGCGCCTTTTCAGGATCAGAGCAAATCCATCAGAAACGGGATCAGCGGTTCATCCGCCGGAGGCATCGGATAGTCGCGCAGCGCTTTCGGTCGCACCCACTTGATCGTCTGGCCCTCGCGCCCCTCGGCAAAGCCCTCGTATCGCCGGCATACATAGAGCGGCATCAGCAGATGGAAATCGTCATAGCTGTGGCTCGCGAAGGTGAGCGGCGCAAGGCATGCGACCTTGGTGCGGATGCCGAGTTCCTCCTCCAGCTCACGGATCAGCGTCGCCTCGGGCGTTTCACCAGGCTCCACCTTGCCGCCGGGAAACTCCCAAAGCCCGGCAAGCGGCTTTCCCCCCGGACGCTGCGCCAGGAGAATGCGGCCATCGGAATCGACCAGAGCGCAGGCCGCAACCAGCACGATCTTCTTTTCCTGCACATCCATGCGTCAGGCCCTCGGCGCGCGATAAAGGTAACGATAGACCTCGGTGAAGCCGGCCTTGCGGTAGAGCTCGACCGCCGCTTCGTTTTCGGCCTCCACCTGCAGCCAGGCTTTCTTCGCACCCTTGAGGCGCGCCCAGCGTAGCGAGGCATCGAGCAACGCCGAACCGACCCCCTGTCGGCGCACGCCCTCGGCGACCGCGAACTGCATGATGCCGGCCAGATCGTTGTCCTGGACCACCAGCGACACGGCGGTCGGGCCGATCTCAAGGTCTTCGAACAGGAACAGGCCGCATTCCGGCTTGATGGCATTGATGATTTCTGTAAGCGCCGGCTTGGTCTGCGGCTCTTCTTTGCCGATCAAGATGCGCGCATCGACGAAACGGCCGACATCCTTGATGGGGAGGTGGTCTATGCCATCGCCGAATTCGCGCTCGGCTAGGTCCGCCGTCAGCACCAGGCTGTGCCCGAATGCGACCCAGCCTTCGTTGTCCATGTAGGCGATCAGCTGCGGCGGCGTCAGCGGCGTCTGGCGAACGATGAGCGGACGGCCGTAATCGGAGAAGCGCTTGCCTGCCTTTTCGAGCCGGATGTGAATGTCACGGTAATCCGACGGGTCGAGCGGGTTGACCGAGTTCAGGCGCTTGGATGCATGTCCCGCCGTAAGGCGGATCAACCAGCTGCCGTCATACTGAACGCTTGCGGCCGGCCAGGCGCGGAAGCCGACGGCTTCCAGGCGGCGCACACTCGGGAGATCAACCATCATCGCGTCCCCAACCGCCGCGCCCGTCGTCGGCGGCTGCCTGTCATTCGATGTCATTCGTTCGCAACCTTGGATCAGGGAACCAGAGCATCAGCTTCTGTAGTCGCCGTTGATCTCGACATATTCCTTGGTCAGATCACAGGTGTAGACGGTCGCACGACCCGAACCGAGACCGATGTCGACACGGATCGGAATGTCTTCGCCCTTCATGACGGCGCTTGCCGCTGCCTCGGAATAGCCCGGATCCCGCTCGCCCTCGACTGCAACGCGCACATCGCCGAACCAGATCGCAAGCCGGTCCCGTTCGGCCATCTCTCCGGATTTGCCGACAGCCATGACCACCCGGCCCCAGTTCGCGTCCTCGCCGGCAACAGCCGTCTTGACGAGCGGCGAATTGGCGATCGACAGCGCAATGCGCTTGGCTGCGGCATCGCTCTCCGCGCCTTCGACGGTTACGATTACCATCTTGCGGGCACCTTCGCCGTCGCGCACCACCTGCAGCGCCAGATCGCGCAGCAGGTCGTTGAGCGCCGCGCGGAAGGCGTCGAGGCGCGGATCGACAGCGTCCACGACCTTCGCCTGACCGTCCTTCGCCGCCGCGCCGGTGGCAAACAGCATCAGCGTGTCAGAGGTGGAGGTGTCGCTGTCGACCGTGACGGAGTTGAAGGTCGGGCCGACGCCGGCGGAAAGCAGAGCCTGCAGTGCTGGCGGCGCGATGTCCGCGTCCGTCACGACGAAGGAAAGCATCGTCGCCATATCGGGCGCGATCATGCCCGCCCCCTTGGCGATGCCGTTGATCGTCACAGTGACGTCACCAATCTTGGCACTGCGGGTCGCGACCTTCGGATAAGTATCCGTTGTCATGATCGCCTTGGCCGCCTCGAACCAGAAATCTTCCTTAGCGGAAACCGCAAGACCATCGAGGACGCCGGCGAACTTAGTCGCATCGAGCGGCTCACCGATCACGCCGGTCGAGGCGAGGAATATCTCGCTATCGGTGCATCCGACAGCCTTGGCTGCGGACTGCGCCGTAAGTTCGGTCGCCTCCCGCCCCTTCTTGCCCGTGAACGCATTGGCATTGCCCGAATTGACGACGACGGCGCGGGCAACACCTGCCGGCAGATTCCTGCGGCAGAAATCGACCGGCGCCGACGGGCATTTCGATCGGGTGAAGACGCCAGCGACCGCAGCGGGCTCGTCGAAGATCATCATCAGCACGTCGGTGCGGTTCTTGTACTTGATCCCTGCGGCTGCCGTAGCCATGCGCACGCCTCGAAGCGGCGGCATTTCGGCGAAGGTTTTCGGAGCGAGCGGAGAAACGGAGCCGGACATGGGACGAACCTGCTTTGGAGAACCGTGGATGATGTTGCGGCAAATGCCCAAACGGAATCGAACCGTCGGGCATCGACAATGAGTGAGCCGGATGTCGCTCAGCCCTTCAGACGAACGACATCCGGCGAAAGCTTACTTCGTTTCCTGGGGCTTGTTGGCCTCGTCGTAGGCCTTCTTGAGCGCCGGATCCGAAATTTCGACGCCGGTTTCCTTTTTCGCGGAAGCCAGGAGCTCAAGGTACTTGTCACGCATGACGAGCTGACGAACCTGCGGCTCGACTTGTTCCAGCGTCGGCGGCGCCTGCGGGCGCTTGTCCTCGACGAGGATGACGTGGAAGCCGAACTGCGTCTTCACCGGGGTTTTGGTGTAGGTGCCCTTTTCGAGAGCGAAGGCGGCTGCCTCGAATTCCGGCACCATCCGGCCTTTGGCGAAATAGCCCAGATCGCCGCCGTCATCCTTGTTCGGATCGGACGACTTGGCCTTGGCGAGTTCGACGAAGCTCTTGCCGGCGTCAAGCTCCTTGATCACGGCCTTGGCCTCGTCCTCGGTCTTCACCAGGATGTGGCGTGCCTTGATCTCTTCCTGCGCCGGGATTGCGGCAATTTCCTTGTCGTAGCGTGCCTTGACATCTTCCTTCGTCACCGCATCCACGACATGCTTCTTGAAGAACGCATTGTGCAGTTCGCGTTCGGTGAGATAGGCGATGCGCAGCTTGAAGACAGCGTCGTCCTGGAGGCCCTCCTTCTCGGCGTTCTTTGCCAGTAGCTTGACATCGATGACGGCCGAAAGCGCGGCGGCGCGCTTCTGTTCTTCCGGCATCTGCTGAAGCTGAGGATCGAGACCACCGAGAGCGAGATTGAGCTCGGACTGGCGGACTTCCTGCTCGCCAACCTTCGCGATTACCGGATCGGTTTCTTCGGCGTGCGCTCCCTGCAAAGCGATCGCCGCGACGAAAACCGCAGCCGCCAAAGTCTTGTATCTGGACATTTCACTAACCTTTCACCATTGACCGCCGGCGCGATTGCCTCAGGCCCTGCGGCTGCACAACACCAGAATGTGGCTGATCTGTAGCCATCCAGCAGTGCAAGTGCGTTGACATAATCCGACCCCCCTCTTATCTGTCACGCAACCTCGCGTCCAGAACAGTTTCCGGGCGTTTCATGGCATTATGTGGTTTTTCAAGCCCAACCTGAAACCCCAGGCGACAAATAAAGAAAGGGCCATTCGTATGGTCAGTCTCGGCGGCCTAGCCCGCAAGTTATTTGGTTCCGCCAATGAGCGCCGCGTCCGTAGTTACAAGGGCCGGGTGGACGACATCAACGCGCTTGAAGCCGAA
Organism: Sinorhizobium terangae; assembly: GCF_029714365.1. Lineage (NCBI taxonomy): Bacteria > Pseudomonadati > Pseudomonadota > Alphaproteobacteria > Hyphomicrobiales > Rhizobiaceae > Sinorhizobium > Sinorhizobium terangae. The sequence goes on from NZ_CP121659.1 coordinate 2,794,908, forward strand.
ATGAAGGCGCTCAGCGACGAAGCGCTGGCGGCAAAGACCACAGAATTCCGCCGGCAATTGGCCGAAGGTAAGACGCTCGACGACATCCTCGTGCCCGCCTTCGCCGTCGTGCGCGAAGCCGCGCGCCGCGTGCTCGGCCTGCGCCCCTTCGACGTTCAGCTCATCGGCGGCATGATCCTGCATGAGCGCGCCATATCCGAGATGAAGACCGGTGAAGGCAAGACGCTCGTCGCGACGCTGCCTGTCTACCTCAATGCGCTCGCCGGCAAGGGCGTCCATGTCGTCACCGTCAACGATTACCTTGCCCAACGCGACGCCGGCATGATGGGCCGCATCTACGGCTTCCTTGGCCTGACCACCGGTGTCATCATCCACGGCCTCACCGACGAGCAGCGCCGCGACGCCTATGCCTGCGACGTCACCTACGCGACCAACAACGAGCTCGGCTTCGACTATCTGCGCGACAACATGAAATATGAGCGCTCGCAGATGGTACAGCGCGGTCACTTCTTCGCGATCGTCGACGAAGTCGACTCCATCCTGGTCGACGAGGCACGCACGCCGTTGATCATCTCCGGTCCGCTCGACGACCGCTCCGACCTCTACAATACGATCAACGAGTTCATTCCGCTGCTTGCACCTGAAGACTACGAGATCGACGAGAAGCAGCGCTCGGCCAACTTCTCGGAGGAAGGCACCGAGAAACTCGAAAACATGCTTCGGCAGGCAGGGCTCTTGAAGGGCGAGTCGCTTTACGACATCGAGAACGTCGCGATCGTCCACCATGTCAACAATGCGCTGAAGGCCCACAAGCTCTTCACGCGCGACAAGGACTACATCGTGCGCAACGGCGAGATCGTCATCATCGACGAGTTCACCGGCCGCATGATGCCGGGCCGTCGTTATTCCGAAGGCCAGCACCAGGCGCTGGAGGCCAAGGAAAAGGTCCAAATCCAGCCCGAGAACCAGACGCTCGCCTCGATCACTTTCCAGAACTACTTCCGCATGTACGAAAAGCTTGCCGGCATGACCGGTACGGCAGCGACGGAAGCAGAGGAATTCGGCAACATCTACGGCCTCGAAGTGGTTGAAGTTCCGACCAATCTGCCGATCCAGCGCGCCGACGAGGACGACGAGGTCTATCGGACGGCGGGCGAGAAGTACAAAGCGATCATCGACGAGATCAAGGCCGCGCACGAACGTGGCCAACCGATGCTGGTCGGCACCACCTCCATCGAAAAGTCCGAACTCCTCGCCGACATGCTGAAGAAGAGCGGCTTCTCGAAATTCCAGGTCTTGAACGCCCGCTACCACGAACAGGAAGCCTATATCGTCGCGCAAGCCGGCGTCCCGGGGGCCGTGACGATCGCCACCAACATGGCCGGCCGCGGTACCGACATCCAGCTCGGCGGCAACCCCGATATGCGCATCCAGCAGGAACTGGCCGAGATGGAGCCGGGGCCGGAGCGCGAGGCACGAGAAAAGGCGATCCGCGAAGAAGTGCAGAAGCTCAAGGAGAAGGCACTCGCCGCCGGGGGCCTTTATGTTCTCGCAACCGAGCGCCATGAAAGCCGCCGCATCGACAACCAGTTGCGTGGCCGCTCGGGCCGTCAGGGAGACCCCGGGCGTTCGAAGTTCTACCTGTCGCTGCAGGACGACCTGATGCGCATCTTCGGGTCCGACCGCATGGACGGCATGTTGCAGAAGCTGGGCCTGAAGGAAGGCGAGGCAATCGTCCATCCATGGATCAACAAGGCGCTCGAGCGGGCACAGAAGAAGGTCGAGGCGCGCAACTTCGACATCCGCAAGAACCTGTTGAAATATGACGACGTGCTCAACGATCAGCGCAAGGTCATCTTCGAGCAGCGTATTGAGCTGATGGATGCCGAGAGCGTCACCGAGACGGTCACCGACATGCGCAACGAAGTGATCGAGGAAATCGTCAGCAAGCGGATTCCCGAGCGAGCCTATGCCGAGCAATGGGACGTTGAGGGCCTGAAGGCGGACGTCCAGCAATATCTCAACCTCGACCTGCCTCTCACCGAATGGGCGGCCGAGGAGGGCATCGCCGAGGACGATATTCTCGAACGCGTCACCGCTGCCGCCGACAAGGCTGCGGCCGACCGGGCGGAACGCTTCGGTCCCGACATCATGCAATATGTCGAGCGCTCCGTCGTGCTGCAGACGCTCGACCATCTCTGGCGCGAACACATCGTCAACCTCGACCATCTTCGTTCGGTCATCGGCTTCCGCGGCTACGCCCAGCGCGATCCGCTGCAGGAATACAAGTCCGAGGCCTTCGAACTGTTCCATGGCCTGCTCGGCAATCTCCGCCAGGCCGTGACGGCGCAACTGATGCGCGTCGAACTGGTGCGAGAGGCACCGGAGGCACCGCAGGCTCTGCCGCCGATGGAGGGTCATCACATCGATCCGCTGACCGGCGAGGATGACTTCGCGCATGCTGGTGCGCCGCTGCTGGCCGCGGCACCGGCGGACCGCAATCCGGCCGATCCCTCGACCTGGGGCAAGGTATCGCGCAACGAGCCCTGCCCCTGCGGCTCGGGCAAGAAATACAAGCATTGCCACGGAATATACGAAGCATGATCGAATGCCGCCTTCGGGCGGCATTTTCATTAGGACGTGACAGCTTTCCGCGAATGCCGCGCTGAACCGTTTGTTAACGCTGATCTGGCAGAAGTGAGGCCCTGTATTGCGTAGTGTCAGGGTGTCCTCGTGTTCATGGCGGTATGTCAATCAGCCGGACGAATGCTGCCGTCGGCGCTGAGGCAACGCCTGTCTCCGCTGCTGGCCAGGCTTGGACCGATCGCGTCCGGCGCTGATCCGAAGAGCCGCGCCCAGCGCACGGCGCTGATCGCCTTCGCGATCCGCATCTTCAGCGCGGCCATTGCCCTCGTCTCGCAGATCGTTCTCGCTCGTCTGATGGGCGAGTTCGAATACGGTGTCTTCGTCTTCGTCTGGGTCCTGGCCGTCCTGTTCGGCAACCTGTCCTGCCTCGGCCTGCATGCGGCCGTGATCCGCTTCGTGCCGGAATATCAGATGGCGGACGCCGTGGCCGAGATCCGCGGGCTGACGACCGTGGCGCGCGTCTTTGCGCTGTTGTCGGCGACCGTACTCGCCGCCATCGGCGGCATCGGTCTCTGGTTCTTTGCCGACATGATCGAGCACTATCATCTCGTCGCCCTTTACCTCGGCCTGGTCGCCCTGCCGATGATTGCGCTCGGCGACGTGATGGACGGCACCGCCCGCGCGCATAGCTGGCCGCTTGCGGCGATGAGCCCCACCTTCATCGTCCGGCCGCTGCTCATTCTCGTCTTCATGGTGTTAGCCATCGCCGCCGGCTTGCCGAATACGGCGAAGACGGCAATGGTCGCCGCGCTGGCAGCCACCTACATCACGACGCTCGCGCAGTTTCTCGCGATGACGTCGCGCCTGCGCAGGCGCTACGTTCGCGGGCCGATGAAGATCGAACTCGGATCATGGCTGCGCCTTTCCGTGCCGATATTTCTAGTCGAAGGTTTCGGTTTCCTGCTGACAAATTCCGACGTGGTGATCGTCGGGCTCTACCTGCCGCCAGACGACGTCGCGATCTACTTTGCGGCTGCCAAGACCATGGCTCTCGTTCATTTCGTCATGTTCGCCGTAAAGGCGGCGGCGGGGCCGCGCTTCTCCGAGGCGATGGCTTCCGGCGAAAGCCGCCAGCTTGCAGAAATCGCAACCGAAAGCGCACACTGGTCCTTCTGGCCCTCGCTCGCGATGGGCGGCACGGTGCTTATCGCCGGTCGTTTTCTTTTGTCGCTATTCGGCCCGGCCTTCACCGCCGGCGCGCCGTTGATGGCGGTCCTGTTTGCCGGGATTCTGGCCAAGGCCTTCGTCGGCCCGGTCGAAACCCTGCTTACCATGGCCGGCCGACAGAAGCTCTGTGCGATGCTTTACGCGACCGCGCTCGCCGTCAACATCGCGCTGAACTTTGTTCTCATCCCGGCCTTCGGCCTGATGGGCGCAGCCTTCGCCACCGCCGGCGCGATGTTCTTCGAGGCGGCAATTCTGCACCTCGCGGCAAGACGCACCTTCGCCATCCCCCTTCTCGCTTTCGCGGGCGCAGGAAGCGGCAACGACAAGAACGAGGCGATCCGTCCATGATCGGCAATACACCCTTCCCCGGAAACACGAACGGCAGGGCGAGCCGCCTGCTCGGCGGATTGGCCCAACCCGGCTTCGACGCGTCACAACCCGAGCAGACCATCAGCGTGGGGCGGCCCGGCCGCTATCTTTCGATCTATTCCGCAAGGGCAGGCTACGAGTTGCAGCGAGAGCTCGATTACCTTTCCAACCGCGCGATAGAACCGAACATATTCTTTACCGGCCGCTTCCTCGCCCCGGCCATGCCGCGCCTGGAAGACCGCGTCATCCGGCTCGCCGTGATCCGGGACAACGACGAACGCCGCAGCCGAATGCGCTTCCTCATGCCGTTTTCGATCGAGAAGCCGGGCTTTGCGATCGGCCCCTCGATCATTCGTGCCTGGTCCAACCCGTTCGGACCGCTGGGCGTGCCGCTGCTCGATGCAGAAGATGCGGCCGAAACGATCAGCAATCTCTACGAAGCGTTGGCCGCCCCCTCCTCCGGTCTGCCGCCGGTGCTCGTGCTGCCGGATGTAAGACTCAAGGGCCGCTTCGCACAGCTCGCGCGTGCCGTCGCGATCAGCGAAAACCTGCCGCTCACCGTGACCGACAGCTTTGAACGGCCGATGCTGGAAAGCCTGCTCGACGGTCCGACCTATCTGCGCAAGTCAATCAAACGCGCGCATTTCAAGGAATTGCGGCGCCAGTGGAAGAACCTCGAAAAGCACGGACAGCTGACCTACAACGTCGCGCGCCAGCCTGAGGAGATCCGGCTGCGCATGGAGGAATTCCTGGCGCTGGAGGCTTCCGGCTGGAAGGGGCGCGAACGCAGCGCCATGATCACGGATCGCTTCCGCGCCGCCTTTGCTCGCGAGGCGATCACCAATCTCGCCGAGACCGACAGCGTCCGCATCCACACACTCGATCTCGACGGCAAGGCGATCGCCGCCATGGTCGTTCTGCTGATGGCCGGCGAGGCTTATACGTGGAAGACCGCCTATGACGAGCGATATGCCTTATATTCGCCCGGCAAGCTGCTGCTCGCCGAACTGACGGAATGGCACCTCGACGACGCCAACATTACCCGCTCCGATTCCTGCGCGGTGCCCGATCACCCGATGATTAGCCGCTTCTGGCAGGAGCGCGAGGAGATGGGAACGCTCGTCATCGGCCTGCACCAGAACCGTGACCGCGACGTCCGCCAGGTTGCGGCCCAACTCCACCTCTATCGCAACACCCGCAACATGGCGCGGCTGCTGCGCGAGAAGATACGGGCGCTCGCCGGCCGCTGACGTCGCTCCCGCTACTCCCGAAGCGCCTCGGCAGCGGCCCGGTCGCGCAAAAGCCGGCGGATCACCTTCCCCGACGTCGTCAGCGGCAGGCTGTCGACGAACTCGATCTCGCGCGGGTATTCGTGCATGGAGAGCCTGGTTTTCACCCAGTCGCGGATCCCGGCTGCAACCTCTTCATCGGCAGGGGCGCCTGGTCTCAGCACCACATAAGCCTTGACGATCTCGGTGCGCAGCGGATCGGGCTTGCCGACGACCGCCGCCATTTGAACGTCCGGATGGCCGGCCAGGCAATCCTCGATCTCGCCGGGACCGATGCGGTACCCCGATGAGGTGATGACGTCGTCGTCTCGGCCGAAGAAGGTGAAATAACCCTCCGCGTCCATCACGCCCTGATCCCCGGTCGTCATCCAATCGCCGATGAACTTCGCTTCCGTCGCCCGTTCATTGCGCCAATAGCCGAGGAACATCACCGGATCCGGGCGCTGCACGGCCACCTGCCCGACCGTTCCCGGCGGCAGGACCCTCCCCTCGCCGTCGATGATCGCCACACGATGACCGGGGGCCGCCTTGCCCATGGAGCCGGGCTTCAAGACACCGAGATCCGCGGCCGAAGAGATGACGATATTGCACTCCGTCTGGCCATAGAACTCGCTGACATCGATGCCGAGCGCTGCCTTTGCCCACTCGAAAGTCTCCCGCCCGAGCGCCTCGCCGGCGGAGCCGATCGTCCGCAGCTTGAGGGCGTAGCGATCGCGGGGCCGATCGACGGCCTTGAGCAGCCGAAGCGCAGTCGGCGGGATGAAGGCATTGCGCACATCCATCTCTTCCATGATCCGGAAGGCCATAAGCGGGTCGAATTTCTGCGCCGGCGACGAAACCACCGGTACGCCCAGCAGCAGGGACGGCAGCAGCGTGTTCAGAAGCCCCCCGGCCCAGGCCCAGTCGGCCGGGGTCCACATCCGGTCGCCCGGTTGCGGCAGGAAATGATGATGGAACTGGAATCCCGGCAGATGGCCGAGCAGGACGCGATGACCGTGGAGCGCCCCCTTCGGAGGTCCGGTCGTTCCGGAGGTATAGATCATCAGCGCCGGATCATCCGGCGTCGTATCGGCGGCAGCAAAACGCCTCTCGCTGTTTGCGAGCCGGTCGAAACGGACCGTGGCTGGCTCGTCCTCCTCTTCCGCCAGTACCACGAGACCGAGTTCCGGCAGTTTGTCCCGGATCCCCGCAAGCCGCTCGTAGCCGAACCGGTTGGTGACGATGGCGGTCGCAGCAGCATCCAGCAGGCGATATTCGAGCGCATCGACGCCGAACAGCAAGGCGAGCGGCAAGGCAATCGCGCCGAGCTTGTAGATCGCAACATGCGCGATTGCCGCCTCGAAACCCTGCGGCAGGAAGATCGCGACGCGGTCGCCGCGCTTGATGCCGTGGTCCGCCAATCCGGCAGCAAAGGCCGACGAGCGCGCCGCGAACGCGCCATAGGTCAGAGACAGATGCGCGCCATCAGGTCTGAAATGCTGGAGGCAGACACGCTCCGGCTCCCGCTCCGCCCAGGCATCGCTGACCGCAACGCCGATGTTGAACTTCTCCGGAATCCGCCAGCGGAAATCGCGATAAAGTTCGTCGTAGTTTTCGATTTTCGGGAGCATGGCCGCAACAGAATTGTTGCAATGCAGTTAACATTTCTGCTTGGGCGAGTTCAATGGGTGCTCAAGAGGGCGCAACGAAGCTCGCGCTGTCCCTTGATCGCAATTTTGCAAGAACGGACTCGCGCGGATGAGCCTTGAGTGAGTGAGCCGCGGTGCCAAGATGCGTCACGTCGCGATCATGAACAAAGGGAACACACCGCTATGAGCAGTTCGGATACTCGATCGTTCAATCACACGCGCCGCCGTCTCGTTGCGCTTTCTGGCCTGGCAGCAGCGGCCGTAACCGCATTCGGCACACCCGGTCGCGCCGAGGGAAGTGGCGGACAAAAATCCGCAAAAGGCATGGGCATGCCGTGGGAAGACGAATATGGATATGCGCAATCCGTAAAGGTCGGCGACACCATCCACCTCTCCGGCCAATTAAGCCACAACGACAGCGGAGAAATAATCGCCCCGGCGCCCATCGACGCGAACGGAAAAGTTACGGACTTCTCGAATATGGGAGCTCAGATGGAGCAGGCCTATGCCAACTGCGCGAAGCTGCTGGCGCAGTACGGGTTGACCATGGAAAGTGTGGTGCAGGAAGTTATATACGTGCTGGACATGGATGCAGCCTTCAAGGTGGCTGGCCCGGTGCGAAAAAAAGCATTTGGCTCTCAAAAGCCCGCTGTCGCTAGCACTATTCTCGTTACTCCCCGCTTGGCCTTCCCGAGCCAATTGATCGAAATTAGCATGATGGCCGTCGCTTAGCGCCAAGGCTCCCAGTAGCCGGCGCGCGCCCGTTGCAGGAAAAGCTTGCGCGCGCCGCGATCACGCCCGCCACTCCGAGATGAGGATGCGCTGCTCCGCGTGGAGCAGTCTCTGCGACCTTCATAAGTGACCGCAACGGGCTTGCATCTGAAACTCCTCGCGGCGAACAATGCGCCCAATTGTGTAAGCGCGTGAGAAATCGATGCAGGACGATCATCTGTCTTGGGATGACCTGAGGCTGCTGAAGGCGGTCGCGGAGGGCGGAAGTGTAGCGAGAGGCGCACATGCGCTCGGCATAGACAATTCAACCGGGTTTCGTCGCATAGCGCGCCTTGAGGCCTCGCTCGGGGTAAAACTCTTTGAAAGGCATCGAAAGGGTTACGAACTCACTCAGGAAGGTGCCGAGATATTCGCGTTGTCGATGCGCATGCAGCGAGATGTCCAAGCCACGTCGCTAAAGATCGCGGGTGCCGACCAGAGCCCCGTTGGTCATATTCGGATTGCCACCAACGACACCATCATGTCGCGCTTTTTAGCCGGCATTTTTGCGTCCTTTCAATCCAGGTTCCCCGGAATGTCGCTGGAGGTGGTGACGGGCAACGTCTCATTGAATCTGTCGCAAAGGGACTGCGATGTGGCCATAAGAGCCACAAACAGGCCACCCGAGAATCTGGTCGGTAGACGGCTGGCAACAATTGGATGGGCGCCGTACAGACGCGTTTCAGAATCGCACGGAGCGGAAGATCCCTTCGAGGGGCGGTGGATCAGTTTCGCAGGTGAGCTCAGTGACTTGGCTGCGGCACGCTATTTGGCCACGAGGGTCGCGCCCCACCAGATAGCCTTTAGCGCGAATTCAACGGAAGCAGTTTTCGCTGCCGTTTGCGCGGGAATTGGGGCGGCGTATCTGCCGTGTTACCTTGGCGACAACACGCCCGACCTGGAGCGCCTGACGCCACCGGAGGGTTCCTTGGCGAGCGCGTTGTGGATCTTGACGCACCCGGAACTGAAGAGGGCCAAACGAGTACGGCAGTTCATCGATCACTGTGTCGGTGCACTTTTGCCGCTCCGCGCCACCATGGAGGGTTTGCCCGGGAGATAGTGGACACACTGTTTTGAATGGTGGTGCCCCATGCCGGGGTCGAACCAGCACTCCTTTCGGAACTCGATTTTGAGTCGAGCGCGTCTACCAATTCCGCCAATGGGGCTCAGGCTGTGATGTCAGCGGATTGCGATTTACACGATCGATTTCGCGCCGGTCAACCGCGAAAATGCATTTCGCCATCCGGCGATCACAAAAGCGTGCAGGCTGTGTGTCTTGCGGGCAATTTACAGCGCCGCCAATCCTTCTTAAGAAGGCGTCGTGATTATACGTCCGGCGCCGCAGCGCCCACCCTGTCGCTCGACCGCGAGGTATCCATGACCGCAGTTTCCGTCGTCCAACGCCAGCATCTTGTTGGCGCCGTTCTTGTCACGCTCGGCATGGCGGCGACGGTCGGCGGCGCGCTCGGCTTCGAGCACATTGGCGGCTATATCCCCTGTGCGCTTTGCCTGCTGCAGCGCAATCCCTATTACTACGGCATTCCGCTCGGCCTTCTGGCAATCGTTTCGAGCGCTCTCAAGCTGCCGGCATGGATCACGCGCACGCTGCTTCTGCTCGTCGGCGTCCTGATGCTCGTCGGCGCCGGGATGGGCGTCTATCATTCGGGCGTTGAATGGCATTTCTGGGAGGGACCGTCGACCTGCGCGACGGCCGCCCAAGGCGTCTCGTCTGATGTGGGCGACCTGCTCGGCGATCTCGATGCGAAGCACGCCCCTTCCTGCACGGATGCGGCGCTGCGCGTGCTTGGCCTCTCATTCGCGGGCTGGAACGTGATCGCAAGCCTTATCCTGGCTGCGATCGCATTGCGCGCTGCCGCCAAGGCTTGATGACGCCTACTGCATGTTTCCTTGAATCGTAGCCGATTGCGCATCTGATAGGACGCGCGGCGCTGTAGGCCTGACCCTTACGGCTGCAGTTCAACATCCCAGTAGAGATAGTCCATCCAGCTTTCGTGCAGATGGTTCGGCGGGAAGAGCCGGCCGTTGTTGTGAAGGTCCTGCACCGTCGGCTGGTACGGCTTTTGATGCGGGAACATATTGGCCTGCTTCGGTAGCTTGCTGCCCTTGCGCAGGTTGCACGGCGAACAGGCCGCCACGACATTTTCCCAGGTCGTCTGGCCACCATGGGCGCGCGGCACCACATGATCGAAGGTCAGGTCGTCCGGCGATCCGCAATACTGGCACTCGAACTTGTCACGCAGGAAGACGTTGAACCGGGTGAAGGCCGGATGGCGCGACGGCTGCACATAACTCTTGAGACAAACGACGCTCGGCAGCCGCATCGAAAAGCTTGGCGACGAGACTGAATGTTCGTATTCGGCGAGGATCGTGACGCGGTCAAGGAAGACGGCCTTGATCGCGTCCTGCCAGGACCAGAGCGACAAGGGATAGTAACTCAGAGGCCGGTAGTCGGCGTTCAAGACGAGCGCCGGCAGGGCCTGTGGTGAGACTGCAATCGTCAAGCGTATTCTCCTGATCGATTCGGCATCTGCACCTTCTATATTAGTCGTGTTGCAACAGGATTGTGAAGCCACAAACAAAAACGGCGTGAAGGATTCGCTTTTTTCTTCAAGGCGTCACCGGCAGCACATCGCGCCGCATTTCCTGTGCATAATAGGCCCAGAACAGGCGCGCGGCGACGCTGCGCCAGGGTGACCAGGAGGTCGCGAGCGAATCAATCTCGCTTGCCGTCGGGCGCAGATCGAACTCGAGCGCGTGGCCGATGGCGTTCTGCAGTGCCACGTCGCCGGAAGGAAAGACGTCCGGATGGCCGGCACAGAAAAGCAGGTAGACCTCCGCCGTCCACCGACCGACCCCCTTGATTGCCGTCAATTCGTGGATCGCCACCGTGGCCTCAGCGTTGCAGATGGCGTCGAGATCGATCTCGCCGGCAGCCGCCGCTGCTGCGACTCGCCGCAATGTATCGGCCTTGGCGCGGGAGAGGCCGAATTGCCGGCAATCTTCGTCGCCGAGCGAAAGGACCGCCGCCGGACTGATCTCGCCGAGGGAGGCTTCCATGCGCCGCCAGATCGCGGCGGCGCTCGCCTTCGAGACCATTTGCGAAACGATGATGTTGGCGAGACCGCGATATCCGGGATCGGTTCTCCTGAGCGGCACCGGCCCTGCCTTGGCGACCACGTGCTCGAGGCGGGCGTCGAGCATCACCAGGCCGGCAAGCCCGGCCTCGATATCCTCGTGCGTCCGGATGATCCGCATGCGCCCTCCACTGCATAAGTTTCCTTGGATCGTAACCGATTCAAGGACAAAAACATGCAGCAATTCAAAGTGCTACAACGTGCCTTGTGCGTATGAAAAGACGCGCGGCGCTGTAGAAAGCGGATGACCTTTATACCGCTTCCATGTCAAAGGAAACGATGCCCATTTTGCCGGAACAACCCGTTTTTCGTTTCGCACCGAGCCCTAACGGCCTTCTGCACCTCGGTCACGCCCTGTCCGCCATCCTCAATCATGACATGGCGGCCGCCGCTAATGGACGCTTTCTGCTGCGGATCGAGGATATCGACCGCGCGCGTTGCCGCCCGGAGCTCGAACAGGCGATCTTCGACGATCTTGGCTGGCTGGGTCTTAGTTGGGAGCAGCCGGTTCGCCGCCAATCCGAACACCTCGACCTTTATGACGATATGCTTCAGCGCCTGCTGGCAATGGGTATCGTCTATCCATCCGTCATGACCCGCGGGGAGATCCGGGCGGCGGTGGCCGCGGCGGAAGCCGAGGGGTCGGCCTGGCCGCGCGATCCGGACGGAACGCCGCTTTATCCGGGCCGCGAGCGCGAACTATCGCTGGGCGAGCAAGCTGCTCTCATCGCCGGAGATCGGCCCTTTGCCTGGCGCCTGGACGTCGAAAAAGCGGTCGATCTCGTTCCCGGCCCATTGACGTGGCAGGAGACGGGAGCGGGGCCCGCCGGGGAAAAGGGCCAGATCGCGGCCGATCCCGCAAGCTGGGGCGATGTGATCCTTTCGCGTTCGGACGCGCCATCGAGCTACCACCTCTCGGTGGTTGTTGACGACGCGTTGCAGGGCGTCACCCATGTCGTGCGGGGGCGCGATCTCTATCATGCGACGTCGCTCCATCGTCTGCTCCAGCGGCTTCTCGACCTGCCGGAACCGGTCTACCACCATCACCGCCTGATCCTCGGGCCGGACGGCAGGAAGCTGGCGAAGAGCAACAAGGACACCGGAATCGCGGCTTTCCGCGCTGCCGGAAGGACGCCCGCGGATATTCGTGAAATGGTGCTATGAGCCATTCTCGGCGGGGTGATCGTCATTCACGCGCTGGCCCAGGAAACTGCGCATGACGAGGCGCTTGACCCTGAACTTCATGATGGCGGCGTTGATCTCGGCGCCGATGATGAAGATTGCGCCGATCATGTACAGGAACACCAGAACGATCACGACCGAGGCGAGACCGGCATAGGTGGTCACATAGCTGGAGAAGGCTTTGAGGTAGTAAGCAAAGGCGTAGGCGCCAATCGACCAGCACAGCAGTGTCAGAACAATTCCGGGAAGCACATCGAGGATCTTGCGGTGCCCGTCCGGAAGCCAGAGATGCGATACCAGCAGCCCGCCGGTGACCATGACCAGGGCCAGCGTCAGCCCCCAGTCATCGGCGGTTGCGAGGACGGAGTCCAGCCAGGGTAGCCATTGGTCGGCATTGCGCACCGCAAGCGGCACGGCGACGAGCAGGACGCTGATGACGGCAAGGATGAGCACGCCGGCGATCACGAAGCCGAGGCTCGCAAGCCGCGTCATGTACCAGGGGCGGCTTTCCGCCACCCGGTAGGCGCGGTTTAGCGCAATTCTGAGCGCTTCGACACCGTTGGAGGCGAAATAGGCGGCAGCGAGCACCGAGACGGTGAGCAATCCGCCGCGCGGGATCGTCAGCACCCGCACAACCTCGTCAGCCACCGGTTTGGCGATCGATTCCGGCCAGGCATCGAAAATCAGATGGACGGCGGTCTCCGCAAACTGGTCGGCGCCGAGAAAGCTGCCGAGCGCCGTGCCGAAGATCAGGAAGGGAAAGACGGCCATCAGCGAGGACAGTGCCACATGGCTCGCCATCGCCCAGCCGTCATCCTCGCTGAAATGCCAGAGCGCATCGAACACGACCTTCCAGATGATGCGAACGACGGCCATTCCAACTCCGAGCCTGCGGTATCCACGCGCACCGACTGGCGCCCGTGTAACACACGCAATTCAATTGTATCCCACCGACGAATATGGGAAACGGGGGATGGATTTCTACAGGAATCGACCGGATGCCCGATCGCCCCACAATCATCGTCACAGGCTGCTCTTCCGGCATCGGCGCCTACTGCGCCCGCGCGCTGAAGGCGGACGGCTGGCGCGTCTTCGCGACCGTTCGCCGGCCTGAAGATCAAGGGGAACTGGAGGCCGAAGGCATCGAGATCTTCATCATGGACTACACCAGGCCCGAAACGATCGTCGCGCTGACGGAGGCGGTGATGGCCCGTTCGGGCGGGCGCATCGACGCACTCTTCAACAATGGTGCCTATGGCCAGGCGGGTGCGGTCGAGGACCTGCCGGCCGAGGCACTCAGGCTGCAGCTCGAAACCAATGTCGTCGGCTGGCATGAACTGACACGCCGTGTGATACCGGCGATGCGCGCCCGCGGCCACGGCCGCATCGTCCAATGCTCCTCGATCCTCGGCATCGTCCCCTATCGCTGGCGCGGTGCCTACAACGCCTCGAAGTTCGCCATCGAGGGACTGTCGCTGACCTTGAGGATGGAGCTCGCCGGCAGCGGCGTCTACGTCAGCCTGATCGAGCCCGGGCCGATCGCGTCGAAATTCACGGCCAACGCGATCCCCTATATCGAGCGCTTCATCGATCTCAAGAATTCCGTGCACCGCGAGGAGTATGAGCGGCAGATGCGACGCCTGCGCGGCGAAAGCAAACCAGCACGGGGCAAGCTCGGGCCGGACGCCGTCTATGCTGTTTTGAAACATGCGCTGACGTCACGCAGGCCGAGACCGCACTATATAGTGACAAGACCCGCCAAGCAGGGTGCACTGTTGAAGAAGCTCCTGCCGGCCGCACTATTCTATCGCATCATCGGCCGTCTCGGCTGACCGAAATTGGAGGGATCTGCATCATGTCCACTTTCTTCACCGGCCTGACCCTGCTCGTCATGGGCCTGGTCGTCATCGTTCTGATCCGCGGCCTCTTCAATATGGCGGTCGGCGGCAGCGGCAATACTTCGAACAAGCTGATGCAGGCGCGCATCGTCCTGCAGGCGATCGCCATCGCGCTGATCCTGCTGACGCTTTGGTTCACCGGCGGCGGACGGCCGGGCTGAGAGAGGGCGACGACATCATGGTGAGGCTCAACAAGATATACACCAGAACAGGCGACGACGGCACGACCGGACTTGTTTCCGGCCCACGCCGAGCGAAATGCGACCTGCGCGTCGATGCCTATGGCACGGTCGACGAGGCAAACGCCCTGGTCGGCCTTGCGCGCCTGCATACAGAGGGCATGACCGATCTCGACGCCATGCTGATGCGCATCCAGAACGACCTCTTCGACCTCGGAGCAGACCTTGCAACACCGGATACCGGCGAGACGCTTGACCATGAACCGCTGAGGATCGCAGCCGCCCAGGTCAAAAGGCTCGAAGTTGAGATCGACCGCCTCAATGCCGATCTCGAGCCCTTGCGATCCTTCGTTCTGCCGGCCGGCAGCCCGGCCTCCGCGGCCCTGCACGTTGCCCGCACCGTCGCACGACGCGCCGAACGCCAGATCGTTGCACTTGCGGCCGGCGAGATCGTCAGCCGGGACGCCATCGCCTATATCAATCGACTCTCCGATTTCCTTTTCGTGGCCGCTCGCTGGGCAAATGACAGGGGACGTTCGGATGTGCTTTGGGTTCCGGGCAAGAACAGGTAACGTTCCTCAAGAATCGCGCTCGAGGGCCGCATGTTCATACCGCTTCACGACAGCAACGCACTGAAGCACATCAGCATGCAATACGTGACGATCGCACTGATCGCGACGAACGTCGCGGTCTGGCTGGTTACCGGCCCGATCGCCACGGAGGAATTCGCGAACGCAGCCGTACTCGGGCTCGGCTACATCCCGGCGGTGATCTTCGAGTACGCCGACCTCGATCCATCGCTCGTCATCGTTCCCGATCAATTCACGTTCGTCACCTATTCGTTCCTGCATGGCGACTTCTCGCATCTGGCGATGAACATGCTGTTTCTCTGGGTCTTCGGCGACAATGTCGAGGATGCCCTCGGGCATTTTCGCTTCCTCGTCTTCTACCTGCTGTGCGCTGCCGCGGGCGCGCTTGCGCACGGCCTGCTCGATCCTGCCTCGGAAGCGCCGCTGATCGGCGCCTCCGGCGCCATTTCCGGTGTCGTCGCCGCCTATTTCCTGCTGCATCCGAAGGTGCGCGTGTGGGTTCTCGTCCTTTTCCGCATTCCGCTGCCGCTGCCCGCGGCGATCCCTCTGGCTTTCTGGATCGGCCAGCAATTCTACATGCTGGTGGTTGACCCCGGCAGCGGTGTCTCCTGGAGTGCGCATGTCGGCGGCATTGTTGCGGGACTGCTGCTGGTGGTCGCTTTGCGACGTCGCGGCGTCCCGCTTTTCGATCGCACCATCGTCAGCCCGCGCGCCGTCGAGCATCGTGAGGAGCGTCCGGCGGACGTCGACGTCAGCACGGCGAGCACCCGCAAACCGCCTACTCCGTGGGGGCGCCCAACCTGAGACCTGGAGCGGGCGGAGAATATTTGGGCAGATATGGATCGCAATTTCAATATGTTGATCGTGTCGCGAGCGGCAATATCGGGCCGTTCGACGCCCCTCGCCTCAACTCTTGCCACGCGACTATATGACGTGTACGTAAACGTCATTCGAAATCTCGAGCATATATCGATTTAGCTTCGTGGGCGACGATTGTAATTGGAGAAAAAACGCGTATCGATGTCGCCAACCGACAATCAGGCAGCTCTGTTAAGGGGCATTTTCCTGCGAAAGCTCTTGGAGGGAATGAATCCATGAAAATCCTAGTAACGGTGAAGCGTGTCGTCGACTTTAACGTCAAGATCCGCGTGAAGGCGGATGGCACCGGCGTCGAGCTTGCCAATGTCAAGATGTCGATGAACCCGTTCGACGAGATCTCGGTCGAAGAGGCGCTGCGGCTGAAGGAAGCCGGCAAGGCGAGTGAAGTGGTCGTCGTCTCGGTCGGCCCGGCCAAGGCCGAGGAGACGCTGAGGACGGCGCTCGCCATGGGCGCCGACCGGGCGATCCTGGTCGAGACCGAAGACCAGGTCGAGCCGCTCGCCGTCGCCAAGATCGTCAAGGGTGTGGCCGAGGCCGAACAGCCGGGGCTGATCATCGTCGGCAAGCAGGCGATCGACGACGATTCGAACCAGACCGGCCAGATGCTCTCGGCGCTGTTGGGCTGGGCCCAGGGCACCTTCGCCTCCAAGGTCGAGATCGGCGACGGCAAGGTCAACGTCACCCGCGAAGTCGACGGCGGCCTGCAGACGGTGGAACTGAAGCTGCCGGCAGTGGTCACCACCGATCTCAGGTTGAACGAGCCGCGTTATGCCTCGCTGCCGAACATCATGAAGGCGAAGAAGAAGCCGCTCGACAAGAAGAGCCCGGCCGATTTCGGCGTCGACACGGCGCCGCGGCTGAAGGTGTTGAAGACGGAAGAGCCGTCGGGCCGCAAGGCCGGCGTCAAGGTCAAGTCGGTCGCCGAGCTCGTTGAGAAGCTCAAGAGCGAAGCCGGCGTGCTTTAGTTCATGCGTCCGGAAAGTGGGCACCGGTTTCCGGACAAACGCATGAACCACTTCAGAATCTAGAAGCTCCGATCGGGAACCGATCGTTGAGCTCAAACCGAAAGGGAGATCTCACCATGGCCATTCTGCTTCTGGCTGACCACGACAATGCCAATCTTTCCGACCAGACCGCCAAGGCGCTGACGGCGGCAACGAAGATCGGCGGCGACGTTCACATTCTCGTTGCCGGTTCGGGCGCCAAGGCGGTCGCCGAACAGGCGGCGAAGCTTGCCGGTGTTGCCAAGGTGCTCGTCGCCGACGACGCTAGCCTCGCCAACAGTCTCGCCGAGCCGCTCGCCGCCACAATCGTCTCGCTTGCCGGCGGCCACGACACCATTGTTGCCGCCGCCACCTCGGTCGGCAAGAACGTCATGCCGCGGGTTGCCGCGCTGCTCGACGTCGCCCAGGTGTCGGAGATCATCGAGGTGGTGTCCAGTGACACGTTCAAGCGGCCGATCTATGCCGGCAATGCCATCCAGACGGTGCAGACGAGCGAAGCGAAAAAGGTGATCACCGTGCGCACCGCCGCCTTCGCCTCGGCGCCGGCAGGCGGCTCGGCCGCGATCGAGACGGTCTCGGCCGCCGCCAATCCCGGTCTTTCGAGCCATGTTGCCGATGCGCTGTCGTCGTCGGACCGGCCGGAACTGACCTCGGCGAAGATCATCATCTCCGGCGGCCGGGCGCTCGGCTCGTCGGAAAAGTTCAAGGAAGTGATCCTGCCGGTTGCCGACAAGCTCGGTGCCGCCGTCGGCGCCTCGCGTGCCGCCGTCGATGCCGGTTATGCCCCGAACGACTGGCAGGTCGGCCAGACCGGCAAGGTGGTCGCCCCCGACCTCTACATCGCCTGCGGCATCTCCGGTGCCATCCAGCATCTCGCCGGCATGAAGGATTCCAAGGTGATCGTCGCGATCAACAAGGACGAGGAAGCGCCGATCTTCCAGGTCGCCGACTACGGCCTCGTCGCCGACCTCTTCGATGTTCTGCCGGAACTCGAAAAGGCGCTGTAACCATGCGTAAATCCCGTTTGCTTCCGGCATGAAAAAGGCTGGAAAAAGCGCGGACTTGGCATTAACAATCGTACCGGGCCGGCGCCATCGGCCCGGTATTTTTGTTTCTGCGGCTGCAAAGCTGCGGAAAGTCTCTTGAGGATGGATGTTCGCTTCGATGATCAAGACGGTCGGAATCATTGGCGCTGGTCAGATGGGCTGCGGCATTGCCCACGTTTCGGCAGCCGCCGGATACAAGGTGCAGCTCTATGATCTCGCTGCGGACCGCATCGAGGCCGGGCTTGCGACCATCAACGGCAATCTCGCCCGTCAGGTCTCCTCCGGCAAGATGACCGACGAGGACCGCAAGAAGGCGCTTTCCCTGATCAAGGGCTCCGCCGACATCAATGATCTCTCGCAGGCCGACCTCGTCATTGAGGCGGTGACGGAAGACGAAACCGTCAAGCGCAAGATCTACGGCCAGGTTTGCCCGATCATGAAGCCGGAGGCGATTCTCGCAACCAACACCTCTTCGCTGTCGATCACGCGGCTTGCATCCGCGACCGACCGGCCGGAACATTTCATGGGCATCCATTTCATGAACCCGGTTCCGGTGATGAAGCTGGTGGAACTGGTGCGCGGCATTGCGACCGATGAAGAGACCTTCAAGACGGCGAAGGAGTTCGTTGCTCATCTCGACAAGACCGTCACCGTCGCCGAGGATTTCCCCGCCTTCATCGTCAACCGCATCCTGCTGCCGATGATCAACGAGGCGATCTACACCCTCTACGAGGGCGTCGGCACCGTGGATGCCATCGATACGGCGATGAAACTCGGTGCAAACCATCCTATGGGACCGCTGCAGCTGGCCGACTTCATCGGCCTCGACACCTGCCTCTCGATCATGCAGGTGCTGCATGACGGCTTGGCCGATTCGAAGTACCGCCCCTGTCCGCTGCTGGTCAAATATGTCGAGGCTGGCTGGCTCGGCCGCAAATCCGGCCGCGGCTTCTACGACTATCGCGGCGACGTTCCGATTCCGACGCGCTGAGCCTTTTTGGTCCACATGCCTCTGGCCTGCCGGCCATCTCCCCCACAAGGGGGGAGAATAGATGCGGCCCGCCCGTCACTCCCAGCGAAGCATTCTGCTTGCGGCAGCGTAGCGAACGTAGCGAGGCGAAGCCGCTTGTTTTCTGCCCCCTTGTGGGGGAGATGGCCGGCAGGCCAGAGGGGGTAGTCCGGTGCGACTCCGTCGATGCAGCGCGCTTTGAAGCGCTAATCTCAAGTGCCCGCAGGCGACTTCAGCGCCGCCTGGATAAGCCTCTTCGCATCTTCGCTGTCCCAGGCGGCCGGACCGTTCATCGATCCGATCAGGCAGCCCTTCTCGTCGAGAAGCAGTGTCGCAGGAAGACCGAAGGCGAGGCCCTCCTTCTTGAGCGTATTAAACACGCCCATCGATGCATCCCGGTAGTAGCCGAGTTCGTGAACCCCGATCTCATCGAGGAAGGCCTTCGGCTTTTCGTCGTCGCCGGCATCGATGTTGATCGCGACGACCGAGAAGCGGTCGCCACCGAGCGCTTTCTGCAGTCCGTTCAGCGCCGGCATCTCTTCCCGGCAGGGCACGCACCAGGTCGCCCAAAGGTTGACGAGGACGGTCTTGCCGGCAAAGGCGGCAAGCGTCAGCGGTTTGCCATCGGGGCCGTTAAAATTGAGATCACGGATCGGACGCGGGTCGTCCGCCGGCGTCATGGCGGCGACCTGGCCCTTCATGAACGGGGTCAGCGAGGCGACTTTTTCCTTGATTTGCGGGCAGCTCCCGCCATCAGCCGTTTGCGTCGCCACGCGGTCGCCGGATCCTGTGGCATTGCCAGACCCCGTCTCCTTCACGTATACCGCAGCCGCGCCGACGATTACGCCGAAAAGGGCGGCGAGCGCGATCAAACGGACGGCCAGGGGATTTTTTTTCTGGTCTGGCATTTCATTCTCCAAGGCGGGCATCCTCATGGCTGACGGCAGTTCCGAGACGAAATCCTCCAACCAGATGTGGGGCGGGCGCTTTGCCTCTGGCCCGGATGCGATCATGGAGGAGATAAACGCCTCGATCGGCTTCGACAAGAAGCTCTACGCACAGGACATCCGCGGCTCAATAGCGCATGCGACCATGCTGGCGCATCAAGGCATCATTTCTGCCGAAGACAAAGACAAGATCGTTCACGGGCTTAACACGATCCTGTCAGAGATCGAAAGCGGTGCGTTCGAGTTCTCGCGGCGCCTGGAAGACATTCACATGAATGTCGAGGCGCGGCTGGCGACCCTGATCGGGCCCGCTGCCGGCCGGCTGCACACGGCACGCTCGCGCAACGACCAGGTCGCGCTCGACTTCCGCCTGTGGGTCAAGGAAGAACTGCAAAAAACCGAAAAGGCACTGACCGCGCTGATCGCCGCCTTCCTGGATCGCGCCGAAGAGCATGCCGACACGGTCATGCCGGGCTTCACGCACCTGCAAACGGCGCAGCCGGTCACCTTCGGCCATCATTGCATGGCCTATGTCGAAATGTTCGGCCGCGACCGCTCGCGCGTCCGCCATGCGATCGAGCACATGGATGAAAGCCCGATCGGCGCTGCGGCCCTGGCGGGCACGGGCTTTCCGATCGACCGGCACATGACGGCAAAGGCGCTTGGCTTCCGCGAGCCGACCCGCAATTCGATCGACACCGTCTCCGATCGCGACTTCGCACTGGAGTTCCTTTCGATCGCCTCGATCGCGGCGACCCACCTGTCGCGCCTTGCCGAAGAGATCGTCATCTGGTCGACGCCGCAATTCGGCTTCATCCGTCTGTCGGACGCGTTCTCGACCGGCTCGTCGATCATGCCGCAGAAGAAGAACCCCGACGCGGCCGAGCTCGTGCGCGCCAAGACGGGCCGCATCAACGGCTCGCTGATTGCACTGCTGACCGTGATGAAGGGCCTGCCCCTCGCCTATTCGAAGGACATGCAGGAGGACAAGGAGCAAGTCTTCGACGCCGCCGAAAGCCTCGAACTGGCAATCGCCGCGATGACCGGCATGGTGCGCGACATGACCGTGCGCGCCGATCGAATGAAAGCTGCCGCCGGCTCCGGCTATTCGACCGCGACCGACCTTGCCGACTGGCTGGTCCGGGAAGCAGGTCTGCCCTTCCGCGACGCTCACCATGTAACCGGCCGCGCCGTGGCGCTTGCCGAACAGAAGGGCTGCGACCTCGCCGATCTGTCGCTCGCCGACTTGCAGTCGATCAATCCGGCGATCACCGAGAAGGTCTTCGACGTACTGACCGTCGAGGCCTCGGTCGCGAGCCGCACCAGCTTCGGTGGCACCGCGCCTGCCGAAGTGCGCAAGCAGATCGCCTGGTGGCGGGCCCGCAACTAGGACAACGACGTGCATGCAAGCAAAGACCGAAAGCGTGTCGCCGCGCTGCCATTGTGTGCGCCATGCGTTGGGCAGCGCAGAAAGAGGGTGCACAAGGCCCTGAAAAATCGATAAGACATCGCACCAGAGCGGGAGAGAAAGACCCGCCCGCTCCAACTCACTCGGCTCCCGTTTCGGCAAAGGATAATGACGATGACATTGACGAAGTCAGCCCGGCTTGCGCTTGTGCTCGCTATCTCCGGGCTGGTTCTCATCGGTTGTGGGCGTAAGGGCGATCTCGACCGACCGGGCGCCACCACGCTCAACACCAAAGCGCCGGCGGGAACCGTCGAAGAGAAGGATACGGTAGAGGACCGGCCCTTCCTGCTTGATCCCCTCCTCTGAACCGAGCAAAGCCCCGTGAACCATTTCCAATACCGCGACGGAATTCTTTATGCCGAAGACGTCCCCGTAACGGACATCGCAAGAGCCGTCGGAACACCCTTCTATTGCTATTCCACCGCAACGCTGGAACGCCATTACCGGGTCTTCGCGCAAGCCTTTGCCGATGTTGATGCCATGGTCTGCTACGCGATGAAGGCCAATTCGAACCAGGCCGTGCTGAAGACGCTGGCCCGGCTTGGCGCGGGGGTTGATGTGGTTTCCGAGGGTGAACTCCGTCGCGCGCTTGCCGCCGGGGTGCCGGCGGACCGGATCATGTTTTCCGGCGTCGGCAAGACGGCGCGCGAGATGGACTTCGCGATCGAGGCGGGCATCTATTGCTTTAATGTCGAATCCGAGCCGGAGCTGGAGGTCCTGAACCAACGGGCACTACGGGCCGGCAAGCAGGCGCATGTTTCCTTCCGCATCAATCCGGACGTTGATGCCCGCACGCATGCGAAGATTTCGACCGGCAAGAAGGAGAACAAGTTCGGTATTTCCTGGGAGCGGGCGCGCAGCGTCTATGCCCACGCCGCCACCCTGCCTGGCATCAAGGTCACCGGCATCGACATGCATATCGGCAGCCAGATCACCGAGTTGCAGCCGTTCGACGATGCCTTCAAGCTGCTGCGCGAACTCGTCGATACCCTCAGGTCGGATGGCCATGCGATCGACCACGTCGATATCGGCGGAGGTCTCGGCATTCCCTACAGGGACGACAACAATCCGCCGCCGTTGCCCGATGCCTATGCAGACATCGTCAAGAACCAGCTCAAGGGCCTCAACTGCCGCATCGTCACCGAACCCGGTCGGCTGATCGTCGGCAACGCCGGCATTCTTGTTACCGAAGTGATCTACGTGAAGGATGGCGGCGACAAGACCTTCGTCATCGTCGACGGCGCGATGAACGACCTGATCCGCCCGACCCTCTACGAGGCATATCACGAAATCCGGCCGGTGAAGATTTCCGCCGCCAATGCACCGCGCATCAAGGCCGACGTGGTTGGCCCTGTTTGCGAAACCGGTGACTACCTGGCGCTCGATCGCGAGATGGCGATGCCGAAACCGGGCGATCTGTTCGCAATCGGCTCGGCCGGTGCTTACGGAGCGGTGCAGTCGGGAACCTACAACAGCCGCCTGCTCGTGCCGGAAGTGCTCGTCAAGGGCGACCGCTTCCACGTCGTGCGCCCACGCCAGGACTATGACCGCCTGATCGGCCTCGACTCGGTGCCGGACTGGCTCGACTGAGCCGCATCGTTCGGCTTCTGGCCAGGATGTCGCAGGGCCGTGCGGCGATCACGATTTGTTGTCGCCCTCGTCTTCGCCACAAACGGTGTTATCCTGCGTTGCAAGGATCACTACGCGCCGTGCGTCTGTTCAGACACGCAAGAACGCTGTAGCACTTTGAATTGCTGCATGTTTTATCCTTGATCGGCTGGGATTTGAGCATACATGCAGAAGAACGACCATGAGCGACCGAAAGGGAACTTGGGCGGATGACGCAATTCCGGCGGGATGACACGCCACAACCGAAGCCCTTCGCCAGGATGCTGGCGACAAAGAGGTTTTTCGCCCGCTTGGTCCTTTTCGCGGAGCAGGTTCTGCCCCGCGCGCTGTTGCCTGCGTCGATCGTTCTCCTGTTCCTCTCCGCAGGCTGGCTCGGTTTCTTCCGCGTCGCGCCGTTGTGGCTGCACGCCGCAATCCTTCTCGTCTTCCTCGCAGGATTGTTCTTCTCGCTCCTGCCGCTGACCCGGGTCCGCTGGCCGGAAAACACTGATGCCGACCGGATGCTTGAAGACCGCAACGAGCTGCCCCATCAGGCGATCCGCGTCCAGGACGACACGCCGGCAACAGAGGGAGCATTCGGGGCGGCGCTGTGGCGCGAGCACCAGGTGCGCATGGCCAAACTGGTCCGTGCATTGGACACCGGCCTTCCGCGTCCCGATATCGCGCGGCACGACCCCTGGGCACTGAGAGCGGTCCCCGTGTTGCTCGCCTGCCTTGCATTTGCCTATTCCTATTCGAACCGCGCGGGGTTGGTAACGGACGCTTTCCGACTGCCCCAGCAGACGGCTGTGGCGGCGGACATCCGCATCGACGCCTGGGTGACGCCGCCGGCCTACACGGGCCGGGCACCGATTTTCCTGACCGGCCGGCATGACACGGCTTCAGCTCAAGAGCAGGCTCCGGCTCCTGACAAAGCCCTCATCACCGTGCCGCAGTTCAGCGATTTGACGGTCAGGATAACCGGTGCCGGACCGGAGACACGCGTGAGCTATGCCGAAACCGCTGGAACCGGACCGGTGGTCATTCCCGCTGCCGCGGACAAAGCGAAGTCGGAACCAAAGACGGAACCGCAGGAAGCGGTGCAGGCGCGGAATGACGTCCGCAACCATCTCTACAAGATAACCAAGGACGGAACGCTTTCAGTCGGCGGGCAAAGCTGGAACTTCAAGATCACGCCGGACAGCGTCCCCGACATCGCTTTCGATGGGCCCCCGCGCCCGACCGCGAATGCGTCGCTCGAAATAAGTTTCCTTGGGCATGACGACTACGGCATCTCGCAGGCCTGGGCTGAAATCAAGCCGTTGGACGAGCCGCCCGGCGCCCGGTCGCTTTACCCCCCGCCCGAGTATCGCCTCGACCTGCCGCGCCGCAATGCCCGCGAGGCCAAGGGGACCACGAGCCGGAACCTTAGCGAGGATCCGCTCGCCGGAAAGCGTGTGCGCATCACCCTGGTCGCCCGCGATGCCGCCGGTCAAGAAGGCCGAAGCGTGCCGCAGGACATCATCCTTCCGGCACGCCAGTTCTTCGAACCGCTCGCTGCTGCCGTTGCCGAGCAAAGGCAGGTCTTCGCGCTTAACGTCAACGACCTGCCACGCGCGATCGATCTCAACGACGCACTGACGCTCTACGCGGAGGAGACGATCCCGAACCTTACGCATTTCCTGCTGATCCAGTCGGCACGCACGCGCATGGCGCTCGCGCGCAACGACGACATGCTCAGGGACGCGGCTGATCATCTCTGGGAGATTGCCCTCGGCATCGAGGACGGCGACCTGTCGCTCGCCGAACGGAGGCTGCGCGACGCTCAGCAGAAGCTTTCCGATGCACTCGACCGCAATGCGTCCGACGAGGAAATCGCCAAGCTGATGCAGGAATTGCGCCAGGCGATGCAGGAATACATGCAGCAACTTGCCGAGCAAGCCGCAAAAAACCCGCGCATGGCGATCAACCCCAACCAGAACAACGTGCTGCGCCAGCAAGACCTGCAAAAGATGATGGACCAGATTGAAAATCTGGCCCGGTCCGGCTCGCGCGACGAGGCGCGCCAACTCCTGTCTGAACTGCAGAGAATGATGAACAACCTGCAGGCCGGGCGCATGCAGCAGATGGGCGAGCAGAACGACGCGATGCGCCAGCAGATGGACAAGCTCGGTCAGTTGATGCAGCAGCAGCAACAGTTGATGGACGAGACCTTCAAACTTGACCAGGCGCTCCGCGACCGGATGCAACGTGGCGATCCGCTACAGGGCGAAGACAACGAGCTTTTCGGTCAGGACATGCCGCAGGATCCCGGGCAGCAAAGCGATCCCAACGGCAAGCCCAACCCGCTCGACGACAAGACTGCCGAACAGTTGAAGGAAGCCTTGAAGCAACTGCGGCAGCAGCAGGAAGGGCTTGGCAAGCAGCTCGGGGAACTGCAGAAAGGCCTCGAGCAGCTTGGCGTTAAGCCCGGCAAGGGCTTCGGCCAAGCACAGCGCGAGATGAAGGGAGCGGCCGACGCGCTTGGCGAGGGCGAGGGCGAACAGGCTGTCGGCAGTCAGGGCCGGGCGTTGCAGGCCTTGCGCGAAGGCGCACAGGACATGATGAACCAGATGCAGGCCCAAGGGCAGCAGGGTCCCGGACAGGGCGTTCCCCAATACGGTCAGAATGGACGGGACCCGCTCGGCCGTCGTCAGCAGAATGTCGGCCCTGACTTCGGCGACCAGGTCAAGGTTCCGGACGAAATCGATACCCAGCGCGCCCGCGAAATCCTCGACGCGATCCGCCGCAAGCTCGGCGACAGCCTGTCTCCGGAGGCCGAGCGGCAATATCTCGAACGCCTGCTCGATATGCGCTGACCGCCGCATAATTCCTTCGGTGGTATAGAAGGATGCATGTGACCGGCCATCGCCGGCAAGCGGCGACGGCCCTAAATCGGAAATGGCTGTCAGGCGACGAGCGCCAGGGCGACTGCCTTGCGAATATCGGGCAGCGAGAACGGCTTGGAAATGACATCGACAACCTTGCCCGAGAGATCGTCCGCGCGTTCGCGCTGTTCCGCATAGCCGGTCATGAGCAGGATCTTGAGCGCGGGAAACGCGGCGGAGGCCTGATGCGCCAATTCGATGCCGTCCATCACCGGCATGCGGATATCGGACAAGAGCAGATCAAAGGCCTGGCTTTGCAGGCAGGCGAGGCCGTCGGCTCCATCGCCCGCCTCGACAGTTTCATGTCCATCGAGTCGCAATGCGCGCGCCACAAATGAGCGCAAGGCATCCTCATCCTCGGTAATCAGGATTCTCGCCATCATGGCCTCCCGTCTTCGCTCCCATTGAGCGCCATGCGTCCCTTGGACTTACAAAGGACGCTCATCTCGTTGAACTCGAGCATCATGCCTTCTGAAACCGCTGCCGATTTCGAGCATATGCCGACGCCACGCTTCGACATGCCGAAGCCGTGACGCCCCTCCAAACAACCAGCTTTTCGTTTGCTTTCGGTAAACGCCGCAGCGTCGATTTTCAGAAAAGGCGGCGCATCACACCTTGGGCCGGTCCCGATCCAAGGACAAAGTCATGTAGAAAATCAAACAGCGACCTATGCGCGTCTAACTAGACGCGCGCCGCTGCAGGTATCACTCAGCATCACCCGTGACGACGCCGACGAATGGCAGTTCGCGGAAGGCGTAGGCGACGTCCATGCCGTAACCGACGACGAAATGGTCCGGACATTCGAAGCCGACGTAATCGGCCTCCAGATCGACCCGACGCTTCATCCGCTTGTCCAAAAGGACGGCGATCGTGACATTTCGCGCGCCGCGCTCCAAAAGCAGGTCCTTGGCGAAACGCAACGTCCCGCCGGATTCGAGAATGTCATCGATCAGCAGGACATCGCGACCGTGCACGTCGCTATCGATATCCTTGGTTATCTTCACGCCCTTGGATTCGGTTCCCGTGCCGTAGCTCGATAGCGTGATGAATTCGACCTCCGGCGCGAGACCGGCGTCATGCATGGCGCGGATGAGATCGGCCGCAAAAATGAACGAGCCTTTCAATATCGAAATGACCAGCAGATCCTTGTGGGGCCCACGAACGATCGCATCCGCCAGTTCGTGATTGCGGGCAGCGATCGTCTCGGCGCTGTACAGGACTTCGATATTCTTGCCGCGGACGACGGGCATGCGGGACTCTCCAGCACTTCATTGCGGAAGACAGGGAGTGGCTTCCTTTCAAGCGCCGCTTAGCACAATCAGAGCCGAGAAACACTGTTTTCGGCGAAAGAAACCGTGACGTCCGGCATTTTTCCGCCCGCGTAGGGAAGGCGGGCAGCGAAATGACGACTCTCGCCGGGTGCAATCGACGCACCGTCGGGCATCAACCGCGTTGCCGTCACCTTGTGCCCGTTGCTCCTGACATCGACCACGACAAGCGGCAGACGTTGTTCCGTGCCGGAGCGGTTGTCTATGCTTCCGTAGACCGAAAGCACCTGCATGCCACCGGCATAGTCGAACGATGCCCTGACGCCTCCGATCGACAGAGGTTGGGTGTCCGCCTGTCCTTCGCTGAAAAGGCCTGCGATCAGAAGGAACACCCCGAGGCCCAACCCGCTGACCAGCCCGGCGAATTGGCGGGCCGGCATGCCGCGCAACCTGGCCTCGACGATCGTCAAAACCTGCCGAGTGGGCTTTCCGCGCCTGGCGAGCGCGGCTTTCCGGTTGACGTTGAAGACCGGATAAGGGCTGGGCCGCGCGGTGGTGGCAATAGTCTCGAATTCGGCGTCGACATAATCGAGCATTCTGGCTGTGGCGCCACTCGGACGCGCCTCCCGTTCCGGCGGAAGCAGATCGACGTGGGCGGTCGTTCTTGAGCGAAATGCCTGCATGGGTTCCCCCTGATGCATGTCGCCCAAAAGTGTGCAGCGGTTTTGGACAACGACATGCATGAAAACAAAGAACTAAAGCGCGTCGCATAAGGCCGTTTGAATGCGACCCGCTTTGGATCGCTCCGTCGCTCCTCCCGAAGCAACGTGCGGCACCGTACGGCAGCGCGACCGGCGGCAGCCTTGAGCGGAGCTTGCGGGCAATGCCTGTAACCGGCCTGTGCAAGAAACAGGGCATTGCATCAAATCCTGACGACACGTAAACCGAAATGGTTAATGTTTCGGAAAGAAGCCGTGAAAGCGACGCCTTTTCATGGAAAGTTAACCGCCGTGCCGCACACGGATTTTACTCTGGCGGAATTGCTGTCCTCTGCGCGGACGATCGGCTTGGCGGCGGATGTCGAAGGTCGTGACGAGAAACTGGGCTGGCCCATTGATTCACTTTGAGAACGTCGGATTGCGCTATGGCATGGGACCGGAAATCCTCCGGGACCTGACATTCGACATCCCACGCCGGTCGTTTCAGTTTCTCACCGGACCGTCGGGCGCCGGCAAGACGACCCTGCTGCGGTTGCTCTTCCTGTCGCTGCAGCCGACACGCGGGTTGATCCGCATGTTCGATCGCAACATATCCTCCATCCCGAGAGACGAATTCCCGATGCTGCGCCGGCGCGTCGGCATCGTCTTTCAGGACTTCCGCCTGCTTGACCATCTGACAACCTACGAGAACGTCGCCCTGCCACTCAGAGTGCGGGGCAAGGAGGAGGCAAGCTATCGCGCGGACGTGCTCGAACTTCTAAAATGGGTCGGCCTCGGCGAGCGTATCAACGTGCTGCCGCCGGTGCTTTCGGGTGGCGAGAAACAACGCGCGGCGATCGCCCGGGCTCTGATCGACCGGCCGGAGATCCTGCTCGCCGACGAGCCGACGGGTAACGTCGATCCGCCGATGGCGCGCCGCTTGCTGAACCTCTTCCTCGAGCTCAACCGGCTCGGAACGGCGGTGGTGATCGCCACCCACGACCTGTCCTTGATGGATCAGGTCGAAGCCCGGCGCATGATCCTGTCACAGGGGCGGCTCGACATCTATGAATGAGAACAGCGTCCCCCGCCGCGAACCCGAACAGCAGCCGCGCCGCACCGAAATGCGCGTGCGCCCGACCGGTCCGATCGTGCCTTCGGCCAATGTTTCCGGTCACGCGCTGATGTGCGTCATCGCGATCATGTCCTTCCTCGCCTGCCTGACGCTCGGCGGGGTCAGCATGGTACGGGCGACGGCGCAAAGCTGGCAGTCCCAGATCTCGCGGGAAATCACCATCCAGATCAAGCCTGACGACAATCTCGACATGGAAAAGGCGCTCGCCGACGCGCGCGACCTGGCGCTGACCTTCAGCGGCACGACCGGCGGGAACATCATCGATCGGGCCGCTACGGCACGGCTCCTCGAGCCGTGGCTCGGCGAGGGTCTCGATCTCGACGAACTGCCTGTGCCGCGACTGATCGTCATTACCATCGACGAGAACAACCCGCCCGACTTCGCCGCCATGCGCAAGGCGCTGACGGAAACGATTCCGCAGGCCTTTCTCGATGATCACCGCACCTGGGTCGACCGTCTTGTGGCTATGGCCAATACCACTGCGATGATCGGGAGCGGCGTCCTCGCGCTGGTTTTCTCGGCCATGGTGCTCACCGTCGTCTTCGCGACCCGCGGTGCCTTGTCCGGCAACCGTCACATTGTCGAGGTGCTGCATTTCGTCGGTGCGGAGGCGGGTTTCGTGGCCTCCGAGTTCCAGAAGCACTTCCTGCGGATCAGCCTGAAAGGCGCCGGGACCGGCGGCCTGCTGGCTGCGCTTTCCTTCGCCCTGGCCAGTTTCTGGCAGTCGCAGACGCTTGCCACCCCCGAGTCGGACCAGGCTACCGCCCTGTTTGGCCGATTTGCCATCGGTTACGCCGGTTATCTTGGCATATTCGCGATCATAATCGTCATCGCCCTGCTGACGACTCTGACGGCGCGCCTTACAGTCATGCGAACGATCTACGAAATAGATCTCATCCGGTCGGATCCTGGCCGGACGGACACCTTTCAAAGCTGACAGCCATGAACCGCGTTCACTCCATCTATTCCCTGCCGCATTCTGCGGCTACTGGATGATTCCCAAATCGGAATCGATTTAGGGAAAAAATCATGCAGCAATTCAAAGTGCTACAGCGACCTTTGCGTGCGATTGGACGCGCGGCGCTGTAAGTGAAGAGAATCATGATGGTGCGAGAATTGGGCGAGAGCGAAATGGCCGGGAGGGGCAGTTGGCGGGAGAGAGCCGTGCGCCGCCGCCGGTCCCGCAGCCTGCTGCGCAAAATCCTGCGCCGGACATTTTTCGTGCTGCTTCTCTTCCTTGCCGTTTTCATCGCCGGCTTCCTGCAGTTTGCGGACACCGTCGCCTCACTGCAGCCGCCGGCTCATCCGAGGGCCGACGCGATCGTCGTCCTGACGGGCGGCTTCCAGCGGATCGATCAGGCGGTGGATCTTCTGAAGTCAGGATCAGGCAAGCGGCTGCTGATCTCAGGCGTCCATCCGGCGACGACGGGCACCCAGATACGCCGTAACACGCAGAGTTCGGCCGATCTCTTCAAGTGCTGCGTCGACATCGGGCATGAAGCAATCGACACGATCGGCAACGCCACCGAGGCTGCGCAGTGGATCCGCAATCGCGGCTACAAGACCGTGCTCGTCGTCACCAACAATTACCATATGCCGCGCAGCCTTCTGGAGTTGCGCCGCGCCAAGCCCGACACGGAGTTCATCGCCTATCCGGTCGTCAATTCCGATCTGAAGACGACCAACTGGCTGCGTAACCCGCGCGTGCTGAAGGCCATCCTGCTCGAATATGGCAAATATTCCGTCGCCTCCATGCTCGACATGATGGGCGCACGTCCGACGAATGGCCTCAGGGTACTTTCGTCTCGGGCGACCCCGGCCGAAGAATAGCGCCGAGTGCCACGACGACTTTGCGCTGGTAAACGCGTGCCGAGCCGTCGCGGCGGTTTTCCTCGACGGCATATTCGTGTAGGCAGCGGAGTGCTATCCCGCCACTAACGCCCTGCACTGCATCGAGAGCCACCTGATGATCATACTGCGTTCGATCCTTTTCAACCTGGTCTTCTATGCCAATCTGATCGTGCAGATGATCGTGTTGACGCCGATCTATTTCATTCTCCCCCGCAAGAAAGCCTGGTTCGTGCCGAAGAACTGGGTGCGCAGCAATCACTGGCTTCTGGAGAAGATCGTCGGCACAACGTTCGAAATCGAAGGTTTGGAAAATATTCCGCAAGGGCCTTATATCTTCGCGCCCAAGCATCAGTCCTTCTGGGATGCCTATGCGCTCCTGCCTTGGCTCGACGACCCGTTCTACATCCTCAAGCGCGAGCTCACCTGGATACCGCTGTTCGGCTGGTACATCATCAAGCAGCGCATGGTGCCGGTAAACCGCGCGGCGCGCGGCAAGGCGATGACCGACGTCATGGAGCGGACCAAGAACGAGATGGCGACCGGGCGGCAGTTGATCATCTACCCGGAAGGCACGCGTCGTCCCCCGGGGGCTCCGCCCGAATACAAATACGGCATCGCCCGCCTCTACCGTGATCTGAAAGTTCCGGTGGTGCCCGTTGCCATGCATCCCGGCCTCTTCTGGCCGCGGCGCAAGTTCCTGCGCTTCCCCGGTCATTTCAAGGTGCGCGTCCTGCCGCCGGTCGAGGCCGGGATGGATCCGGATGCGTTCCTCAAGAAGCTGATCGAGGTAACCGAGGCCGCAAGCGATGAGTTGCTTGTCGAGACCGCCAAGGCCAATCCGCAGCTGCCGTTGCCGGAGACGGCAAAGCAGCGGCTGCGCGAACTCGGTCAGGCTTGAACTGCGACCGCGCCCGTCGCGGTCAATCTTGCAACGACGTCCTCCAGCCACTGGTCGCGGATACCCATTTCCTGGAGATGCGCGAGCGTGTTGAGCACGTATTCGATGTTCGGCCCGGATTTGCCGGAGGCGGTCGCAACAGTTTCTGCCGCTTCCGCCGCGCTGAGTGCTCCGGCATATTGGGCGTGGCCGCGGTCGATCACATAGGCAAGTGCCGGCACGCGGCGTCCGTCGGCAAGCTGGACCGGCATGGTCCGCTCTCTGTAGACATGGGTTACAAGTTCACGCTCGCGCAGATAGTCGATCACGTCGGCTTTTTCGCTTCCCGGAACACGGAATGCGGTGCCGATGCAGGAGCCGCCATAGTCAAGGCCGAGCACGAGACCGGGCCGCTGCTCCGTGCCGCGATGCACCCATGAACGCACGCACAGCGAACGTCGGTAGCCGAAGGCGCGCGCCGTCGACTTCTCTTCAAAACGGAAACCCGGGTTCCACATCAACGACCCGTAGCCAAAGACCCAAAATTCGTCCATATCAACTGCCATTTAATCCATGCCGCCTGCCACGTGTTGAACCATTCGCGAGCGCTGTCGTGATCGATCAAGCCGAAACTATTTCGGCACACGGAAGGGGAGGCCGGCAACCATACACAGGAATGAAAAATAGTTTGCAGGATCGGCAACCGCCACCCGGAACGGAATGAGAAAGAATGCCAGGTCGTTTTTCCATCCCTTCCGCCTTCGATCAATGGTCCGATGGGGGCCCGGCCACAGCAGCAATTGGAGTACGCGATTAGAATGACCGTCACCGATGTCGCCAACGGATCACCAGCCGGCAAGAAATTTCTCTGGCTGACAGTGGGCATCGTGCTCGCCGCCGGCATTTATTCTGCAGGCTGGTTCTTTGCTGCGGACCAGATTGAAAAACGACTGACAACCTACCTCTCGGAAAAGCGGCCGAACGGCCTTGGCGGTGAGTGCACGGAGATGGACGTGCGTGGTTTCCCGTTCCGCATCGGCCTTTTCTGCGACAAGCTGCGGCTCGACGACAATCTTCGCGGCGCCTCCGCATCCTTCGGCGCCTTGAGAACGGCCGCCCAGGTCTATCAGCCGGGACATGCCGTCGTCGAACTCGACGGTCCCGCCGAGGTCCGGATGTCGCCCGGCCTGACGCTCTCGGCCGATTGGACGCTGCTGCACGCGAGCCTCAAGGCGACGATGTCGGGCCTCGACCGTACGTCGATCGCCTATGACAATCTCACGGGAACGGCGCGTTGGCCGTTGACGGGCGACAGCCTCGGTTTCGGCGCAAGCCACGGCGAGATGCACCTGCGCCAGAACGGCGAAGACCTCGACGCCGCCCTGAGCGTGGAGAAACTCGATCTGCGCCCCGCACAAGGGCCGAGCCTTGCCGCCCCGGTCGATGTCGCAGCGGACGTCACTGTCGTCGGCAAGGCCGGGTGGATGCAGGCGGGAGCCCTTTCCGAACACATGCTTCGCGGCAGCAGCGGCGAACTGCGTCACTTGACCCTTGACGCGGGCGACGGAATGAGCGCGAAGCTTTCGGGCCCCTTTTCGGTGAATGATCAAGGCCTGATTTCCGGCGAATTCTCGCTGACTATGATGAATATCGATGCCTGGCGGGCAAGTCTCGTGAAGGTGGTTCCGGACGAAACGGACCTGATCAACAACATCGCCAACATGCTGAAAACGCTTGCCGGCGGCAAGAACGAGGCAACGGTGAAGCTCAACGTCCGCGATAGCACTGCCTTCGTGGCCTTCATCCCGGTCGGCGTGCTGCCGCCGCTCTGAAGAGCCCTGATGTTTCCTTAGATCGTAGCCGACTAGCGCATCGGCCCGAAAATCGGACCCGATTTTCGGAAGGCACGATGCGTGGAATCAAAGAGTTACAGCGTCCTTTGTGCGTCGGATAAGACGTGCGGCGCTGTAGGCGATTATTTGGGATCCATTGCGTGCCGGCCGAAATCCGGCATGGCCGTATCCTGGCCCGCCTGGATGATCGAGCGGCGGATTGCCCGCGTGCGGGTAAAGAGGTCGAACAGCTTGTCGCCGTCGCCCCAGCGGATGGCTCGCTGCAGGTATGCAAGGTCCTCGGAAAAGCGGGCGAGCATTTCCAGGATCGCGTCCTTGTTGTGCAGGCAAACGTCACGCCACATGGTCGGGTCCGAGGCGGCGAGGCGCGTGAAATCGCGGAAGCCCGACGCCGAATATTTGATGACCTCGGACTCGGTGACCGCTTCGAGGTCATCTGCCGTGCCGACGATGTTGTAGGCGATGATGTGCGGAACGTGCGAGACGATCGCCAGCACCTTGTCGTGGTGCTCCGGATCCATCTCGTCGACCATCGAGCCCATCGTCTCCCAGAAAAACCTGAGCTTTGCGACGGCCTCTTCATCGGCACCGGGTAGCGGCGTCAGGATGCACCAGCGTCCGCGGAAAAGTCCGACGAAGCCGGCGTCCGGGCCGGAATGCTCGGTGCCCGCGATCGGGTGGCCGGGGACGAAATGGACCGTGTCGGGCAGGTGCGGCGCCATCTGTGCGATGACCGAGCCCTTCGTCGAACCGACATCGGTAACAATCGCGCCGGGCTTCAGATGCGCGGCGATTTCAGCAGCGACGGCACCGGAAGCGCCGACCGGCACCGAAACGACGACGAGGTCGGCATCCTTGACGGCCTCGGCTGCCGAAAGCATGTAGCGGTCGCCAAGGCCGAGCTGCTCCGCCCGGGCGAGCGTCGCAGCACTCCGCGTCGAAACGACGAGCGTACCGGCAAGCTGCTTCTCGCGAATTTCCCGGGCGATCGACGATCCGATCAGGCCAATGCCGACGAGGGCGATCGTTTCGAACTGTTGAGCCATCATTCTTGTCCCATGAATTCAGTCAGTGCGGCGATGACGCCTTCGTTCGCTTCCTCGGAACCGATGGTCATGCGGAGCGCATTGGGAAAACCATAAGCGCGCACGGCGCGCAGGATGAAGCCGCGAGCCGTCAGGAACGCATCAGCGTCCTCGGCCGATTTGCCGCCCGTCTCCGGAAAATGGATCAGCACGAAGTTGGTGACCGAAGGCGTCACCCGCAGACCGATTCCCTGCAAGGCCGCAGTGACCTTTGCGAGCCAGGTAAGATTGTGATCGACCGCCGCGGCAACAAAGGCCTGGTCGCGGATCGCTGCCGCCCCGGCGGCGATCGCCGGCGCATTGAGATTGAACGGGCCACGCACACGGTCCACGGCGTCCACGATCTCATGCGGGGCAAACATCCAGCCGATGCGAAGCCCGGCGAGCCCGTAGATCTTCGAGAACGTCCGCGTCATCACGACGTTGCGATTGGCCGACACCAGTTCGAGGCCCGCCTCGTAATCGTTGCGCCGGACATATTCCGCATAGGCAGCGTCCAGCACCAGCAACACGCCGGAGGGAAGACTCGCATGCAGCCGGCGGACCTCGTCCACGGGGATATACGTGCCTGTCGGGTTGGCCGGATTGGCGATGAAGACGATCTTCGTCCGCTCTGTCACTGCAGCGAGGATCGCGTCGACATCGACATGCGCGTCCTTTTCCTTGACCGTAACCGCAGTGGCGCCCGCCGCCATGATCTGGATCTTGTAGACGAGGAAGCCGTGCTCGGTGATGATCCCCTCGTCGCCCGGGCCGAGATAGGTGTGGCAGATAAGCCCGAGCAGCTCGTCGGAACCGTTGCCGCAAACGATATTGGCCGGGTTGAGGCCGTGAACCGCAGCGATCGCATCCTTCAGCGCATGCGCCTGACCGTCCGGATACCGTTCGAGATTGAAAGCCGCCTTCTGGAACGCCTCGATCGCGTGCGGGCTGGCGCCGAGCGGTGTTTCGTTCGACGAAAGCTTGTGGACCTTGGCAACACCCGGCGCATGTTCGTTGCCTGGCACATAGGCGGCAATGTCCAGAATACCGGAACGCGGCTGCGGGCTCTTTGAAACAAGGTTCATCGGATCGGCTTTCACGGGAGGAAATGTGGCCAAGCCAATAGCGGGGCGGAGGAAATTTGTCGAGTGCGGCAAGCCCACGCGACTACAGCACCGTGGTCGGCAGCACCGGCTGGGTGCGCGTGCTCGGCACGCCATGCGGCGCCAGCACCGGCACGAAGACCCGGCGCGAGGCGCGGACAGCGACCGGCAGGCCCTGATAGAGCCGTTTTTGCGCCTCCACGATGATCACTCCGGAAAACACAGGCCACAACGAACGGCCGAACCGCTCCAGGCTGCGTCGCAAACGGAGAACGACCTTGCGCTTCGATGGCGGAAAGAACAGCGCCTCGGAAGTGGCGCCGGGCGTGAAATTTGTCTCGCGCAGGAGCGCCGTCAACTGGCCGCGCGAATAGGGCCGTCCCGAGCCGAAGGGCGTGTGCTCCATCCGCGCCCAGACGCCGCGACGATTCGGCACGACGATCACCAATCGGCCGCCGGGCGCGAGAACGCGCCAGATTTCCTTCATCGTTTCGCGGGGGCTTTCAGCGAATTCCAGCGAATGGACCATCAGCACGCGGTCGATCGAGGCGTCCGGCAGCGGCAGTTCCTCGTCGAAGACCAGCGCGGTCGAAGACAATTCCGCGACAGGCCAATTCACCGCGCCCTGCCCCGCCGGCATGAAGGCGAAGGTCCGCTCGGTGTCGGCGCGGAATCGTTCGAGATAGGGCACGGCATAGCCGAGACCGACGAGCCGCTCCTCAGGCAATCGCGCCCAAACCGAGGAGAGCGCCATGCTGACGGAATGCTCCGCCATCCGGCCCAGCTCGGAATGATAAAATTGGCGAAGATCGACGATATCCGTGTGCATGGCCAACATGTTAGCTTTGGAACGGTAGACTTCAAGGCGAGCCTCGCTACATTCCGCTGGAGCGGGATGGGCGTGGCTTCGCCCGCATCCCGCGTCACGCCCGATCGGAGGACCTCATCATGGCCGCGCTCGAACTCGACCTCTTCCTCTGCCGCACCGATAATTTTGGTGTGCTTCTCCATGATCCGGCAAGCGGTGCGACGGCATCGATCGATGCTCCGGAAGAACGGCCGATCCTCGAGGCGCTCGAGCGGCGGAGCTGGCGCCTCACGCATATCCTTACGACCCATCACCACGGCGACCACGTGGCGGCGAATGTCAGCCTGAAGGAGCGCTTCGGCGTCACGATCATCGGGCCAAAAGGCGAGGCATCTAAGATCCCTGGCCTCGACAGGAGCGTCGGCCAAGGGGACCGTTTCGATTTTGCCGGGCACCCGGTCGAGGTCATCGAAACGCCGGGACATACCGCGGGCCACATCTGCTTCCATTTCCCGAAGGATAAGCTGCTGTTTGCAGCGGACACGCTGTTTGCGCTCGGCTGCGGGCGGCTGTTCGAGGGAACGGCCGAGACGATGTGGCAATCGCTGAACCGGCTGATGGCGCTCCCGGACGACACCGCCGTCTATTTCGGCCACGAGTACACGCTCGCCAATGCGCATTTCGCCGTGACGATCGACCCCGAAAATACAGCGCTCAAGACGCGTGCCGCCGAAATCGAGGAGACGCGCTCGGACGGCGGTTTCACCGCACCAACGACGATCGGCCTCGAAAAGCGGACCAATCCATTCCTTCGCGCAGGCGACCAGAAGATCCGCAAGCATCTTGCCATGGAGAGCGCGAGCGATGCGGAGGTGTTTGCAGAGATCCGCAAGCGCAAGGATAATTTCTGATGGACGTCTCGCGGCACCTGACGCCGGCCGCAATTGTCGACGCGCTTGGGTTGGCGAGGCATCCGGAGGGCGGCTGGTACGTGGAGACCTTCCGCGACAGTGGCGCGCCACGCAGCCATTCGACGGCAATCTACTATCTGCTCGAAAAGGGCGAGCGCTCGCACTGGCATCGCGTGCGCGACGCGGCCGAGATCTGGCACTACTATGCGGGCGCCCCTCTCGAACTCAGCATCGCCGAGCCGGGCAAGCCGGCCTCACGCTTCCGGCTTGGGCCGGATCTGCTTGAGGGCGAAAGGCCGCAACGCGTCGTTCGCGCCAACTGGTGGCAGTCGGCCGCCTCGCTCGGAGACTGGACGCTCGTCGGCTGCACGGTAGCGCCCGGATTCGACTTTTCCGCCTTCGAAATGGCGGCAGCCGACTGGCAGCCGCCTGAGGAATGAGGAAAGACAGGGTTTCCGTCTCCGCCCCTCATCCGGCCTGCCGGCCACCTTCTCCCCGCGAGCGGGGCGAAGGAGATTCGAGGCAGCGCCCCGTCCAGAAGCCCCCTCTCCTCGAGGGTTAGGAAGGGGCTTCCTTGCACCTATTCCGCCGGCTGCGGTACAGCGATCCTCTTGCGAAAGATCATGTCTCTCGCAGCCAGCACGGCGCCGCCGGTCACGAGCAGGCAGGCGGCGGCAATACGCCAGGAGGGGTCCGCAAAGCCGAACAGGATCAGGACGAGCGTCGAGAGAACCGGTGCGGCATAGCTGGCAACGCCGAGAAGCTGGATGTCTCCGTTCTTCACACCGAAGTCCCAGGCATAGAAAGCCGCGCCGACCGGCAAGAGGCCAAGTCCGGCAACCGCCAGCCACTCGAAAGCCGTCTCCGGCCATACTGTCGTTTCGAGACCGAGATGGCAGAGGAAGGAAAGGATGGACGTCGCAAGGCAGAAACCGGTGACGACATCGGTCGAGACCGCTTCGAAGCGGCGCGTCAGCAGGGAATAGCCCGACCACGTTAACGCGCAGAGGAATGCCGCGCCGTAACCGAGCGTATAGGCCTCATCGAAGGCGACGCCATTGCCGGCGACGATCAGGATCGTGCCGACAAGTCCCGCCAGTGCGCCGGCGATGTGGTTCCAGCGAAGCTTCTCGCCCGGCAGCAGCGTCGAGCCGACCACGATCAGCAGCGGCCAGAGGTAGGCAATCAGGCCCGCCTCGACGGCCGGCGCGTTGCGAAGCGCGGTGAAATAGAGAAAGTGATAGCCGAAAAGCCCGGCAATGCCGGTGATCCAGACCTTGGCCGGCTGCTTCAGCAGCTTCAATCGCTCCGGCTTCAGCGCAAGCACCACGATGCCCGGCAGGCTACCGATGAGGAAACAGATTGCTGATAGCTGGAACGGCGGCATTTTGCCCGAAGCGGCGGTAAAGAGCGCCAGCAGCGACCACATCAGGATCGCGGCAAAACCGATCAAGGTTGCCTTGAATTTCATTCCTGCCCCCACGCCCGGCTCACGTGCGTGAAAGCCGCGTCAAATCAATCATGCATTGCATAGTTA
Organism: Sinorhizobium terangae; assembly: GCF_029714365.1. NCBI lineage: Bacteria > Pseudomonadati > Pseudomonadota > Alphaproteobacteria > Hyphomicrobiales > Rhizobiaceae > Sinorhizobium > Sinorhizobium terangae. Next base: position 2,833,778 of record NZ_CP121659.1, read on the forward strand.
GCGTCCGTTTGCGACGGACGGAAGAGAATTTTCGGGATTGATCACCCGCCGAATCGCGTCGCGGAAACGGTTACCGGACCAAGCTTCGTCGGGATGCGGACATAAACCGGGGCATAGACATCGACGGCCTCGGCCCTTGCGAACCAGACCTCCATCGTCTCCAGCCGGCGCAGATATTCGACGTCCTCGCGCCCCTTCCTGTATCCCGCTCTTGGAACGAAGCGGACACCACAGACGATGACTTCGCCCTCGAATCCTCTGGTCTTGAAGCTTCGGGTCCCCTTGGGCGAGAGCTTGATGTCGAGCCGCGATTCGCCATCGAAGATCGGCAGCGTGTTGGGGCAAACCCTGTTTTTCCCCGGAATGATCAGCCCGGAAAGCGGGTCCAGTACGTTGCGCATGTCGCGGCTCGTCACCGGCACCCAGTTCTTCGGAAGCGGGTTGCGTTTCGGGGTCATGCTCGCGCGTACGACATTGCCGTTCCGGAAGGTCACGCTGATTGCGCGCGATTTCCTGCCGCTGCGATAGGACATGGAATATTGCGAGGCGCGCAGATGATCATTCGCGATCACACCGGAAACGCGCGTCTGGCCGGACGTGCGGCTGATGATGTCGACGAGTCCGGCGGAATTCAGCGTGCCGGAAATCGTGTAGCGATTCTTTACGAGTTCTGTATGGAAAGTGGCGCGCGCCAGGGGTAAGCCGGCAAGCGAAATGCTGTAATCCGTTTGATGTGCGATATCTGCAGCTACCGATGTTGTGGAAAACATCGTGGCAGCCAGCAATGCTGATGCCCGGAAGCCATTGCGCCTGTTCATGCCCGAAGACCTGTCGTTTCCTTGCCCCTTGCAATCCTCTGGGATGCAAGGGGTTTGCGGCTTTTTTTGCGCCAATTGCTCAAAATCCGGCCAGCCGCAAGGAGAACAGGCGGCACCTTTTCGTTGCACGGCGTTCAGGAGAAATAGCGCAGTGAGCAACGGCTTGGAATGGGTATCGGGAGAGATTATTGTAGCGGCGGCAGCGATCGCGTTGCGGTTTTTCTAGAATGCGCAGGGTTTGGCTTGACTGGCAGGCCTTCTGTGACTATAGAACCGCGACTTTCCAATAATGGCCAACAGGAACGCGGCCTGGGCTCTGGGCCCGCTACCGCATTGTCCGGCGGCGATAAAGAGAATAGGTGTACCATGTCCCGTAGTTGCGAATTGACCGGCAAGGGCGTCCAGTCGGGCCACAATGTCAGCCACGCCAACAACAAGACCAAGCGCAAGTTCCTCCCGAACCTGTGCAACGTCACGCTGATTTCCGATGCTCTCGGCCAGCGCTTCCGCCTGCGCGTTTCCGCAGCCGCTCTCCGCTCGGTCGAACACCGCGGTGGCCTCGACGCTTTCCTGCTGAAGGCTGACGAGAACGAGCTGAGCATGCGCGCTCGCCTGTTGCGCCGCCAGATCGTCAAGAAGACCGCTGAAGCAGCCTGATCGGCGCCAGCTCTTCCGACAAGACTTGAAGGCTTGCGGACTTCGTCCGGCAAGCCTTTTTCTCGTGTCGTGATCTATTTAGCCGCCGGTCAAGCACCCGGTCACGTTCTCCAACTGGTGGCATCACCCAGGATAAAAAAATGCTGATCAAACGCACGTTCTTTGTCTATGTCGTACTCATGACCCTCGTGGTCGTGGCGTCGAATTTCCTTGTCCAATACCCGCTTCCGGGCTCCATTGCCGGCATGAACCTCGGCGACCTGTGGACCTGGGGTGCTTTCAGCTATCCCTTCGCCTTCCTCGTCACGGATCTCACCAACCGCCATTTCGGCCCACGGATCGCGCGCCGCGTGGTCGTTGCCGGCTTTATCGTCGGCGTCACTGTCTCGATCTACCTCGCGACGCCGCGCATCGCGATCGCCTCCGGTTCCGCGTTCCTGTTCGGTCAGCTCCTCGACATTTCCGTGTTCAACCGCCTGCGCCGGCAGACCTGGTGGCAGGCACCGCTCGCCGGCTCTCTCATCGGATCGGCATTGGACACCGCGATGTTCTTCTCTTTCGCCTTCGCTCCGCTCTTCGTATTCTTCGGACCGAACGACAACTTTGCCCTCGAGACCGCTCCCCTCCTCGGCGTGCTCGCAGCAGGAGCGCCGCGCTGGATTTCCTGGGCGCTCGGCGATCTTCTGGTGAAGATCCTGTGCGGCATCGTGCTGCTCTTGCCCTATGGAGCGCTGATGAGCGTCATCAAGCCGATGCCGCCCGCCAACGCCACCGCATGAGACCAGCGGAGAATGAAAAATCACGTTGACGGGGTCGATGCGGCCCCGTTTTCGTTTGCGACGTCCCTCGCTCCTAATGAGGTGCTGAGTTGGCTCAACCCAAAACCAACCGGAATTCGAGCATCAGGTTGCGCTCGAGAATCGAGTGGTTGTCATCGGAAACGATGATCACGCGAATCTCGCCGTCGGGCCGAACGACGACATCCAGCCCCTCCATATTGTCGATCTGATAGCTCATGTCGGCCTTGAGCAACACCTCGCCGTCGACGACGGCGCCCGGGCGGATGTCGGCGGCAGCAATCCTGCGAATGCGCATGCCGAGGCCGGAGGCCAGATTGAACCGGCGTTCGAGGAGAAGCAGATCGCCATTTGGCAGGAAGTCGCCGTCGGTAACTGCATAAGGATCCTCGCGGACGACCGTGAAGGCACCCTTCATCGGCCCTTCGAGTATGCCCGCCAGAAGGTTATCCGCCTTGTCGACGCTGCGTTCCGCCACCACGACCGCAGCACCCCGAAGCGGACTGTTCTTTGGCGCGATCGCCATCGTTTCGAGGCCGCCATTGATGCGCAGTTCCTCGATGGGAAACGGCAGGGCCATCTGTCCCACGGGTCTTGATCGCGCGAAACCCGGGTCGGGATAGACCTCGACACGGGCCTGCTGCTCATAACTGACGATCGCCTCACCTTCGCGCAACGCCAACCCTTCCGAGTCTACTCTCCATTTTTCGAGCTCGGCGCCACCGTCCCCATCGATCATCGAGGTCACGGTGAGGTCGGTCAGCCCCAGAAGCCTGCCCCTATTGTCGCGGACGACGGCTCCTTCGACCCAGTGGCCGGTATCCATCACGGCGACGAAGGAATCGCTGCCCGGCCGGAACCGGATCGCTGAAATCGCGCCGAGCAGCGGGTTGCGCGAGCTTATTTCGATGCCACCGATGAATTCGAGGTGGCCGAACACCGTCTCGTTGGAGCCGGCTTTGAATTGCCTTATCTGCCGCGCCTGAACCGGCACGATTTCGGTCGTCGGCTCCGGCTGCGCGATTGCAGGCGATGCCAGAAGGGAGAGAAGAACGAGACTTCGACGGAGCATCTAGGAGGAACCTTCGGAAGGCAATGCGAGTGCGTGACAAGTCGCAGCGGCATTCCCGCTCTCAAACCGGACTTAGAAGCCTTCGCAGGCAGAAACCACTCAATCAATTTCGTGCCGTGGATCGGCTGCACCCCTAGCCCGCGCGGCGCATGCGCACTGGGCGACGATGCAGACTTTCGTCCTCGAAAAGCGCTGCAAGCTGCTCCGTCATCGCACCCGCCAGTTCGTCCGCATCGACAATGGTCACCGCCCGGCGGTAATAGCGCGTCACGTCGTGGCCGATACCGATCGCCAGAAGCTCGACCGGCGAGCGGGTCTCGATCTGCTCGATAACGGCGCGCAGGTGGCGTTCGAGATAGTTCCCAGGGTTCACCGACAGCGTGGAATCATCGACCGGCGCACCGTCGGAGATCATCATCAGGATGCGCCGTTGCTCCGACCGCGCCAGCAGCCGGTCGTGCGCCCACATCAGCGCCTCGCCGTCGATGTTCTCCTTCAGCAAGCCTTCGCGCATCATCAGCCCGAGATTGCGGCGCGCCCGACGCCAGGGTGCATCGGCGGACTTATAGACGATGTGCCTCAGATCATTGAGACGGCCGGGCGCCTGCGGCTTGCCACCCGCCAGCCACTTTTCGCGCGACTGTCCGCCCTTCCACGCCTTGGTGGTAAAGCCGAGGATCTCCACCTTGACGCCGCAGCGCTCCAGCGTGCGGGCGAGAATGTCGGCGCAGGTCGCCGCGACCGTGATCGGCCGGCCGCGCATCGAGCCGGAATTGTCGATCAGCAGCGTCACAACCGTGTCACGGAAGGTCGTATCCTTCTCGCGTTTGAAGGAAAGCGGCTGCATCGGGTCGATGATGATGCGTTGGAGACGGGCCGTGTCGAGATAGCCCTCCTCGAGGTCGAACTCCCAGGAGCGATTCTGCTGCGCCATCAGGCGGCGCTGCAGGCGGTTGGCGAGGCGGCCGACCGCTCCTTGCAAGTGGGCAAGCTGCTTGTCGAGGAACGCACGGAGGCGATCGAGCTCCGCCTCGTCGCAAAGCTCCTCGGCGGTGATCGTCTCGTCGAATTCCCGCGTGTAGACGGTGTAGTCGACCTTCTCGTTGAAATCCGCGAACGGATGGTTCGGCCGCTTGACCTCGCCGGGCGTCTCGCTCTCCTCTTCGCCCTCGTCCTGAAGGTCGTCGTCGGAGATCTCGGCGCCGTCCATCTCGCCTTCTTCCATCTGCTCCTCGGCAGGCTGGTTCTCATCGGCGGGTGCGGCGTCGGAGCCTTCTTCCTCGTCGCTGGCGTTCTCGTCCTGCTCCTGGCTGCGCGGTTGGTCCTCGTCGGTCTCGCTTTCCTGCTCGTCCGGTTCGATATCGTCCTCGGCGTATTTCTCGGCAACATCCATCGAAGACAGCATGTCGCGCACGACGCGGGCGAAGGCCTGCTGGTCGTTGATCGCGGCGGGCAGGTTGCGCATGTCTCCGGCCGCCTTTGTCTCGATGAAATCGCGCCAGAGGTCGAGCACCTTGCCGGCCGATGCCGGTGGCTTCACCCCGGTCAGCTTTTCACGCACGAGGAGCGCCACCGCTTCTTCAAGCGGAGCATCCGACTGGCTCTCGATCGCCGCGAAGTTCGCCTTGGCATATTTCTCGTCGAGCATCGAGGAGAGGTTGTCGGCGACACCGGCCATCCGGAGCGCACCGATCGCCTCGACGCGGGCCTGCTCGACCGCATCGAAGATCGCCCGCGCATCCGCTCCCTGCGGCGACATCGTTGTGTGGATGCGCGCGTCGTGGCACGCCTTCCGCAGCGCCATGGAGTCGCCCAGGCCTCGCGCCACGGCAAGTTCCTGCCGGCTCGGGCGCTTGGAGAGTTCCGGAAGCCGGATGCGTTCGCCCGCCATTCCGGGGCGCTCGTTTGCAAAGGCGACTTCGATCTCGGCATCGCCGGCAATCGACCGGATGCAACCGGAAAGCGCCCGCTTGAACGGCTCAGCGGCGTTTTCCCTCGTGGTCGGTTTCGCCTTGGAGTTCGAGCTCACGACAAATCCTTTTCAGCCAGTACGGTGACATCCGGGCGTTGGAGGCCTGCGAAGCCGGCTTCTCACCGAAGCCGGCAGAAGCCTTAGGCGGTGGCTTCCAGCACGATGTTGGCGGCGCTCTCCTTGAGCTCGACGCCGAAGGCCCGCTGGTAGTGCTCGGCGACTAACGCCCGCTCCAGCTCGTCGCACTTGTTGAGGAACGTCACGCGGAAGGCAAAGGCGATATCGCCGAAGATATAGGCGTTCTCCGCCCAGGTGATGACCGTACGCGGGCTCATGACCGTCGAAAGGTCGCCATTGATGAAAGCCGCACGCGTCAGGTCCGCGACGCGAACCATCTTCGATACCGTCTCGCGGCCCTTGTCGGCAGTGAAGCCCTTGACCTTGGCGGCGACGATGTCGACCTCCTTGTCATGCGGCAGATAGTTGAGCGTGGTGACGATCGACCAGCGGTCCATCTGCGCCTGGTTGATCTGCTGCGTGCCGTGATAGAGGCCGGTCGTGTCGCCAAGGCCGACCGTGTTTGCGGTCGCAAACAGGCGGAAGGCCGGGTGCGGACGAATGACGCGGCTCTGGTCGAGCAGGGTCAGGCGGCCCGACGATTCGAGCACGCGCTGGATAACGAACATGACGTCCGGACGGCCGGCATCGTATTCGTCGAAGACGAGCGCGACATTGTGCTGGTAGGCCCAGGGCAGGATGCCGTCCTTGAACTCGGTGACCTGCAGCCCGTCCTTGACGACGATCGCATCCTTGCCGACGAGGTCGATACGGCTGACATGGCTGTCGAGGTTGACGCGCACGCAGGGCCAGTTGAGCCGCGCTGCGACCTGCTCGATATGGGTGGACTTGCCGGTCCCGTGATAGCCGGCGACCATGACGCGTCGGTTGTGGGCGAACCCTGCAAGAATGGCGAGCGTCGTTTCGCGATCGAAGAGATAGTCGGGGTCGACGTCGGGCACATAGGCGTCGCCCTTCGAATAGGCAGGAACGCGCAAATCCGTATCAATGCCGAAGACCTCCCGGACCGAGATCGTCGTGTCGGGGAGGTTGGAAATGTCGAGGTCAATCTTGCTCATCATGTCTCCAGAGCGGCCGCCGGTCGGCACCCGCGCATTCGCCTGCATAAAGTGCTTTCTGTCATAATCCGCGTTGTTAGCAGAAACCAGCCTGTTTTAACAATTGATAGGCTTGAATAACCGCGCGAAAACGGTCTTCAGATCCTCTGTCTCCGCCATTTGCATCGGGGTGATGCTTCTTCACCAGATCCTTGTAGGCCGCCTTGATATCGGCAGCCGTTGCCGAGGCGGCAAGGCCAAGCGTTTCGAAAGCCTTGGCTTCGAGCGTTTTCAGCTTGCGCAGGCGCGGTTCGTGCCGGGCCGACCGGGCGCGCGCCTCGTTGAAGAAGCCGAACGGATCGCGCATGCGGGCCTGCGCGCCCGCCGTGCCGGAGCGCATCTGCGACTGGCTCGGCCCATTGCGGGCGTTCCTGTTGACGCCGACGGTCCAGGTCGGACGATGACCGGTCACGGCTTCCTTCTGGTAGCGCGCGATCTCGCTATCGGAAAGCCCGGAGAAATAGTTGTAGCCCTTGTTGTATTCCTTCACATGCTCGAAGCAGAACATGAAATATTCGCCTTCGGCGTTGCGGCCGACGGGCGCCCGATGCATCGCCTTCTTGTCGCAGCCGTCCCACTGGCATACGGGCGCAGACGGTTCTGCGCGCGGCTCCACTCTGCGGCGCGTACGGATGCGATCGAAGTATTTTGAATCGAGTTTCATAGCCGACATTATGGGGTTTGCAGGCCCCCACAACAAGAATTGACAAAGGCGAATGTTGCTGGCTTTGTGCGAGCATTTTGCGCCGCTACTGCATGTTTCCTTAAATCGGAGCCGATTTAAGGATGAAAACAAGCAGCACCTCAAAAGTGCTACAGCGTCCATGGCGCGTCTCGCAAGACGCGCGGCGCTGTAGCGCTAATATGGGCGGCACTGGCAGCAAGCAGGGAAATAGGACGGAACAATGTCGCTGCAAAGCCGGATCGAACAGAAACTCCTCGATGCCTTCCAGCCAGAGCGCCTCGCGGTGATCAACGAAAGCCATCTGCATGCCGGTCATCAGCCCGGTTTCGACGGCGAAGGCGAGACGCATTTCCGGGTCAGGATCGTCGCCAGCGCATTTTCCGGCATGAGCCGGGTGGCGCGCCACCGCGCGATCAACGACCTCTTAAAGCCTGAGCTCGATGCGGGTCTGCATGCGCTCGCCGTCGAGCCGGCCGCGCCGGGAGAGCCAACAAGCTGGTGAGCCTCGTCCGGTTATCTCCGGCTTCAACCCTTCGAACTAACCGATCGACGTTTCATCCTCGGCGGGCCGGATGCGCAGTCTGGTGATCCGGTTCTTGACGCGCTTCATGACGATGAAGCGCTTGCCGTAGAAGGTGAAGGCCTGCCGTTCTTCCGGAATGCTCTTCGATTCGTGGATGACGAGGCCGGCGACGGTGGTTGCCTCCTCGTCCGGCAGCGACCAATCTAGCGCCCGGTTGAGGTCGCGGATCGGCACGGAACCATCGACGACGATCGACCCGTCAGCCTCCTGCCGCACGCCCTGGATGTCGATGTCGTGTTCATCGGCGATATCGCCGACGATCTCCTCAAGAATATCCTCGAGTGTCACGAGGCCCTGGACCTGGCCGTATTCGTCGACGACGATGGCGAGGTGCAGCTTGCGTCGCAGAAAGGCATTGAGCTGATCCCTGAGGTTGGTCGTATCCGGGACGAACCAGGGCTTCTGCGCAATCTTGACGATGTCGAGGCTCGCGGGCTCGACGTCGGGCTCCGCAAGCGCGCGTAGGAGATCCTTGGAATGGATGACCCCGATGATGTTGTCGGTCGAGCCGCGCCAGAGCGGCAGGCGCGTGAACGGACTTTCGAGGATTACGCGTACGCAGACCTCCGATTGGTCTTCCGCATTGACCGCCTGCATGGCGGTGCGGTGGATCATGATATCGGAGACCTCGAGTTCGCCGAGATCCAGCACGCCGCCCAGACGATCGAGGTCCGCCTTGATTACGGATCCTTCCCGGTGGAGCAGGTCGACGGCGCCGCGCAGTTCCTCCTGCGCCGTCAGCATCGGCTTGTCGGAGGAAACGTTCACGCCGAAGAGCGTCAAAAGGCGCCGGACGAAGGTATTGATGAGAGAAGACACCGGACCGGCAACCGCCATGAAGGGCCTTACCAGAGGTGCCACGGCGAGCGCGAACCGGTCCGGGGAGGCAATGGCCCAGCTCTTCGGCAACACTTCGGCAAAGACGACGAGCAGCACGGTCATGCTAAGCGTGGCGACCGCCACTGCGGAACTGCCAACGAGGCCGATCAGCAGGCTCGTGGCCAGCGATGTCGCGAGAATGGTGACGAGGTTGTTGCCGAGGAGAAGCGTTCCAACGAGGCGGTCACGCCGCTCGATCAGCCGATTGACGATACCCGCCCGCCGATCGCCGTTGCTTTCGAGCATGTGCATCCGCGCCCGGGATGCCGCGGTCAAAGCAGCCTCCGATCCGGAAAAGAACGCCGAGAGCAACAGCAGGCAGATGACCGAAACAAGAGACGGCCAATGCTCCGCCACGAATGCCCATAGCGTGTCGCTGGTCATCGGGGATGTTTTTCCTTGAGGAAGCTCAGCACCTCGGAAGCCGGAACATCATCGGCGACAAAGGACTGGCCGATGCCCCTGGTCAGGATGAAGGTGAGTTTGCCGCCCTTCACCTTCTTGTCCTGGCCGATCGCGTCCATCAGCCGCTCGGCCGGCGGCAGGCTGCCGGGTATGTCGGCCATCCGCGTCGGCAGGCCGACCGCCTTGAGATGAGCTTCCACGCGCCGCGCATCGTCCGGGCTCGCAAGGTTCATGCGGGCAGAAAACTCGTGTGCCAGCACCATGCCGATCGCAACGCCCTCGCCGTGCACCAGACGCGCGCTGTCATATTCCGTCGCCGCCTCCAGGGCATGACCGAAGGTATGTCCGAGATTGAGAAGCGCGCGCAAGCCGTTCTCGCGTTCGTCCGCAGCCACCACGTCGGCCTTCGCCTGGCAGCTGACGGCAATGGCCTCGATGCGCGCCGGGCCCCCGGCGAAGACGGCCTGCCAGTTCCGTTCGAGCCATTCGAAGAATTCCGGCTTGTCGATCAGGCCGTATTTGGCGACTTCGGCATAACCCGCCCGGAATTCGCGCGGGCTCAGCGTATCGAGCACGTCCGTGTCGGCCAGCACGAGATCCGGCTGATGAAACACACCGATCAGGTTCTTGCCGTGCGGCGAATTGATCCCGGTCTTGCCGCCGACGGAAGAATCAACCTGCGCCAGCAGCGACGTCGGAATCTGGATAAAGCGCGAGCCGCGGCGTACGATGCCGGCCGCAAAGCCGGTAAGGTCGCCGATCACGCCACCGCCAAGCGCGATCACGGCGTCGTTCCGCTCGATTCTGGCGCCGAGCACGGTCTCGCAGACGGGAATGAGATGGTCGAAGCTCTTGGTCTTTTCGCCGGCGGGCAGCACGAGCGACACCGCGTTGATGCCATTTTCGTTGAGGCTCGCCATCAGCGGCTGAAGGTAGCGAGGCGCGACGTTCTCGTCGGTAATGACCGCCATCTTCCGGCCCTTGAGCCGCGAAACGATTTCCTTGCCCGCCGCGGCGATGAGGCCGGGGCCGATAAGAATGTCATAGGAGCGATCTCCGAGGTCGACACGGACCTTGCGTTCAGCGGCGGGTATCACATGGCTAGTCATGGCTTTGAGCTTTCTGGCGATCGGCGATGGCGATGAGAACCTCCTCGACGATCATCTCCTTCTTCACGTCGCGCGATTGGACGGTCAGATCCGCCTCCGCATAGATCGGGTAACGTGCTCGCATCAGGTTTTCGAGCGTCTGTTTCGGGTTCTCGGTTTTCAGAAGCGGCCGGGTGTCGCGCTTGTTCACCCGCTCCCACAACACGTCGAGCTCCGCATTGAGCCAGATCGTCATGCCGCCCTTCTTGATCTGCCGGCGCGAGCGTTCGTTGATGTAGGCGCCGCCGCCAGTGGAGACCACCCGGGGGCCGGATCTCAAGAGCCGTTTCAGCACGCGGGCCTCGAGCGCGCGAAATTCTTCCTCGCCATAGGCCGCGAAAAGCTCGCTGATCGTCATGCGGGAAACCCGTTCGATCTCATGATCGGAATCGATAAAAGGAATGCCGAGCGCCTGCGCGGTCAGTCGGCCGATTGCCGATTTTCCCGCTCCCATCAATCCGATGAAAACGAGATTGCGCTTACCGAGGGCGAGCTTCGCCCGTTCGGCGAGCGTCGCGGAAACCGGTTCGGTCACGTCGTTCATTGCACTTCATTTTCCCCATTCCCCTTCGATATCGACAAATCGACGGGGAGCGTCAAGTCGTCGCGCGTGCTGCGCGACGCTTCTTGAACTCGGCGGCGGGTCCGTTCATATAGTCCACGCATCCGCTGCAGACGCATGGAAGGTCGCTGCGGGACTTTGAAGAACGACTGCATGATCTTAACCGGCGCCGAGTAGGAATCATGCAGAGGAGACCGAAATGCCGACCCTTTTCCGCTTCCTGTTCTTCTTGGCCGTCTTTGCCGCCATCGTCTATGGCACGATGGTGGCGCTGGTGACCTTCGTCGAGCCGGTCGAACGGGACGTCACGGTGCGCATTCCATCGGAACGGGTCAACAAACCGCAATGACCGACCGATCCGCCGCCTATGTCGAGTCCTTCCTGGAGATGATGAGCGCCGAGCGCGGCGCTGCGACCAATACGCTGCAATCCTATGAGCGCGATCTGGAAGACGCGCTCTCCTTCCTGCGGACCCGTGGCATACGGCTGGCCGATGCCTCGGCCGACGACTTGAGAAGCTACCTTTCACATCTCGCCGGCGAGGGATTCAAGTCCTCGTCGCAGGCGCGCCGCCTGTCCGCATTGCGGCAATTCTACAAGTTTCTTTACGCCGAGGGCCTCAGGGGCGACGATCCGACCGGAATTCTCGACGCGCCGAAGAAGGGGCGCGCGCTGCCGAAGACGCTCAGCATCGATGACGTGACCAGGCTGATCGGCCAGGCGGAAGCGGAAGCCGCCGCCGGCGGTGAAGACACGCTGGCAAAACTGCGCATGCACGCGCTGATCGAGCTTCTCTACGCGACGGGGATGCGTGTCAGCGAACTCGTCTCTCTGCCAGCAAGCGTGCTCTCGCAAAACGGCCGCTTCCTCGTCATTCGCGGCAAGGGCAACAAGGAAAGGCTGGTGCCGCTGTCGCAGGCCGCCATCAGTGCCATGCGCGCCTATGGCGACGCGCTCCGATCGGCGAATGCGGAGGCAGACCGGCCCGAGGAGAGCCCATGGCTCTTTCCATCCCACGGAAAGGCCGGCTATCTGCCGCGCCAGGTATTCGCACGCGACCTCAAAGGCCTCGCGGCGCGTGGCGGCATAAGGGTCGCGACCATCTCGCCGCACGTGCTGCGCCATGCCTTCGCCAGCCACCTGCTCGCCAACGGCGCCGACCTGCGTGCCGTGCAGGAACTCCTCGGCCATTCGGACATTTCAACGACACAAATCTATACCCATGTGCTTGAAGAACGGCTGCATGACCTCGTGCAAAACCATCACCCCCTTGCCAAACAGGCGAAAAAACAGGATTAGGACCGCCGGGCAGGCTGGCTTCGACCGGACAGCCCTGTCGCAAATTGATCGGAAACGCATCTCATGCACAACTATCTCGACTTCGAAAAACCCATCTCTGATCTCGAAGGCAAGATTCTCGAACTGAAGAAGCTCGCCAGCGAAGATGAGAGTGTGAACACATCCGACGAGATCGCGCGGCTTGAGGTGCGTGTACGCGACGCGATGGCAGAGATCTATTCCAAGCTGACGCCGTGGCAGAAGACACAGGTCGCCCGCCACCCGTCGCGCCCGCATTTTCTCGACTACGCCGCCGAACTCTTCACCGAATTCACGCCGCTCGCCGGCGACCGCAACTTTGGCAACGACGATGCGATCCAGGCGGGTCTCGCCCGCTTTCGCGGCATGCCGGTCGCCGTCCTCGGTCAGGAAAAGGGCAACGACACCAAGTCGCGCATCAAGCATAATTTCGGCAGCCCGCGGCCGGAAGGCTACCGCAAGGCGATCCGCGTCATGGAGATGGCCGACCGCTTCAGTCTGCCGCTGATCACGCTGGTCGACACGGCGGGCGCCTATCCGGGCGTCGGCGCCGAGGAGCGCGGCCAGGCCGAGGCGATCGCCCGCTCGACCGAGATGTGCCTCAACGTCAAGGTGCCGATCGTGACCGTAGTTATCGGTGAAGGCGGCTCCGGCGGCGCGATCGCGATCGCAACAGGCAACCGCGTCTATATGCTGGAACACGCGATCTACAGCGTCATCTCGCCGGAAGGCGCGGCTTCGATCCTGTGGCGCGATTCAACGCGCGCCAAGGAAGCCGCCAGCAACATGAAGATCACTGCCGAGGACCTGAAGTCGCTCGGCATCATCGACGGTATCATTCCCGAACCGGTCGGCGGCGCCCATCGTGATCCGGCGTCGGTCATCGGCCGCACCGGGACCGTCATCGCCGACGCGCTCAGGGACCTGTCCGGCCGCAACGGTGACGAATTGCGAACAGACCGTCGGCAGAAATACCTCAACATCGGCCGAAATCTCTGAACCATTGCGATTAAAAACGCCGGCACGGCAACCGGAAATCAAACTGTGGCCAAATCTTGGCCATATTCGTGCGGTCATGAAAGACGGCGTGCGCAGGGGGATCCTGCAGGGTTAAGATTTCGTGAAGAATAATCGCTTACTGATTCGTTGAGGCCGCCCCTCGACGGGTGCGGCGCTCAATGACGGATTGTGTTTTTTAACGGGCCTCTGCCGATGCGTTTCAGGAACCTTGTCGCCACCGCCGCTATCGCAGCCGCGCTCGCCGGCTGCACCAACGAGACGCTGGATTCGGTCAATCTCTCCTCGGTCAAGAGCAAGACCAACTATGAACTCTCCGGCAAGATAACCGCCAAGATGAGCGAACTCGGGATGCAGAAGACGTCCCCGATCGCTCTCAGGATCTTCAAGGAAGAAGGCACGCTCGAAGTCTGGAAGGCCAACACCGCGAACCGCTTCCAGCTCCTGAAGAGTTACAAGATCTGCGCGTGGTCCGGAAAACTCGGCCCTAAGGTGAAGGAAGGCGACCGGCAGGCGCCGGAAGGGTTCTATCCGCTGTTCCCGCACCAGATGAACCCCAATTCCAATTACTATCTCGCGATCAACACCGGGTTCCCGAACACCTACGATAAGGCGAACGGCCGTTCCGGCACGCATCTGATGATCCATGGCGCCTGCTCTTCGTCGGGCTGCTACTCGATGACCGACGAGCAGATCATCGAGATCTTCGCGCTTGCGCGTGACGCCTTCAAGGGCGGCCAGCAAAGCGTCCAGCTCCAAGCCTTTCCCTTCCGCATGACCGCGGAGAACATGGCCCGCCATCGCGACAACCCGAACATCGAGTTCTGGAAGATGCTGAAGACGGGCTACGACCAGTTCGAGGTGACCAAACGCCCGCCGGAAGTGAATGTCTGCGAGAGGAAGTACGTCTTCAACCAGCAGAGCGACGGCGCGTTCAATCCGATGGGCCAATGCCCCGCCATGTCGACGCCGCCGGCCTTGCAGGTGGCGATGGCCAGCTTCGAGAAGGATTACCAGCGCGACTACGACAAGGCACTGAAGAAGTACGAAGGCATGGTCTGGTATGAGCCGACCGAAGCGGAGCGCAAGGCGATCGTCGCCGACCAGCGCAAAGGCCGCGAGCTCGCCTATGCCCCAACCGGCACTTCGCTTGACGCCGGCAAGCTGATGAAGGTGAGCGACCTCGAAAAGAAGCTCGCCGACCAGAAGGCGGCCGAGGAAGCCAAGCAGGCGGCGCTGATCCAGAAGGAGGCGCTGGAGAAAGCGACCCGCGGCGGGGCAAGTGTTCCGGTACCACAGGCAAGCCCGATCGAGCGCCCTGTTCTGCAGGCCGCCATCCACCCGGCGCCCGCCAGGAAATCCTTCTGGAACCTGTTCTCTGCAAGCGAGCCGGAGGTGGCGGCCCCCGCGCCGGCGGTCCAGGCACCCGAGCAGCCGGCCACCGCTCAGTCGGCTGCACCGCAGCCCGCGGCAAACCAGCAGCCGGCAGGCGACCAGAAGCAGGCACCCGCGCCGGCCGGAAACAACGCACAGGTGGCCGCGGCTCCGGCGGATAACTCGCAGGCAGCCGCCGAACAACCCGCCGCCGAGCAACCGAAGAAGCGCCCGTTCTGGAAGATCTGGGGCAATTGATGCCGGACGAACCCAGGACCGTCTATGATCTGAGGGGGCTGAAATGCCCCCTTCCCGTTTTGAAGACGCGCAAGCGCATGCAGACGCTCGCTCCGGGCACCCTGCTCGAAATCGAGACGACCGATCCACTCGCGGTGATCGACATTCCGCATTTCTGCAACGAGGATGGACACCGGCTCGAGGAAGCGGCACCAACCAAGGGCGGCCATCGTTTCCTCATCCGCAAGAAGGCTTGACGACAAGCGGCGACCTCTGAAGTCTCTCGCCCCGCTTGCGGGGAGAGGGCTACTGCATGATCCCTTAAATCGGAATCGATTTAAGGATAAAAACATGCAGCAAATCAAAGTGCTACAGCGACCTTTGCGCGCCCGATTGGACGCGCGGCGCCGTTGTCCTCGGGTTAAACCCGAGGAGAGGGGCAATTCGCTGGGTCTCAGCCCTCTCGGCGTCCCACACCGCAGCGCTCCAAGGCGGCCGGAATTCTTGCTATGATCCGCGAGAACAATGCGGGCTCAACAATGAACGATGCGGGCGGCAATCTTAACGACAGTTCCGGCGCGGCGGTGCGGCCGCCGATCGTCTGGGCCTTGATGGTCGTGGCGGGGCGCGTGATTGACGTGGTCCACCCGCTGCCATTCCTGCCGGCGGCAGTGCCGGCCGGTTGGTTGGGCGCAATCGTGTTCCTGACGGGCCTGGCACTGTTGATCTGGGCGGCGACGACATTCCGCCGGGCGGGAACGCATGTTCCGACCACACAGCCGACGACGACGATCGTCGAAGAGGGCCCGTACCGCTTCAGCCGGAACCCGATCTACATCGGTATGTTTCTCGGCCTGATCGGCCTCGCCGTAGGCTTCGACAGCCTGTGGCTCCTCATTCTGCTGGTGCCGTTTTACTTCGTCATCCGCTACCTGGTGGTGGCCCGAGAGGAAGCCTATCTCGAACGCAAGTTCGGTGACGCCTATCGCGGCTACAGGAGCCGCGTCCGCCGCTGGCTGTGAATCAACCCGGAGCCATCCAAGAGTTTCGGTCCGGGCCTAGAATTTCACTCCGGGAACCGCGAGCGGGTTGTCGGAGAGCGCCTGTGCGTCGGGTCGATCGATCCGCGGCTTGCCGGTGAAGGCATCGAAGAGGTCGCGCACGAAGGCTTCTTCGAGGCCTTTGGTGATCAGTACCATGCGCGTGCGCTGGTCGGCAGGATCGGGCCAGGCGGCCAGCCGCTCCGGCGCGTGAAAAACCGTCTGCACGCCGTGCAGAACGAGCGGCCGTTCAGGGTTGTCCGCCACGGAAACGACCGCCTTCATCCGCAGCAGCTTGTCGCCATGGGCCGAGCGCAGCAGATCGATGAACATCTCCAGCGCCATAGGCTCGATCGGACGGTCGTGCACGATGCTGAAGGACCGGATGTCCGAGCCGTGGCGCGTAACGTCGTGATGGTGGTGATCGTGATGTCCATGATGATGGTCATGGTCATGCCCATGGTCGTGATCATGGTGATCATGATCGGCGTGCGCCTCGTCCTGAAGCCAACGGCCGACATCGGCGACCTTGGTCGACGCGTCATAGAGACCGCAGGCGAACAGATCCGCACGGCCGGCCTCGTCCGTGTCGCCGTCGATCAACGGCGCACGTGGATTAAGGTCCTTGAGCCGCTCGAAGAGGGCATCGCGCTCCGCCTCATTGGCGAGCTTGGTCTTGCTGATGACGAGACGGTCGGCGACCGCGACCTGCTTCAAGGCTTCCACATGGTTCGCAATCGTCTGCAGCCCGTTGACCGCGTCCACGACCGTGACGACACCGTCCAGCCGGAAGTTCTGCGCGATGACCGGATTGCCGAGCACGGATTGCAGCACCGGCGCCGGATCGGCAAGCCCGGTCGTTTCGATGACGACGCGCCTCAGCGGCTTGATGCGGCCGGTCTGCATCCGGTCCATGAGGTCAGCGAGCGTATCGACAAGCTCGCCGCGCACCGTGCAGCAGAGGCACCCGTCGGAAAGCTCGATCACGCCATCGCTCGACGCCTCGACCAGCAGGTGGTCGATCGAGACATCGCCGAACTCGTTGATGATGACCGCGGTGTCGGCGAGGTCGGGATCCTTGAGCAAGCGATTGAGAAGCGTCGTCTTGCCCGCACCGAGAAAGCCGGTGAGGATTGATACCGGCACCACCGGCAATGGACCGTTCATGGCGGACTCCGTCTTAGATCACGCTGACTTCGGGTCGATTCGTCCCGAAATCAAATTTGAGACGCGGGATGCAGCCGCAGGCCGCGCATCCGAATTAGAAAGTCGGGCGAGGAACCGGGATCGGCACGTTGGCGATCGCGGCGACATCACCCTGCCCCGCGACATCGCTGCCGGCCTTGGCAGTCTTGTCGCTGCCGGGGATAAGCCCGGCAAAAGCAAGCTTCAGCGGGCGATTGAGTTCGTGGATATAGGGAGAAAGCAGCTTCTGGCGGCCGGCTTCGTCGCGGCCCTCGCTGCGCACCTTCGCCGCGGCCTTGGAGCAGATCTCCTTGCTGATGTCGGCAACCAAATCGCGATCCTCGCCATAGGGGGCGATCTGCGTCAGCGATTGCTTGCCGGCATCGCTGGTCGTCAGCGCCATCTGCAACAGACGTGCGGACTCGTCGGCCCGGGCACCGAGACTGTCTTCCCCGAGGACCACCGAAAGGACGCTGCGTCCACCGCGCGTCGCTGACGAGACCTGGTTGAAGCCAGAGGCGCAGATAAAGCCGGTCTTCATGCCGTCCGCGCCATCGAAGCGGCCGATGAGCATGTTGTAGTTGGTATAATCCTTCTTGCCGGTGGTGAAACCCTCCAGCGCGAAATAGGAAGCATATTCGGGGAACTCGCGCTTCAATGTGATGGCGAGTACGGCGAGGTCGCGCGCCGTCGTGTACTGCCCCTCACCGGGCAGTCCGTTGGCATTGATGAAATGCGACGAGGTCATGCCGATACGGCGTGCCTCGGCATTCATCCGCTCGATGAAAGCTGCTTCCGATCCGCCGACCGTTTCCGCGATGGCAACGGCGATGTCATTTGCCGATTTCACCAGCATCATCTTCAGCGCGCTGTCGAGCGTCATCGCCTGGCCGGGCTTGTAGAACATCTTGCTCGGCGGCTCGGATGCAGCGTTCTTCGTCATCACGACCGGGCTTTCCAGCGTCAACTGTCCCGTCTTGATCGCCCGAAACGTCGTGTAGGCCGTCATCAGCTTGGTCAGCGACGCCGGGTACCATCTCTTGAAGATGTCCTGATGCTCGTAGACCTTAAGTGAATTGATGTCGACGACCAGCCGCGGATTGGCAGATGCGGGAAGCACCGCCGCCAGAAATGCCGTACAGGCCCCCGCGAGAACGCCCATCGCCCTCGCCCGGCCATGTCCCAAGAATCCACCTGTCACCACAATCCGACCTCGAAATTCCGCAGTTGCCTCGCCTCGTCCCGGTATTTAGCCTATATGGCGAGGAGATGGCAAAGCCCAATCCATGGCTGCCGCGCCAATCCACTGCGCCTTAGTGCCCGAACCGACAGGACGACCCTATGCCGATTCTCAACCGCGCCGCCGAACTCCAGAACGAAGTCACCGAATGGCGGCGCCACCTGCACAGGAACCCCGAACTTCTGTTCGCGGTGGAAAATACGGCAGCCTTTGTGGAAAGGAAACTGAAGGAATTCGGCGTTGACGAAATCGTGACCGGCCTCGGCCGAACCGGTGTCGTCGGCATCATCCGCGGCAATCTTGGCGCCGGCCGCACGATCGGGCTGAGAGCCGACATGGACGCCCTGCCGATTACCGAGACGAGCGGCAAGCCCTGGGCGTCGACGACCGCCGGCAAGATGCACGCCTGTGGTCATGACGGCCATACAGCGATGCTGCTCGGCGCGGCGAAATATCTCGCCGAGACGCGCAATTTCGCGGGCTCCGTGGCGGTCATCTTCCAGCCGGCGGAAGAAGGCGGCGGCGGCGGCAACGAGATGGTCAAGGACGGCATGATGGAGCGTTTCGCGATCGAGGAGGTCTACGGCATGCACAACATGCCGGGCATGCCGGTCGGCCATTTCGGCAGCCGCGTCGGCCCGATCATGGCGTCCACCGACGAGTTCACCATCACCATCAACGGCCGTGGCGGACATGCCGCGCAGCCGCACAAGACGATCGACCCGATCGTGATCGGCGCGCAGATCGTCAACGCACTCCAGACGATCGCCTCGCGCACGGTCGATCCTCTCGGATCCGTCGTCGTCTCGGTCACGAAGTTCAACGCCGGCTTCGCCCACAACGTCATTCCCGAACAGGCGGTGCTCGCCGGAACCGTCCGCACCCTGATGCCGGAGGTGCGCGACACCGGCGAGGCCCGCATCCGCCAGATCGCCGAAAGCATCGCCGGCGCCTATGGTGCGACGGTCAACGTCTGGTATGGCCGCAACTATCCGGTGACCGTCAACCACGCCGATGAGACCGGCCACGCGCTTGCGGCAGCCGCGACGGTTGCCGGCGCCGCCCAGGTCAATGCTTCACTCGACCCGATGATGGGCGGCGAGGATTTCTCCTACATGCTGCTCGCCCGCCCCGGCGCCTTCATCTTCATGGGCAACGGCGACACGGCCGGCCTTCACCATCCGGCCTACGACTTCAACGACGAGGCAATCCCCCATGGGATTTCCTATTGGGTGAAGCTCGCTGAAACGCGACTGGCCGCCTGAGAGACAAAAGCGGGGAGGCGGCGGCAATGCATCAGATCGACAAGACGGATCGCAGAATCCTGAACATTCTGCAGGCGGATGGGCGGATCACCAATCTCGAACTCGCAGACCGCATCGGCCTGTCGCCGACAGCAACCAGCGAAAGGTTGCGGCGCCTGCTGAAGGAAGGCTACGTCTCGGGTTTCGGCGCACGGCTCGACCCGCACAAGCTCGGCTTCGGCCTGCTCGTCTTCATCGAGGTCATGCTGGACAAGACGACGCCGGAAGTCTTCGACCAGTTTGCGATCGCCATCAAGCAGGCACCCGCCGTGCTGGAGTGCCACATGGTCGCCGGCGGCTTCGACTATCTGGTCAAGACCCGCTTCGAGGACATGACCGCCTACCGCAACTTCCTCGGGCAGGTGCTCTGGACGCTGCCAGGCGTCAAGGAAACCCGCACCTACGCGGTCATGGAAGAGATCAAGAACGACGGTCCGCTGCCGCTCGTCTGAAGGCGGCAGGCCTGAGCAGCGACATATCCGGACTGCTCAGCGACACCCCCTCTGCCCTGCCGGGCATCTCCCCCACAAGGGGGGAGATCGGCTGGAGCAATCGCCTGCCCCTATAACTGCGAGCACACGATATCCAGAGCCAACAGGCGAACCATTGGTGGAAAGCGGCATCGCCACTTGCCAATCTCCCCCCTTGTGGGGGAGATGCCCGGCAGGGCAGAGGGGGGTATCACAGCTGCTTTCCGCAACCGGATTCCCCCTCCAGCCCTCTATAGCGCCGTATGGCCGGCAAGGCATACGGTGCAGTAAGAAGGTTCACGCCTTGAGCGAAGCCATGTCGATCACGAAGCGGTAGCGAACGTCGCTCTTGATCACCCGCTCGTAGGCCTCGTTGATCTGCTCCATCTCGATCGTCTCGATTTCGGAAACGATGCCGTGCTCGCCGCAGAAATCCAGCATCTCCTGGGTTTCCTTGATCGAGCCGATCATCGAACCGGAAATGCTGCGCCGCGCCGGAACCAGCGAAAAGGCGTGGACCGGCACCGGGGTCTCAGGAATGCCGACAAGCACCAGGTCGCCGTCGACCTTCAGGAGATTGAGATAGGCGTTCCAGTCGACCTCGGCGGCAACGGTGCAGATGATCAGGTCGAAACTTCCGGCAAGCGCCTGGAACGTCTCCGGATCGTTGGTCGCGTAATAATGATCCGCGCCGAGTTTCAGCCCATCCTCCTTTTTGGAGAGGCTCTGGCTCAGCACGGTAACTTCGGCGCCCATCGCGTGGGCAAGCTTCACGCCCATGTGGCCGAGGCCGCCCATGCCGACGATTGCAACCTTCTTGCCGGGCCCCGCCTTCCAGTGGCGGAGCGGCGAGTAAAGCGTGATACCTGCGCAAAGCAGCGGGGCGGCCGCGTCGAGCGGCAGGTTCTCGGGAATAGAAAGCACATAGCCTTCCTTGACGACGATATGGTCCGAGTAACCCCCCTGGGTCGCGGTCTTGCCGTCGGCCTCGACGCCGTTATAGGTGACGACCAGGCCGGGTAGGTAATGCTCCAGATCGAGGTCGCGGGTGGCGCAGGTCGTGCAGGAATCGACGAAACAGCCGACGCCGGCACGGTCGCCGACCTTGAACTTGGTGACCTTCGATCCGACCGCCGACACAATGCCGACGATCTCGTGGCCCGGCACCATGGGAAAAGTCGAGTTGCCCCATTCGTTGCGGGCCTGATGGATGTCGGAATGGCAGACGCCGCAATATTTGATGTCGATGACCACATCGTCGTCACGCGGTTCGCGGCGCTCGAATGTGAAGGGTACCAGCGGCTTCGATGCATCGGTCGCCGCATATCCTCTAGCTATAGCCATGGGTCTGTCCTTGATGTCTTGGGAAATGATGCGCTCGTGAGGCGTGGACCTCGAGCGACAGGGCGGACTATGCTGTCCCGGAGCGACGAAGCGTTAGTGCGATCCTGCAAAAGTTTTGCACAATTCTGCATGAATGAAGGCGCCGCCGTGGCGAGGCTGCGGCGGGAACCTATCTGAACGGCACGCCGCACAGACCTAAGATATTGGAAAGGCCGCTGAATATGACGACGACAAGACAGACGCCGCGCCAGGAGATGATCGATATCATTGCCCGTATCGCCGACAAGGATGGAGACCACGCCACGATCGTGCCGGGTCTCAGCGTCCACCGGCATTCAAGCACAGCGAAGCCGAATTGCGCAGCTTACAGGCCGAGCCTGGCGATCATCGTGCAAGGCGCCAAGCGCGTGGTAGTTGGCGACGAGACCATCGTCTACGGCGCTTCGGACTACCTGTTGACCTCGATCGACCTGCCGGTCATTTCCCAAATCTCGCATGCGTCGCCGGAAGAGCCGTACATGAGCCTCGCGTTCCAGATCGATACCGGAAAGATACCGGCACTGGTCGATCTGATCGGTAGCCGCCCCGCGAAGGCGTCGGCCTCCGCGCGCGGAATGACGGTCAGCAAGATAACACCAGATCTCGAAGACGCTGCACTCCGCCTGCTGCGGCTGCTCGATCGCCCGGACGACATTGCCGCCCTTCTGCCGTTGATCGAGCGGGAACTCCTCTACCGCCTGCTCGTCGGGCCGCATGGCGTAAGGCTCAGGCAGATGATGACGGCGGAAAGTCAGCCGCACCAGATCGGCCGCGCCGTCGCATGGCTGAAGGAGCACTATACGCACCCCTTGCGCATCGACGATCTCGCGAGCCGGGTCAGCATGAGCGTTTCCTCGCTTCATCATCACTTCAAGGCAATCACGGCGATGAGCCCGCTGCAGTATCAGAAGCAGCTCCGGCTGCAGGAAGCGCGGCGCCTGATGCTGGAAGAGCGTCTCGATGCAGGCGATGCTGGCCATCAGGTCGGCTATGAGAGCCAGTCGCAGTTCAGCCGCGAATATTCCCGCCAGTTCGGCGAACCGCCGGCGCGCCATATCGGCCGCGTTCGCCGCAGCCTCGTCGAGCGTTTAGGTGGCGAGACGGAGATTTTGAGCGAGGGTTAGGAGCCAGACGATTCTTCGCGTATCTTTGGACGCCCGGCGCGGGCGTCTCGTTCACCAGCCCTCTTCCAGCACCCGCCCCAGCATCTCGGCGAAGAAGTCGGCGCTCTCGCGGCTGAGGCAGAGCGGCGGTTTAATCTTCAATACGTTCAGGTGATCGCCGGTCGGCTGCATGATGACGCCGAGTTCAAGGAGCCGGTTGCAGATCGCCGCCGTCTCCTGCGTCGCGGGTTCCAGCGTTTCGCGATCACGGACGAACTCGACGCCGAGATAAAGCCCCATGCCGTGGACCGCGCCGACGAGCGGAAAGCGCTCGCCAAGCGCCTGCAGTCGCGCCTTGAGGTGGTCGCCGACCGTGCGGGCATTTTCCTGCAGCGCCTCGTCGTGGAGAATGTCGAGAACCGTGAGGCCAACGACCGAGCTTACCGGACTGCCGCCGGACGACGAGAAGAAGTAGCCTTCCTTTTCCAGCGCCTCCGCGATCTCGCGCCGCGTGATGACGGCACCGAGCGGATGGCCGTTGCCCATGCCCTTGGCGACCGTGATGATGTCCGGGACGACACCCTGCTCTTCGAACCCCCAGAAGTAATGGCCAAGGCGGCCGTAACCCACCTGCACCTCGTCGGCGATGCAGACGCCGCCCCGCTTCCTGACCATGGCATAAACGGCTTGGAGATATCCGGGCGGCAGCGGGATGCCGCCAGCGTTGCCATAGACCGCTTCACAGATGAAGCCCGCAAGGCCCACCCGGTTCTCGTCGAGTTCCTCCAGTTTCTCGGTCACGGCACGAACATAATCGACCGTCGAACCTTCCCCGCGAAACGGTCCGCGATAGGTGTTCGGGGAGACGACCGGGTGCACCCAATCGGGCCGCGTCGTCAGCGCCTGCGGGTTGTCGGCGATCGAGGTCGAGACCGCATCGCTCGCAACCGTCCAGCCATGATAGGCTTCGAGCAGAGAGAGTATGTGGCGCGCGCCGGAATGGGCCCAGGCGAGCCGGATCGCAAGGTCGTTCGCCTCCGAGCCGCTGTTGACGAGGAAGACCGTGTCAAGTCCATCGGGCGCTAACTCTGCAAGCCTCTCCGAAAATTCCGCGACGGACGCATAATGGAACCGCGAATTGGTGTTGAGCAGCGACCATTGCCGGCCAACCGCCGCCGAGAGGCGCGGATGGCCGTGGCCGACGATCGTGACATTGTTGACCATGTCGAGATAGGCGCGGCCCTCGACATCGAAGAGATGTTCTTTCCAGCCCCGCTCGATCTGCGGCGGCTGCCGGTAATAGTTCTTTTGCGGCCGTGCGAAATGACGTTGCCGGCGCTGAAGCAGCTCGCCTGCCGCCGGCAAAGGCGCATCACAGTCGAAACCGAGCATTTGGGCGGGCGACGGGCAAAGCGCCCGCCAGGCTTCCGCCTGGCTTGCTGTCGCGAAAGGCGGCGGGTCGATCTCCGCTTCCGTCGAGAGCTGGACGCGGATGAAGCCGAGCGCCGGCGGATCGCCGGACACGACGCCGATCGGTGCTCCGGCTTCGATCGCACCTTCGGCGGCCTGTTCGATGCCATGCAGATGAAGATGCAGCCCATCGGTCGACAGAACCATTTTATCGCCGCGCCGCCCGAGGTGCCCCGCGAAGGGCGCATGGACGGCCGTTTGCCCGTGCAGGCAGAGATCGACGTGCAGGGCGAAGGTCGCAGGCGACCTTGCCTGGAGAAGCCGCGTCTCGGTCAAGCGGAATTCGCCGTAGCGCGTGGCGGAGGTGCCGGCCGCCCGCGCCGCCGACTGTAAGAGCAGCGCTTCGGTGTCCTCATAGTGCCAGCGGTCGGCCGGAAGATGAGGCCCAAGAAGCGAAAGATCGACGATCCCGACGCGGGAGGGCTCGATGTCCGGCAGCAGCCGGCCGGCCGTCAGGGGCACGGTCGGTGCCGCCCCCTTCCCCACCGTCCGGCGGATTGCCTGCTCCATCAGAGCGAAAGGCACGGACAGCGCAACATCGAGAATTTCGCGTTCATGGGCAGCGTTTCCACGGACATAGGCGTTGTCGGGATCGATCTCCAACTGCTGTTCCGTGCTTGCGACCAGAATGCCCGCCCGTGCCACGATGAGCGGCCAGAGCGCTTCCAGCTCGACATCCGTCAGCGGGAATGCCGCGTGGAACGCCTGGACCGCCGGCAAGATGAAGAACGGGTCGCCGTCGGCGTGGTGAAGCAGCGACGCACAGGTGACCGCCAGCTCCGCAACGAGCCACCCCTTGAGGACATCACCGAAGTCGATCACGCCCTCGGGCACCAGCCTGCCGCCCTCCACCCTGCTCACGACGTTGTCGTCGGTGACGTCCTGGTGGATCGCCTGCACCCGTAACTCCGGCATCAGTGGCTGCACGCGCCGCATGGCGGCGACCATCGCCTCTGCGACACGCTTGCGCAAATCGACGTCGGTCATGGTCTGCAGCAGTTGCAGGGCGACCGGTCCAGCCCGTTGCAGGTCCCATTGCAGTTCGCGTTCGAGCCCGGGATGATCCAGCCCCTTGAGCGCCGAAGCCAACCTTCCGGCGAGATCGCCCAGTTCCGCCACCGTTTGCGCCGGAAGATGCTTGCGGCGGGTCAAAGGCGTACCGTCGAGATAGGTGAGCAGCCGGAACTGATAGGGCACGTCCCGGACGATGGCGACGACGATGTCCTCGCCATTCCGCGCCGGGATGACGGCCGGCACCTTCGGAGCGCCCGCGGTGGCGCCGAGATGATGCAGCGCTGCATTCTGCGCCTCAAGTTCGACCCGCGCATATTCCATCCGGCAGATTTTCAGGACGAACCGGCCGTCCTCGGTATCCACGCGGTAGTTTCGATCCTGCTGGCTGCCGAGTTCTGTCAGCGCGCCGGAAAGGTCGTACTCAACCGACAGAACGCGTTTCGCCTCCTCGGCCGAAACATCCGGCCTGGCAAGTTGCGTGCGGAGCTTGAGCGCTTCTCCGTCCATCCTTCAATTCCCGTTTGTTCGCGGGACCGCCTCACTGCGAGACGCCCTCAAGGCGATAGCGCGTGCCCGGATAAAGCAGCCGCGCGGTCGTAACACTCGCCGTCTCCGACCAGGTCCGACGGCGGATCATCAGGCACGGTTCGTTGCGGCCGATCGCGAGAAGCTTGCATTCCCAAGGCTTGGGCGATACGGCCTCGACAATCTGCTCGGTGCGGGTGATCGGCGCCACCAGGGTCAGATAGGCGTTTGGGGTGATGGCGCTGAAATCCTGCGCCATGTAGCTCGGGCAGACCGTCGGGTTAACGAACCGATCCTCGATCTGGATCGGCACCTCATCCTCGCAATGGACCATGATCGAATGGAACACCCTTGCCCCCGTCGGGACGCCCAGCGCATCGCCGATCTCGGGGCTCGCCGGCTCCTCCTCTAAAAGGGTCAGCCGCGAAGTGTGCCGATGACCACGCTCGCGGATCTCGTCCGCGATGTTGCGGACCTCGAGGAGCGCCGTGCTGCCCTTGTGGGCCGCGACAAAGGATCCGACCCCCTGCACCCGTGTGATCGCGCCCTCGCTCGCAAGCTCGCGCAAAGCCCTGTTCGCCGTCATCCGGCTGACGCCGAGATCCGCGACGATATCGTTTTCCGACGGTATCCGGTGATTGGCCGGCCACTCGCCGCTCTCAATCCGGCTGCGAATGAACTGCTTCACCGCCTCGTAGCGCGGAACTGGCCCTGGCGCGAAGGCTGCCATGTCGTTCGTCCACCCCGGTGCCGTCATCACCTGCTCCCAATTAACGCCTATGAAGGCAACGACCATCTCGGCAATCACTCTTTTCGTCGATTTTAGCCTTGCGCGCCACCACAAAATACCTATAGTTCCATATACAACCACGTACAGGAAAATCGCAGCATGGCCACGTTTCCCGTCCAACGGCTCTTTGCGGAGCGTGCTCTTCTTCCAGGCGGCTGGGCCGAAAACGTGGCCATCACCCTTGACGACGGGGGCGGCATCGCATCGGTCACGCCCGGCCAATCCATTGCGGAAGGCGACGAGCGACTTTCGGGACCGGTGATTCCGGCGATTGCCAACCTTCACTCCCATGCGTTTCAGCGCGCCATGGCCGGCCTCGCGGAAGTAGCAGGCACGGGAGATGACAGTTTCTGGACCTGGCGCGAGGAAATGTATCGCACCGTCGGCCTCGTCGACCCGGACGACGCCGAGGCCATCGCCGCCAAGCTTTACATGGAGATGCTGAAGGGCGGCTTCGGCCGTGTGGTCGAGTTCCATTATCTCCATCACCAGGCAGACGGCACCCCTTATGCCGATCCTGCCGAAATGTCGCTTCGGATCTTGCGCGCGGCCGAGGCGACGGGCATCGGCCTGACCCATCTTCCCGTCTTCTATGCCCATGCCAATTTCGGCGGTGTGGCGCCCAATCCCGGCCAACGCCCGTTCCTGCATGATCCGGATCGCTTTCTCGCCCTTCTCGATCGCCTTGGTCCCGCCTGCGCGAGCGGTGGCGCCAAGCTCGGCTATGCGATTCATTCCTTGCGCGCCGCGACGCCGGACGAGATGCGGACAATTCTCGCTGCGGCTCCGGTCTCCGGCCCCATTCATATTCATGTGGCCGAGCAAACGCGCGAGGTCGACGACTGCCTCGCCTGGAGCGGCCGGCGGCCGGTCGAATGGCTGCTTGATGAAATGCCTGTCGACGCACGCTGGTGCGCCATCCACGCGACGCACATGACGGCCGAGGAAACGAAGCGGCTCGCCGCTTCCGGGGCGGTTGCCGGCCTTTGCCCCGCGACCGAGGCCAATCTCGGTGACGGCATCTTTCCCGCCGTCGAGTTCATCGCCGACGGCGGCCGCATCGGCATCGGCACCGACAGCCATGTCGCAACCAGCGTCGCGGAAGAACTGCGGCTTCTCGAATACGGCCAGCGGCTGCGCGATCGCCGGCGCAACCGGCTTGCCGCCGGTCCAGGCGCGTCCGTCGGGCGATCGGTCTTCGAGGCGGCCCTTGCCGGCGGGTTGCAAGCCGCCGGCCTCGACGCGCCGGGCATCAAGGCGGGCGCACGCGCGGATCTCGTCGTCCTCGACGGCGCCAACCCGTATATCGCCGCCGCCACCGACAACCAGATTCTCGACCGCTGGCTCTTCGCGCTCGGTGGTGAGGCGGTGCGCGACGTGATGGTCGCCGGCCAATGGAAGATCCGCAATGGACGCCATGATCGGGAGGAAGAGATCGACCGCGCCTTCGCACGGGTTCTGACGAAACTGAAATAGTCACCGAAGCAACGATCAAGATCAGACGACCGACGATTGCAGGCCGTGCACAATAGAACGTCGGGTGATATTCTGTGCAATCTGGCTAACCGTATGTCGCGCCTTGTGCGGCGCCGGCCATGTTTCGCGATGCAAGACCCAGACCGGCGACAAGCCTGCGAATGACATCGACCGGATGCGCAACCTGATGCAAGGAGCCACGCCATGAAGATCCTGCGCTCGAACGAATACCGGCGCATGCCGTGGAAAAACGGTGGCGGCGAAACCGTGGAAATTGCCGTCTCCCCGGAGCGCGCGTCGCTTTCCGATTTCGATTGGCGCATCAGCATGGCGACGGTCGCGAGCGACGGCTCCTTCTCCAGCTTCCCCGGCATCGACCGCACGCTCTCGATCCTCGAAGGTGCCGGCATGACGCTTGCAATCGAAGGCCGGCAGCCGAAGCTGCTGACGGTCGCCGATCCTCCCCTCTCCTTCCCCGCCGAGGCGCCGACATCGGCGACGCTTCGCGACGGCCCGGTGATTGACCTTAACGTCATGACGCGGCGCGGCGTGCTGAAGCACCGCGTGCGGCGGCTTCACGTCGAGGGTTCGCAATCGCTCGAATCCCATGCCCGGGAACTCATCGTCTTCTGCCACCGCGGAAGCGTCACGCTGGCGACGGAGGGCGTGACCGCAACGCTTCATGCGCTGGACGCCGCGATCCTCATCCAGCCACTCCCCCTCACGCTGACGGCGGAGATCGCGTCCGGGCTTTTCCTTGTCGAGATCGTGCCCGGCGGCGCGGCCTGACATCGAGCGGTCGACGACCTCCGCGTGGGCGTTGCGGCCTACCTCGTGAAGCAGATCGAGTGCGTGGGCGATAATTTCGGCGGCGATCCGATCGGCGACAGGTATGGTCACGTGGCCGCGACCGGCATGTTGATCGCCCTACTCCCTTTGGGGGGCGCCGCTAATTCTTGACAGCAACCGGCACTGTGAGAGCCTACTGCATGATCGCTCAAATCGGAATCGATTTGAGCGATCATGCCAGCGGTTCAACGTCCTATAGTGATCCCTTGCGCGCCTCAAAAGACGCGCGGCGCTGCAGGACGTCTCGGTTGCAGTCGAGGAAACGGTGCCGCGATGCCCGAAAAAGACAGGAAACGCCGTGCCGCCCAGATTCCCACCGGCAGTTGGCCGCCACGCATGATGGCGGAGATGGCGGCCGGTTACGTTGGTGAAAAGCACGTCGAAGACTTCCTCGAGCGGATCGGAACAATTTACCCGCAGCCGCGCCTCGTCGAAGGCCCCAGGCGCAAGTTCTGGTACCGGGAAGATCTGGACAAGGCCATGAACATGGCCCTGCCGAGGGCGCCGCGGTTCAGCGAAAAACTCCAGGCAAAAATAGCGGAACGGAGGGCCGCACGGCGGGCCCGCGTCAAAACCTGATGATACCGTTCACCCAATATTCCACCCGATCCTGGATCGTGTTTCCTTGCGCTTTTGCTTCGCTCCAGACCGCGCGGCGATACCGGCCCTCGGTTGCGATCTGATCGATCGCCAGGAGGCCACACAGTCCAACAATGACGAGTAGCAAGCCGCGCATTCCTGAATCTTAGCGATAAATGATTTAGCAAATTCTAAATTCTATCGCGCAAATGCAGCAGATCGCCATACTGGCTTTATTTGCAGAAGCGTACCGGAATCGAAGAATCCGACCTTCCTCTCCACTCACTCCATGGATAGCGTCGCACCGTAGTTTCCGCTGGAACTACATCTTTCCCCCGTATCCCTTGAAGGCAACGGGATGCGAAACTTGCCCCGCCCTTGCGCGGGGCTTTTTCTTTTGGGGGGTGTGAAACAAGGCAGCGTCACGCACGCCGCTTTAGTCCGACGATTGAGGATATCCCCATCAGCCGAGCGGCGGCGCGTGCGTGGCGAACTCTCAGGCTGCCCACATAAACCACAACGCACATTTAAAGGCCCTTTGAAGCGATTTTAAGCCTTTGGAGACGATGTGAGTTGAAGATAGGATGCAACTGATTTGCGCAAGGAGATGCGCCATGACCCAGCATCGCAAGCAGCGAGTGGACAGAGAATATGTTTGATGCCCGGATCATCGCTAACGAAATGCTCACTAGGGCGTGGGACGAAGGCCTCGAACTCACGCAGATCGATGTGCAGAAAATCCTCTACTTCCTGCATGGGCATCATCTAACCGAGTATGGGCAAGCTCTCGTAAAGTCTGAGTTTGAGGCTTGGGAGTTTGGACCTGTCCAAAGATCCGTCTACGACGAGTTCAAGAAATATGGCGACGAACCTATTACCGAGCTTGCCCAGAAATTCGACCCGGTGAAGCGGACCACCGCGCCCCTTCCCAAGCTAACTGATAATGCTGCGATCTCCACGATCGAGCAGCATCTCTACAAGTATCTTGAGATTCCGAGCTTCACCTTGGTGGACATCACCCACCGTCCCGGCACCCCTTGGTCTCGAACGATCGAGGCAGCAAAGTCCCGTGTTAACGTTGGTATGCGAATCAAGGATGATCTGATCTTGTCGTACTTCGAGGGGCTACAGACCGCTTAGGGGCGCTTAATTGGGAAAGATGAAACGCAAGGCCATCGGCCTTCTAAATCGCATACAATTTATTGACCTTGCGCAAGCCGTCACCGTTTCCTCGGCCGCGCGAAAGGGCTGGCTCAGAAGATACCTTCATCGTGCGGTGAACGGCGGAAAATTTCCGAGCTACCGATATTTTCGCGCCGCCATTCCCACCATCTATGGTGTTGCCCGGGGCCTGGATCCGTCTCCACCTGTCGGACGAGGCGAGCTGGAGCGATATGTTAAGGCGGCGTGCAAGGGTATAGACGAGGGCATCAATGTCGACGCCGCTTTGACTCTTTTTGATGTAGTCAGGCCGAGAGGCTATGCCGCGTATGACCATCCAGCACGCAATCTGGCGCTCGGCCTTAACAGAACAGCGGCGATTGGGCTTCAACACGAGCTGGTCAAAGACGACGAGCTGATTTTTCAGTTTGCCTATCCTCGGCGAGAGCGTCTTGACGATCACACAATCAAGGTTCTGCTCTCCATCATCCACCACGCATATGCAGTTGGTGACCGTGAAGCGGCAGTTGTGGAGCTAGCCGACTTGAGCTGTGATTTTGAGACCGTCGAGTCCCGCCGCGACCGTTTACCCAAGGTCCGCTCGCCTCGCATCGTGCGGCTATCGAGAGACGACCTTATCTCGTTGGATGACCTAGCCCCAGAGGTCCAAAGCGTTCACGATCTCCTTCTTGAACTCGGAGACGAACCGGATCCGTCGTAGTTGGGTTCGATCCACGAATCAGCTTTCCTGCTGAGAGAGCGCGCCAAGCCCCTGTTAAAAAGCAGGTGGTCTTGGTGGCGCCTTTCAGGAGATTCATGCATGCCGCTAATCCGAGACGCCAAGACGTTATCCAACAAGGCCATTTGCTCGATGCGAATGGCCATGAGCACGTTCAACAGCTACGACGACGAGGGCCGGGTCTGCTCGGTTCTCCTGCACTTGCAGCACGCCTGCGAAATGCTCCTCAAGGCTGTCCTGGTGCAGAACAGAGTGAAGGTCTTCGACGAGGAGAACGGAAAGAGCATCAGCTTCGATCGGGCGCTACACCTGTGCCGACAGGATCACGGTCTCACGGAAGCCGAGGCTGGAACGATGCGCATGATCGACGCGCTCCGCGACGCCGAGCAGCACTGGTTCACGGTCGTCGAGGAAGACGTTCTGTACCTCCAGACGCGGGCGCTGGTCACCGTATTCGACATGTACCTGAAGCGGGCACTCGACCTCGACCTTTCGTCCCGCATCCCCGCCCGTGTGTTGCCCGTGTCGACCAAGCCGCCGGGCGACTTCGACTTTCTCGTAGACCGAGAGTACCGGCTAATCGGCGAGCTACTTAAACCCGGCAAACGGAAACGCGACGAGGCCCGCGCCCGCATACGCGCACTACTCGCGATGGAGGGCCTCGCCGCCGAGGAGGTCCAGATTTCTGAGAAGGACATCAACAGGATCGAGAAAGCGATAAAGGCGGGGAGCGAAATGGGAGAGGTCTTCCCGAGGCTTAACACTATCGCCAGCACGATTGAGGGCGACGGGCCGGCGATCACGGTGCACTTCTCGAAGAAGGAAGGCCCTCCCGTCAAGTTCGTGGCTGGGGACGACCCGCAAGCAGCTGCGGCCGTGCGACAGGTGGACTTGCAGAAGAAATTCCATATGGGCGCTACGGAGCTAGCGAAGGTGCTCAAGCTGAGCCTCCCGCGAGCGTTGGCCCTCCGGCGCTACCTCAAGATCGATGACGACCCTTCGTGTCACCACAGGTTCGAGTTCGGGAGCTCTAAGCACGACCGTTTCTCTGACAATGCCCGGAACAAGATGAAGGCGGCGCTCGAAGAGGGCATCGACATGGATAAGGTCTGGAAAGAACACGGACCCGGCGTTCAAAAGAAGCAGCCCGCAAAGATGGCAGATGCTCCCGCCTGAGATATCGTCGTTACGCCCTGCGGATTCCTACGGGCTCAAAAGGCACTTTCGGGCGGATTTTGACAGAAGGGCCGGAAAATCCAATATTCCGATTTTCGGTGTCAAAATTCCGGAAAATCGCGGCGAGCTACATCCGGAAAAGCGCGGCGAGCTACATCGAGCCTAATCGATTCCACACTGTCGGCTAAATCGTTGGTAGCGGAGGAGGGATTCGAACCCCCGACACAAGGATTATGATTCCTCTGCTCTAACCTACTGAGCTACTCCGCCGCCGGTGCCGTGGAGGCTTCGTGAAGAAGCCCGTCTCGGCTGGACGGGCGGCTTATAAGGTGCTGTTCCGGCTAGTGTCAAGCAAAGTCTGCGGGAAAATGTGAACTTTTCCTGACGTTGCTGATCACGCCTTCTCAAGCCGCCGCCGGCGCCTGCAAAAGCGCCTTGAGCGCCGCTTCCGCGCCGGGCTCGCGCTCGGATTTGCGAATGAAGCCGCCGCCATAGACGCGTGCGTCTTCGCCGGTGCCGGAATAGAGCGCGCAGGCCTGGCCGGGCGCGACGCCCGCCTCCCCTTCGGCAAGCTCGACATAAAGGCCCTCGGCGTCGCTTTTCAGGACCGCCGGCATCGGCTGGCGGGTGGAGCGTACCTTGGCGAAGCAGTCGAAGCCGCGGGCGGCCGCCTGCTCAAGCTCCTCGTCACCCAGCCAGTTGATGTCGCGCAGATAGACGCGGCGCGTCTCCAGCGCTTCCTTCGGGCCGACGATGACGCGGCGCGAGCGGGCGTCGAGATAGACGACGTAGAGCGGCCCGCCGGTGGCGACCCCGATGCCGCGCCGCTGACCGATCGTATAGTGCAGGATGCCGTCATGGCTGCCGAGCACCCTACCGTCGAGATGGACGATCTCGCCGGCAAGCGCCGCATTCGGCTTCAGCTTCGAGACGATGTCGCTGTATTTGCCCTGCGGCACGAAGCAGATGTCCTGGCTGTCGGCCTTCTTGGCGACGATCAGGCCCATGTCTTCGGCAAGCGCCCGCGTCTCGGCCTTGGAAAGGCCGCCCAAGGGAAAGCGCAGATAATCGATCTGTTCCTGCGTGGTCGCGAACAGGAAATAGCTCTGGTCCCGCTCGGCATCCGTCGGCCGGTAGAGCGCGCGCTGCCCCGCGTAACGCGGGTTCGGGCTCGGCCGGGAACGGATGTAGTGGCCGGTGGCGAGCGCGTCGGCACCGAGCTCCTTGGCGGTCGCAAGCAAATCGGCGAACTTGACCGTCTGGTTGCAGGCAACGCAGGGGATCGGCGTCTCGCCGGCAATATAGCTTTCCGCAAAGGGGTTGATCACCGTCTCGCGGAAGCGTGCCTCATAGTCCAGCACATAGTGCGGAATGCCGAGCGTCTCGCAGACGCGCTGCGCATCGTCGATGTCCTGGCCGGCACAGCAGGAGCCGGCGCGGTGCACCGCCGCCCCATGATCATAGAGCTGCAGCGTGATGCCGAGTACGTCGTAGCCCTCGCGTTTGAGCAGCCCCGCCACGACAGAGGAATCGACGCCGCCGGACATGGCGACGACGACGCGCGTATCTTCGGGCTTGCGGTCAAAATCGAGACTGTTCACGGGATCCAATCCGGCATTGCGGCGCGCCGATCGCTTGCGCCGCCCTGTTTCACGCTCTTGCCGTGGGCCTCCCGCAAAGGCGGCGCCGGCCGGCATTTTCAAGGCTTTCTGTGCCGCGACATATAGAAACTTGTCCGCCTTGCGGCAAGAGCGGAGGTTTGGTGGCCGATAGACGTGGTCAGATCAGCTTCATCCGCATCGCCCGGGCGATCGCCTGCATGCGGTTGACCGCGTCGAGCTTGCGGGTCGCGCTCTTGAAATAGCTGCTGACTGTATAGGCGGAAATGCCGAGGATGATGGCGATCTCGTCGCTGCTCTTGCCCGCCGCCGCCCAGCGCAGGCACTCGATCTCGCGGCCGGACAACTTTTCGCGCACGGTGCTGCCCGTATCGAAGGTGCGCTCGAGGCACTCGAAGAGCTGCACGAGCGTCAGATAGAGCATCGCGCATTCCGCGCCGACCGGCTCTTCCCGCGCGCCCGAAAGCAGGACCACGTATGGTTCTCCGTAGGTCGTATGCAAAAGCAAGGCAAAATGACGCGCCATGTCGGGATCGGCGAGGTGACGGACGGAGATATCTCCTCCCTCCGTGCTTGCCGCGTCCAGAAGCTCCGCGCCGCCCGCGAGCGGCAGCTTCGTCTGGCGCAGGCGCTGGACAAGGACGCTCGCATGAAAGGCGCCGGAAGCATCGTATTGGCGAACCAGCTCGGGCGGCCAGTTGCTGAGCACCAGGCTTTCGGAAAACCGCTGCTGTTCGGCGAGCGGCAGCCGCGCGATCAGGAAGCGTTGAAACCGGTAGCGCGCAATCAGTCTGCGCATCAGGTGCAGCAGCTCGTATTCGGTGCGCACCGATGCCGGATCAAATTCGAAATACATGTCCGCCTCAGCCTCGCGCCGCAAGGCCGGTTCACTCGATTCCTTCATACCTTGTCACCACGTTGCCGGCGCTCGTTCGACCGGTCGAGAATGGAATGCTTTCCTACAACCGGGCATCGTCTTCGAGTGCAGCTGAAATACAACCGGCCCCACTCCGCCGGTCGCGCAAGCAACGCGGCCGATCACGAAATAAGTTGTATCCAGGAGACAATTCCGGGAGCGTACACGCGAACGCTCATTCTTTGATGGACGCCTCGCTATCAAAAATTTTAGTTGAAGTGAAATGTGGTAATTGCATGGCTCCCATGTGAAAACCGCGCGAATCCAGGGTTTTCCGCGCAAGGCACAGCAATAGCGGAGCAAATTGGATGAAGCATGCTGGCCTGATCTTTTGAACGCGACAGGATCGCTACACCCAGCCGCGAAGTGTCTCAAATTATGAGCAAATTGTTACCTGCCGCTTAGGCAAATGTTAAATGTGGCAGGCTAAGGTCGCGTTCATATGGTCTTGAGTTTGTGTAGAGAGTCCCATGACCGAAATGATGCGACCACGCGTAAAGTATGTCATCGGCCCCGATGGCAGCCCTCTGACGATTGCGGATCTCCCGCCGGCGAACACCCGGCGCTGGGTCATCCGCCGGAAGGCTGAAGTCGTCGCCGCCGTGCGCGGTGGCCTTTTGAGCCTTGAAGAGGCGTGCGAACGGTACACGCTGACCGTCGAGGAGTTCCTTTCCTGGCAGTCCTCCATTAACGACCACGGTCTCGCCGGCCTGCGGACCACGCGCATCCAACAGTATCGCCACTGAGTTCACCCGACAGGGCCATAATTCGACACCGGCGGCTCGGGATCTGCCCGCAGCCGCCGGTGTTGTTTTTGATGGCAGGGTGCTCCTACAGCGCCGCGCGTCTCATCGGACGCGCAAAGGACGCTGTAGCACTTTGAATTGCGGCACGAGATCGCAGTCGATTTCGATCTCGGAAGTTATGCTGTAGCATCCCAGCCGTCAGCAACAGATGCGGAGCACGGAAGATCGATGGAAATCGTCGACGAGGAAATCAATTCGAAGGGCCGCTATTCGGCGACCGTGGAGGGCTATACCGGCGAGATGACCTATTCTCGCTCCTCGCCGACCTTGATCATCATCGATCATACACTGGTGCCGGATGAGTTGCGCGGCAAGGGTGTCGGCCAAGCGCTCGCAAAGCACGCGGTCGAAGAAGCGCGAAAGGGTGGCTGGAAGATCATCCCGCTCTGCCCCTTCATGCGCGCCCAGGCCATGCGCCATCAGGAGTGGCAGGACGTGATCCAGGCCTGATGCATGTCGCCCAAGAGTGTGCAGCGGTTTGGGCCAGCGGCATGCTTAAAAGCAACGACCTAAAGCGCGTCGCATGAGTCCAATTGAACGCGACGCGCTTTAGTCACGCCGGCGCGGGCGGCTTCTGCCATGCCCCTCTTTCCATTTCGACGAACGGCGCGTCCAGGAAACGCCTTAACCCGCCCTGCATCGTAACCGTCCGGTGAGCACCGCAGGTGGCCGATCGTCATTCACCTGAGCGAACGGTCAGGCTCCGTTGTCGACGATGAGAGCACCGCTGCTGTCCTCCAAAAGATAACTCTCCGGACCTTTGTCAGGAATCCGGCCGACTGTTATGCGGCCTTCATCGAACTCTAACATCAAGTCTTCATCGGTGACTGTGACCGCTTGCACCGATGAAGACCCGCAAGCGACCCGACCATCAACTCGAACTGCCGTCCAAGCTAATCCGTCCTTAAACGAGAGCGTCGTCTCCTCTGAGATCGTAGAAACAGCAACGAGTATTTTGCCGGTCAGCTTCTTCGCCAAAAATGTGTTTTTCGAGAGTTTGGTGACCACGATCATTCCCCTATACATCGGCGTGAGCAGGCCAAATCGTCCGAGTTGACCTACGCAGCGGCGGCTTTTGCCGACGATGCCACCCAGTTCCACGGAAGCAATTGCTCCAGCCTGGTGATCGGGGTGTCGGCGATACGAGCAAGAACGTCAGCAAGCCAGGCCTGCGGATCGATGTCGTTGAGCTTGGCGCTCATGATCAGCGTCGCCATGAAGGCGGCGCGATCGGCACCACGGTCGGAGCCGGCGAAGAGCCATGACTTTCTGCCGAGGGCAAAGCCACGCAGCGCCCGTTCGGCGGCATTGTTGGTGAGGCAGACGCGGCCGTCGCCGAGGAAGGACGTGAATCCGTCCCAGCGCTTCAGCATGTAATCGATCGGCTCAGTGACCGGTGAACTGCGCGACAGCTTTGTTCGCTCAGATCGAAGCCAGGCCTGAAGCTCATCGACGAGCGGACGGCTGTCCTTCTGACGTCGTTGCAGGCGTTCGCTGGCGGCAAGTCCGTTGATGTCACGTTCGATATCAAAGAGAGCGTCGATGCGTTTGACCGACTCGAGCGCAACCGGCGAGATCGCGGCAGCATTCTTGCCGCGTTTGGCGTTGCTGGCGATGTCGGCGAGCACGAAGAACTTGCGCCGTGAATGTGCCCAGCATAGCGCCTGGGTCAGCGGAACGGGATCGCGATCCACCTTGAACAGCGGATTGTAGCCGCCATAGGCGTCCACCTGCAGAATGCCGGTGAAGCTCTTCAGATGGCGCTCGGGATGCTCCTGCCGCCGATCGCGCGAGGCATAATAGAGCGCCGCCGGCGGCGATTGCCCACCAAACGGCCGGTCATCCCTGACATAGGTCCAGATGCGACCCGTATCGGTCTTCCCCTTCGCCAGGATCGGCACGGTGGTGTCGTCACCATGCAGCCGTTCGGCGGCCAGCACATGCGCCTCGATCAGCGCATGCACCGGCTTCAGCGCCGCGGCGCAGGCCCCGACCTGATCGGCGAGCGTTGACAGGCTGAGGTCGATACCCTCGCGGGCATAGCGTTCGCTCTGCCGGTTCAGCGGCTGATGCTGACCGAACTTCTCGAACAGGATCATCGCCAAGAGGTTCGGCCCGGCAAAGCCGCGCGGCGTCACATGGAAGGGTGCTGGCGGCTGGGTGATCTTCTCGCATTCGCGGCAGGTGAACTTCTCGCGCACGGTCTGGATCACCTTCCACTGACGCGGGATCACCTCCAGCGTCTCGGTGATGTCCTCGCCCAGTTTTGCCAGCTTGGCCGAACCGCAGCACGGGCAGCTCACCGGCGCGGCGATGACGACGCGCTCGCGCGGCAGATGCTCGGGAAACGGCTTGCGGGA
Source organism: Sinorhizobium terangae (assembly GCF_029714365.1). Classification (NCBI taxonomy): domain Bacteria; kingdom Pseudomonadati; phylum Pseudomonadota; class Alphaproteobacteria; order Hyphomicrobiales; family Rhizobiaceae; genus Sinorhizobium; species Sinorhizobium terangae. Next base: position 2,871,681 of record NZ_CP121659.1, read on the forward strand.
CGGACGCCTGCGCTCGAAGGCCCTAACCGTCGATGAGCGTGCTGCCATCTCCGCGGCCAGTTCGTCTTCGCTGGCGTCGGCCTCCAGCTCCTCGAGCTGCAGTTCCATCTGTTCCAGAAGCCGGGCCTTGCGTTCCGAGCGGCTGCCATGGATGTCGCGCTTCAGCTTCTCGATCTCCAGCCGGAGCCGGGCAATCAGCGCATCCGAATGCGAGTTTACCGCCTGGGCGCGGGCGGCGAGTGCTTCCGCCTCACGGCGGGCCGCGCGCTCGGCGAGGATCATCGCATGCGCGCTGGCAAGGTCGTCGGGAAGCTGATCGGCCGCATCGGTCATGGCGGGATGGAATCATATTCGCTCCCTGCATGCCAGCGGTTTTGCTCATCCCGCTGAGCTCGGACGCCAGGTTTTTTGCGGCATTCGCCAGTCGATGCCTTCGAGCAGATATCCGAGCTGCGCGGGCGTAATCACCACCGTGCCATCGGCCGCTGACGGCCATATGAACCGCCCGCGCTCGAGCTTCTTCGTGAACAGGCAGGCACCCTGGCCGTCGTGCCAGATCACCTTGATCAGCCCGCCGCTTCGGCCGCGGAAGACGAAAAGATGACCGCTCATCGGATCGCGCTTCAGCGTCTCCTGCACCATCAGCGACAGGCCAGGAAAGCCTCTCCGCATATCGGTATAGCCGGTTGCCAGCCAGACCTTCACACTGTTCGGGACCGGGATCATCGCCGCTCCAGCACATCAACAATCCGGGCCAAGGCTTCGGTGTCAATGTCACTCTCGACCCGCAGGCGACGGCCGCCGCCAAGCTCGATCATCACCAGGCTCGCCTTCTTGCGCCGCCGGTCTCCCGGCGGCGGCTCGGTCGGGATCGATGGCGCAGGCAGCGTCTCGACGACCTCCACGGGAACCAGTTGCGGGATGAACGGCGCGGAGATCTGGCAGAGTTCCTTACGCCAGCGGAAAAGCTGGCTCACATGGATCCCCGCCGAGCGCGCGATCTCCGAAACACTGGCGTTCGGCTCGAGCGTCGCTGCGACCAGCCGCTCCTTCTCCTCACGAGACCAGCGTCGACGACGCTCGACCGACGTAATCACCTCAACAAGCTGCTTTGTCATAGGAATATCCCTAGTGCTTGCACTAGGACTTGCAGCCTTCAGGCCATCTCAGCAAGGCGGCCGTCACCGTGGGGATACCCTGCATCCAGACATGCGAGGCGGGTTCGCTTCAGGCCAGGCTGTCTTCCGGTCAAGCCGGAGACGACTGAAAGTGCTGCAGCGTCCTTTGCGCGTCGGATAGGACGCGCGGCGCTGCAAAGCGCTTCCATCTTATCAGGCGCGCATCCGTGCGCCCGTGTCCCGTTCTTCGAGCGCCGCCGCTTTCGCGTATTCGGCCTGGACCTCCTCGAGGGCAAGTTCGGCGGCATCCTGCTGCGCCTTCAGCTCGCGAATCGATACCTGGAGATTGTCGGCTCTCTGGCGGGCAGCCTTGGCGAAGGTGGGATAGGCAAAATGCGCGGGATCGGAAATTCCCGATTTCTTCTCTTCGAATACAATCTGGCTTTCCAGATCCTTGGTCATTCGCTCGAACTCGGCCATCATCATCTGAAGCTGGTTCAACTGACGCTGCTTCTCCCGGACCTGAAACTCTTTCAGGCGGACAAGGCTCTCACGTGCTTTCATACGCAATACTCCCGTGGATACCGAGACCCCGGTTACTGATCCTGACCCGTCGTGCCGGCCCTGTGGCGGCCGGAAACAAAAAATCGAAGCGGCATTAACAAAGGCCTACCGCTGGTAACCTTTCGTTTACGGGCATCGTTAATCATAGGTGTGATGATTTAAGGCTCCGTAAATGCTGAAGCACGAAATGTGGCACTTCGCCATTACCGAGTCGCAAGAGTCAGTTAACGGCGTTTCCTCATGAACTACGTGAGAAGTGCCATTTGAGATTCACCTTTGGAATCAGGAGACTGCTAAAAATATTTAACAATCTCGATACACCTTGCCAGAGTGAATCAGAATTTGTTAACCATTTGGTGGCAGCCTCCAAATCAGGCAACGACTGGATCCGTATCGCGTAAGGGGGCCACGGACGACCTTGGGCGGCGGAAAAGGGGAAAAAAATGCGGGTTCTACTGATCGAAGACGATAGCGCGACAGCTCAAAGCATTGAGCTCATGCTTAAGTCCGAGAGTTTCAACGTTTACACGACCGATCTCGGTGAAGAAGGCGTCGATCTCGGCAAGCTTTATGATTACGATATCATCCTTCTCGACCTGAACCTTCCGGACATGTCCGGCTACGAGGTCCTGAGGACGCTGCGCCTGTCGAAGGTGAAGACCCCGATCCTCATCCTGTCGGGCATGGCGGGCATCGAAGACAAGGTGCGCGGCCTGGGCTTCGGCGCCGATGACTACATGACCAAGCCTTTCCACAAGGACGAACTGGTCGCACGCATCCATGCGATCGTCCGTCGCTCCAAGGGCCACGCCCAGTCGGTGATCTCGACCGGCGAGCTGATCGTCAATCTCGACGCCAAGACCGTGGAAGTCGGCGGCCAGCGCGTGCATCTGACCGGCAAGGAATATCAGATGCTGGAGCTCCTCTCGCTGCGCAAGGGCACGACGCTCACCAAGGAAATGTTCCTCAACCATCTCTACGGCGGCATGGACGAGCCGGAACTGAAGATCATCGACGTCTTCATCTGCAAGCTGCGCAAGAAGCTCGCAAACGCCGCCGGCGGCGCCAACTATATCGAGACCGTATGGGGGCGCGGCTACGTCCTGCGCGAGCCGGACGGCAACGACTACCTGGAAACGGCTTGATTTCGATAGCAACGCGGTCGGGACCCCGCATTTCCTCGGCCGCTCTAGCAGCTATCATCGGATCGAAGAATCCGCCCCTCCCGGGCGGGTTTTTCTTTTAGGCCAACCTTCATTGCGCTCGCCAACCGAACGAGGGAATGGCGGCGCCGCCGCGTCGGATCGACATTGGGCATGGGCAGGGTGTAAGAAAAACGGCCGCGGAATGCCACGGCCGTGTCGATCATCCAGCAATTCAAGTGCTACGGCGACCTTTGCGCGTCTCAAAAACGCGCGGCGCTGCAAAGGTCCGTCAGGCGGCCATCGACTGGCTGGCGAAAACGCTCGTCAGAATCTTGCGGTCGAAGGGTTTCAGCAGGAAGTCGTCGGCGCCGGCGCGCTTGCCAGCCATCATCTTCTTCAGGTCCGCCTCGACAACGCAATAGTAGATGCGCACCGACGTTCCGTTCGGCAGATGCCGGATATTGGCGATCAGATCGAGCGCACCGTCCAGGGCCGCATCGACGATCAGAATGTTCGGCAACTCGGCTTCGCAGCGCACCAACGCATCAAGGCTACTCGGCGCCTCGAGCACCAGGAATCCCATGCCCGAAAGGATGCGCTTTCCAACTTTCCTGACAGCTTCCGAGCCATCAGCAATCATCAAGCGCCGCATGTCCAAACTCCTTCACACTCTACCTGCACGCGCACCGGCAATCATGCAACAAATCTTATACAGATTTGGCAAAGAAACTGTTACGAGGGTTACTTAATACTTCGTTTCGGCACGGACATCGAAGCTCAACACGTCCCGGTCGCACGTGAGACGAACCCAACCCAGGGGGCCACATACGAAAGACCCTCCGGCAGACTGATGCCGAAGGGTCGGTAACGTGTCGATATTCATCGTCCGGCGAATGGGACGACGAGCCTGTCCCCCGCAGCGCCGCGCGTCCAATCGGACGCGCTACGGTCGCTGTAGCACTTTGATCTGCCGCGTGATTTTGTCCTTAAATCGATTGCGATTTAAGGAATCATGCAGTAGCGGCCTCGGACTTCGCCGTGAATACGATCTCCTCACCGGTCGAAACGACATCGATCGTCATGCCAGCTTCCTCGCCCAACAGGACGGTGTAGTAGGGCTGGATCGAATGTGCGTCGACAGCTTCTTCCGGGCTGCCGGAGAGCAATTCCACCAGCTTCGGGTTGACCCGCATCATTCGCCCCTTGGCGACAAGCCTGAAGGTCGCGTCGAACTCAGGGTTTTCGAGCGTCACATCGATCGAACCGCCGCGCGGGATCGAGCCGTAGGCGATCAGGAAGAGATTGAGGAGAAGCTTGACGCGGTTCTTGGCGATGATCGCGCGTGGGCCGTTCCAACTGATCTCGGTCTTCCTTTCCGCTGCGGCGAAGTCCTTCGCAGCCTTTTCGGCTTCGCCCGTATCGATCGAGGCGCCGACCGACCCGGACGCACCGAATGCAAGACGGGCGAACTTCAGGCGGACGGAGGCATTGAGCGCACTGGTACGGATCAGGTCCATCGCGTCGGCATCGGCTCCGCCCTCGTCCAGGAGTTCGAGGCCGTTGTTGATGGCGCCGACCGGCGAGATGATGTCGTGGCAAACCCGGCTGCAGAGCAGTGCGGCCAGATCGGGTCCCGTCAGTGTCAGGTTCGGATTCTTTGCCATCATTCTTCCTTGTTCGCTATCCGTCTACCGGCGCCGGCGCGCCTTCTTGCCCCACAACACAGCTGCCGCACGACCATGGCACGGGCCATGAATCGCGCGGGCGCGGCCGGTAATCAATAGGTCATAATGACATCACATTTGGTAAACCGATTGTTAAGATGATCGGTTCAAATTGCTGGTGCATCCCGAATTCAGCGCGAATCGCTGGAGGATGCGCGGCCGGAACCAGTTTCCACACTTTTCCGCGCCCGCCCCTGGAAATGGACAAGACCCGCGCCGGACGCGCAACCGATGCAAATACCGGCCATGACAGCCGGCGCAGGTCACTTTCGTGCCTGACGGAGGAAACGATGCAGCCGTTCATGAAGGCAACCACAATGGTTGTCCGCGCTATCCTGACGATGATGCTAATAGCCGGCGCCATGTCTGTCGCCCACGCCCAGTCCCCGAACAACAGCCAGTACACGATGCAGGAAATCGTCGATGCCGGCCACAGCTTCTTCGGCGAAACGTCGGGCGGACTTGCCAAGGTCGTCGAGCGCGCCTTCGAGCGCTACGGCCTGCCGAATGGCTATATTCTCGGACAGGAAGGCTCCGGCGCCTTTATCGCCGGCCTGACCTATGGCGAGGGCGAGCTCTATACCAAAAACGTAGGACGACACTCGGTCTTCTGGCAAGGTCCCTCGCTCGGGCTCGATTGGGGCGGCCAGGGCAGCCGCGCCATGATGCTCGTCTACAACCTCCCCAGCGTTCCGGCGCTCTACAAGCGCTTCGGCGGCGTTTCCGGCTCGGCCTATGTCGTCGCCGGCGTCGGGATGACCGTATTGACGGACGACCAGGTCGTCGTCGTGCCGATCCGCACCGGCATCGGCGCAAGGCTCGGCCTCAACGTCGGCTACCTCAAGCTGACGCAACAGCCGACGTGGAATCCCTTCTGAGGCGCTTCGAAGCGAGGGGCCTGTTCCGGCGCACCGCTGACCGGGCACTCGCGAAGTAAACCTCACCTCTCCGTCTCACCCGATCTTGGCGCGTCTGAAAAGGCGCGCTTTCCTGTTGCAGCACTTGCAGCATTCCAGCCATCATGTTTACTGCAGGAAAAGCACTGGATGGCGCCCGCGCTCCGCCGCGGGCGGTGCATCCGGTCCAGATTGAAACGGCCAGCTCGTGATTGAATATGCGCTCCTCTTTGCCCTGGGCTTTCTGACGGCGGTTGTTATTGGCCTGATGATCGCCCCCGCCATTCAAGGGCGGATCGTTCGCTTTGCAGAAGATCGCCTGAAGGCAACCATGCCCCTCAGCCCCCAGGAGGTGCGTGCGCAGAGGGATGCCGCCCGCGCCACCTATGCTGCCGAAAACGCCAAGGCCCAGCAGGCGCTCCGGCGCGAACGCGACAAGAGCGTCACGCTGATGCTGCAAAACGAAAATACCCTTCGCGAGGCGCGCAGGCTCGCCGGGGAAAATGCCGATCTGCAGGCTCAACTTGCCGATATGAACGTGGAAGCGGCGGACATGCGCTCCACGGTCCGCCAACTCGAACAACGTCTCGAGCAGATGAAGGCAACCTTCGAGACTTCGGAAAAGGACAACGGCACCAAGAGCGATACGATCCGTACGCTCAACGGCAAAATGGACAAACATACGGCCGATATAGACAATCTCCGGATAGACCTCGCCGCACGCGAAACCGAGATCGAGCACCTGAAGAGCCGGCTCGCCGGGCTGCATGACGAGCGCCAGGCGCTGCGCGGCGATCTCAAGGCCGAGAATGCCCGCGCACGGGAAATGGAGTTGCGGCTCGGTAAGGACGAGGCCCGGATACGCCAGCTCGATGCCGCGGTCGCACGCGAAGCCGCCGCCAATGCGCAGCGCGAGAATGCGCTCGCGCGGCGGGCGGACGAGATCGAAAAATTGAAGGCGCGCCTGAAAGAGTTGAATCAGGAGATGCGCGAAGCGGCGAAAGTCCTTCGTGCGGCCGGCCTCGCAATTCCTAAGAAAGCGGTTGCTGCGGACGCCGTGGATGGTGCGAGCGCCGAGCCACACGCAATGGCGAAACAAGCCCCTGACAAGACCATGTCTGAAGACCTGCGCAATCGCGCCACAGCGCTTTCGGAGCGGCTGATAAACGCCAAGTCCGCCGCCCATGACGAGGCGCTGCGGCAGGAGGTCGCCGACATCGCCGCGGGCATGATTGCGCTGACGGCGGCAAGCGAAGGCAAGGCCTCACCGATCCGCAGCCTGCTCGCCGGGGAGGAGACGGACGCCACGCCGAACCGCAAGAGCCTGGCAAGCCGCGCCAAGGAAATCTTGCCCCCGGAGTGAGCGCCCCGAACGGACCTGCTCCCGAACGGACCAGCTTCAGATTCGCCCGTTGATCAGCGCGACCTGATGCAGCGCTATGCCGGCAGCCATGGCGACGTTCAGGCTATCGAGACCCGGCCGCTGGCGGATGCGCGCGGTCTGGATCCCGGACAGGATAGCCTCCGGCAGCCCTTCGCCTTCGGTGCCGACGAGAAGCGCCGTTCGTGGCGCTGGCGGAATGTCGCTGATGTCGACCGTGCCGCGCGGCGACAGTCCCCAGATCGCAAAGCCCGCGGTCTGAAGTCGTTCGATCAGCGCAGCCCCCGTCCCTTCCCGCGCGAACGGCATCGTCAGCACCGATCCGACCGACACCCGGATCGCCTTGCGGTACATCGGATCGCAGCTCGCTGCATCCATCAGGACGGCATCGACGCCGAAGGCGGCGGCGTTGCGAAACAGCGAGCCCATGTTGTCGTGGTTCGAAATCCCGCAGGCGGCGAGGACGAGGCTTTCTGCCGGAAGGCTGGCGATGAGCGAATCCCGATCAGGCACCGCATCGCGTCGCCCGAGCGCCAGCACGCCGCGATGCATGTTGAAGCCGGCGATCGCATCGAAAACCCGCCCATCCGCCACGTAGACGGGGACATCGGCCGGAAAGTCGGCAAGCAGTTCGGTCAGGCCGGCAACACGGCTCTCGAGCAGCAGGATCGCCTCGGCGACGATGCCACGCCGGGCGCGATGAGCGGCAGCCAGCATGCGGAGCACGACCGTGCCCTCGGCAATGAAACGACCCTGCCGCCCTGTGAGATCCCGCTCCTTGATCGCGACGAAGCCGGCGATGCGGGCATCGGAAGGATCATCGATGCGGACGGGGGCGGGCAGCGTCATGGCGATGCCGTCAATTGGTCCTGACGGTGATGTCGGCGACGATGCGTCCGGCGGGAATGTCGAACACGATCGCGCGCGGCTCGGCGCCGGGCAGGCTGCCGTAGAAAAGCACCTGCGACCCCGAGAGCGCGACATTGCTCACTGAAAACCCGGCCGGCAGCGCAGCGATCGCGCTTACGGGCGCGTCGCCCGGCACGCTCACGGCTGCCATCGGCGCTGCCGCCGCACCGTCATCCGTGCGGGTCAGCTTGTAGACAATCGTCCCAAGGACAGCCATAAGCATGACAAGCATCACGCCGGCCGAGACGAGCTGCAGGCGCACCATCTTGCGACGGACGTTTTCCATCGCGGGATCCAGCGGCTTTTCTTCCTGTTCATCGGGCTCGAATGCAGTCATGGCTGGCTTTCTGTCGGAATTGAAACGGAATGAACGATCCCTTTAAACAAGCCGCCGGCAATAGGAAAGTCCTGAAGGCCAATGAGGACGCGGCGGGAAGGCTGGACGCCTTCCTTACGGCCGCGCTTGCGGGCGAGTTTTCCCGCAATCGCATCAAAAGCCTGATCGAGCAAGGCGCCGTCTCGATCAACGGCAAGACGATCGTCGAGCCGAAGCGTAAGGTGCATCCCGGCGACGTGTTCGAGATCGCCTTGCCTGAGCCCGAGGATCCCGAGCCGAAGGGCGAAGAGATCCCTCTCGACGTGCTTTATGAGGACGACGACCTGATCGTCCTCGTGAAACCTGCCGGCCTGGTCGTCCATCCGGGTGCCGGCAACTGGACGGGCACGCTTGTCAATGCGCTCATCCACCATTGCGGCGACAGCCTCTCCGGCATCGGCGGCGTCAGGCGACCGGGTATCGTTCACCGGCTCGACAAGGAAACGAGCGGCGTCATGGTCGTGGCAAAGAATGATACCGCCCACCGGCATCTCTCCGACCAGTTTGCCGACCACGGGCGCACCGGCCCACTCGAACGCGCCTATCAGGCGGTGGTGTGGGGGCGTCCCCGGCAATTGAAGGGCACGATCAACGCCTCGCTGGGACGGGCCGCTGATCGGACGAAGCGCGCCGTCAAACACGAGGAAAGCGACGACGCGCGCGAAGCCATCACCCATTATGAAGTGGTCGAGCGTTACCATGAAAAGCCGGATGGCACCTGCCTCGCCTCGACCGTGACCTGTCACCTTGAAACGGGCCGTACCCACCAGATTCGCGTCCACATGGCCCATATCGGCCATCCGCTGATCGGCGACCCCGAATATGGCGCGGCTTTCCGGACCAAGGCCAATCTGCTGCCCGAGCTGGCGAAAACCGTCGTCAACCGCTTTCACCGGCAGGCGCTGCACGCCTTCATGCTGCAGTTCGAGCACCCGACGACAGGCGAGACGATGCATTTCGAGGCACCGATGCCCTCTGACATGGAAGCCCTGGTTGCCGCCTTGCGGGCCGGAGATTAATCCTGCAGCACACGCAAACGGCGCTGTATCACTTTGAATTGCTGCGTGATTCCTAAGCCGCGTAGACTTTCAGGAATCATGCCATAGCCCTTGAATTCTTGGTTCCGGATTCCAATCTTATAAGAGCTTCAACTTGCGCCATTCCCTTCCCCGGTCTCACGACAGCGTGAAACCGGAGTCCTTGAATCATGCTTTCGCCGTACTTATCTTCTAGCCTCGTGGGGTCTTGATGAAGACCCACATGTCCGGTCTGCCGTCCCGGAGACCGGAGACGCAAAAAGGGGGTGCTTCATGGCCCGCAATACTTTGCCGACCATTACCGCTGGAGAGGGCGGTCTCAACCGTTATCTCGACGAAATCCGCAAATTTCCGATGCTCGAACCGCAGGAAGAGTACATGCTCGCCAAGCGGTACCAGGAGCATGACGACCGCAACGCTGCGCACAAGCTGGTAACGAGCCATCTTCGCCTCGTCGCCAAGATCGCGATGGGATACCGCGGCTATGGTCTGCCGATCGGCGAAGTCGTATCGGAAGGCAACGTCGGCCTGATGCAGGCCGTCAAGAAATTCGAGCCCGATCGCGGCTTCCGGCTCGCGACCTACGCGATGTGGTGGATCAAGGCAGCGATCCAGGAATACATCCTGCGCTCCTGGTCGCTCGTCAAGATGGGCACGACCGCCAACCAGAAACGGCTGTTCTTCAACCTCCGGCGGCTCAAAGGCCGCATCCAGGCACTCGACGAGGGCGACCTCAAGCCCGAGCAGGTGAAGGAAATCGCGACGACACTGAAGGTCAGCGAGGACGAGGTCGTTTCCATGAACCGCCGCCTCTCGGGCGATGCCTCGCTGAACGCGCCGATCAAGGCAAGCGAGGGCGATTCCGGACAGTGGCAGGATTGGCTTGTCGACGACCACGACAACCAGGAAGAGATCCTGATCGAACAGGACGAACTCGACAATCGCCGGGCCCTGCTCGCCAGCGCCATGAAGGTGCTGAACGATCGCGAGCGTCGGATCTTCGAGGCCCGCCGCTTGGCCGAGGACCCGGTAACGCTGGAAGATCTCTCGACCGAGTTCGACATCAGCCGCGAACGCGTCCGGCAGATCGAAGTCCGGGCATTCGAGAAAGTGCAGGATGCCGTCCGCAAGGCGGCGCTGGAGCGCTCCAGCGCCTTGCGCGTCGTTGAAGGCGCGTAAAGGGTTAAGCTTCCGCGCGACGCGGGAACAAACGAAAATCCCGGCCAGGTTGCCCCGCCGGGATTTTTTGCATCGGTGTCTCGTTACCCGCTACTGGCTGCTTGCGGCCGTGTTGCCGAGCGTACCCCACGCCTGCATAGCCTTGTTGAAGGCTTCGACGCCGGCCGCACCTTTTTCCAGCGTCAGCAGGGCACGGCGACCGTTCCGGTAGGTAATCGGAATATCGATCCAGCTTCGGCTGCGCAGCAGTTCCGTATTGTTGCTGACCGCTTCGGCGAAGTCGTTGAGTGCGATCATGTGGAAATCGTCGGTGATCTTCGCCGGGACGGCGATCAGCGGATCGCCACGGTCCTGCTCGGTGCGCTTCATCGAAACGCGCTGGACACCGTCGATGGCACCGCCCTCGAAGTTCTCCGGAAGTGAGAACACGAATTCGATCACATGGCTTGCCGGCAGAGACGGGTCGGCATTGCGCTTGATCGTCATCAGCGCGGTAAAGCCTCGATCGGGAACGGTGATCTGCGCCTGGATGGCGGGCTCGGGTTTCGCGTCGCCGCCCGGCGACTCATCCTTGATCGACCAGGCGACGGTGCCCGGGATCGCTGTCGGCGACGACTGGCCGAGACGCTCCTCGTAAAGGAACATCTTCTCCCCATCTGCGACGGAAACCTCCGCCTGAGGCGCCGGCCCTGCATTCTGGCCCTGTGCTGCGTTCTGACCCTGTGCTGCGTTCTGGCCCTGTGCCGTTGCCGCGGCTTGCTCTCCCGCCGGCGGCTGTGGTGCGGTGCCGCCAGGTTGCACATGCCCTGCCTCCGTCTGGGGAGCGACGGACTTGCCTTCCTGGGCAACTTCCGTGCCGTTCACCCCTGCCGGACCATCGTCCACTTCAGACCCGTCGGCAAGCAGCCGCTGGGTGAACTTGGTGGAACTGTCCTGCGGCTGCGCCGTTTGGTCAGGCGCACCAGATTGTCCGCTTGATTGACCGGTAGGCGCGGTCTCACCCGCCGGTGTTTCAGTGCCCTCCGGCGCTGCGGGCATAACCTTCGCAATCAGCCCCGAAAGCCAGGCGTTGCCCGCCTCCCGGTTCTGCCAATAGGCGTAACCGCCACCACCGAGGAGAAGCGCAATAACGGCGCCGATCGCCAGACGCTTGAAGTTGAACCGGGAAGGCTTCGGTGTCGCGCGGTAGGACGCCGGCCGTGCCGGCGCGGAAATCGGAGGCTGCTCGCGGCCGTTCTCCTTGGCCGCTCCGTTCGCTACCGCGGCCCCGTTGCTCTCGCCAAAGCCAAGCAGGTCGTCGATATGGTCCCAGGCCGTGCTGGCACGTTCTTCCTGGCTCGCGGGCACAGGCGCTTTTTCCACCGGCCACGACCATTCGGAAATATCGTCGTCGGCAGGCTTATCCTTTCTGCCTTCCGTTGTGACCGCGAAAGGATCACCTTCGTCGAAGGACCAGGAGCGCGACGGTTCCGCCTCCTTGGCATGTTGTGCCGGCTCGACCTCCTCCGGTTCCACCGGATGAATGCCCAAAAGCTCGGGTGTCGACGAAGACGTGTCCTCGGGCGCCACCTGCGCGTCGGCGGCCTTCGTGGCTGGAGTCGTATCCTCCCACTCTGGCAAAGCCCATTCGGACGTGGCCGATTTCTTCGTCCCCTCCTCGCTCGACGGGGGCTCGGATTCCACCGGCTCCATATGGTCGGGCTGCTCGCCGTGGCGTTCGTCTGCGTGCCGTTCGGGTTCCCGGATATGATCAACCGCCGGCGCCTGCTCGACTTCATGTTCGCGCGCGGCCGGCTGCTCTTCTGTCGAAGAAGGCCATTGCGCCGCTGCTCCCTCAGCAGGCTCTTCGGCCTCTGCCTCACGCGCCGTCTCGGATGGAACGCCGTCGTTATAGGCGGCGTCCTGCGCGACGTGCGGCTGCTCGTCCATAGCCTCGGCGGTAACCGAAGGTGGCGACACCGGTTCCTCGACGCTCGGCCCCTCGCTTGCAGGTTCCTCGAGCTCCTCTTCCGACGGTGCCTGTTCCGGTTCTGGAGCGGCGCTCGCGGCAGTCTCGGGCTCGACAGGGGCATGCGGCTCTTGTGCGACCGGCGTTTCAGCTACGCCAGGCTCGACCGCATCGACTTCCTCGACCGCGGGGAGCGCTTCAACGTGTTCGCTTTCGACCTCGCCGATCGCCTGTTCGAGCTTGTTCAGCTGGCGATTGATCATGTCGTCCGACGGCCGCGGGTTCATGTTTTCGAGTTGCCGGCGCACAGCACTGCGCGCCTTCTCGTAAACCTTGCCTCGCATTTCCGGTGTGTTTTCCGACAGGCCGTCAACGGTCCTGCGAATAACTGCAACAAAATCTGCCATCAGAACTTTCTCATACTCCCAGGCGTGCGCCCGCAATCACGACGCCACTGTCGTTGCGGGACACTAGTCCTCAAAAGGATCCGTCACAAGTATTGTGTCGTCGCGTTCCGGGCTCGTCGAAAGAAGTGCAACCGGTGCGCCGATCAGTTCCTCGACCTGGCGAACATACTTGATCGCCTGTGCCGGAAGATCGGCCCAACTGCGGGCACCAACCGTCGATTCCTTCCAGCCTTCAAGCGTAATGTAGACTGGCTTTACCGAAGCTTGCTGCGCCTGACTTGCCGGAAGGTGGTCGATCTCTTGTCCGTCCAGAGTATAACCGACGCAAATCTTCAACTCGTCGAGGCCATCGAGCACGTCGAGCTTGGTGAGCGCAATGCCGGTGATGCCGTTGGCGGCAACCGACTGACGCACGAGCGCGGCGTCGAACCAGCCGCAGCGGCGCTTGCGCCCTGTGACGGTCCCGAATTCATGGCCGCGTTCGCCGAGGAACTGGCCGACCTCATCGTTAAGCTCGGTCGGAAACGGCCCTTCGCCGACGCGCGTCGTATAGGCCTTGGTGATGCCGAGGATATAGCCGAGCGATCCCGGACCCATGCCGGAACCGGCAGCGGCCTGGCCGGCAACCGTGTTGGACGAGGTGACGAAGGGGTAGGTGCCGTGATCGATATCGAGCAGCGTGCCCTGAGCACCCTCGAAAAGGATACGCGCGCCCTTGCGGCGTTCCTTGTCGAGGAGCAGCCAGACCGTGTCCATGAACGGCAGCACCCGCGCTGCGACGGAGGAGAGTTCGTCCATGATCGCCTGATGGCTGATCTCCGCTTCGCCCAGCCCGCGGCGCAGTGCGTTGTGGTGCGTCAGCAACCGATCGACCTTCGCCGGCAGGGTATCGAGATCGGCAAGGTCCATGACGCGGATGGCGCGGCGACCGACCTTGTCTTCGTAGGCCGGGCCGATGCCGCGGCGTGTCGTGCCGATCTTGGTGCCGCTGTTCGAGGCGGCATCCTCACGGAATCCGTCGAGCTCGCGGTGCAGCGACAGAATGAGCGTCGCATTGTCGGCGATGCGCAGATTGTCGGGCGTGACCTTCACGCCCTGCTTGGCGAGCTTGTCCATTTCCGCAATCAGCGCATGGGGGTCGATCACGACGCCGTTGCCGATGACGGCGAGCTTGCCGGGACGAACGACGCCGGAGGGAAGCAGCGACAGCTTATAGCTGACGCCGTCGATCACCAGGGTATGGCCGGCATTGTGGCCGCCCTGGAATCGCACGACGATGTCCGCGCGCTCCGAGAGCCAGTCCACGATCTTGCCTTTGCCTTCGTCGCCCCACTGGGACCCGACCACCACGACATTCGTCATAATTTTCTTCCTGTTCGCACGCGCAGAAGGGATTGCGCCATCCTGAAACCCGCGCATCTATACTGTGTTGTCCTGCGGAAAGCGACCCCGTTGTGACCCGCGCGGCGCCCTTTTTGCATGACAAGCGATGGATTTAGCGCCTATATCTCTGCTGCTCTCCCGCCTCTCCGGCACTCCATTTCCCGTCCCACATGGATCGCAGCATCGTGAACGCCAGGGCTTATTTCTATCTCGCAATAACTTCGCTTTTTTGGGGCGGCAATTCAGTCGCAGGCAAAATGGCCGTCGGACACGTCAGCCCGATGATGCTGACGACACTGCGCTGGATGGTCGCGCTTGCCGTCATCCTGGCATTGATGACGCCGCAGATCCGTCGCGACTGGGACAAGATCCGTGAGCACTGGCTGCAATTGTTTGCCTATGGTGCCGTCGGCTTCACGATGTTCAATGCGTTCCTCTATTCCGCGGTGAAATATACGAGCGCTATCAACGCAGTGATCCTGCAGGCCGGCATTCCGATGCTGATCTTCCTCTTCAACTTCGCCCTCTTCCGGACGAAAGCTTCAGTCGCGCAGGTCATCGGCTTCACCGTGACGCTGATCGGCGTCCTGATCACCGCCGCGCATGGCGACCTCGCGAGCCTCTTGCAGTTGCAGTTCAATTTCGGCGACGCACTGATGATCCTCGCCTGTATCGTTTATGCCGCCTATACCGTCGCGCTGCGCTGGAAGCCGAACATGCACTGGCAGAGCTTCATCGCGGCACCGGCCTTCGGGGCGCTGGTGAGCGCCGTCCCGCTCCTCATCTGGGAATTCTCAGACGGCAACGCGATCGTGCCCGATGCCAGCGGCTGGGCGATCGTGGTCTATGCCGCGATCTTCCCGTCGCTGATGTCGCAGGTTCTATACGTGCGTGGCGTGGAGATGATCGGCGCCAATCGCGCCGGCCTGTTCATCAACGCCATCCCGGTGTTCGGAACGCTTCTATCCGTGCTTCTTGTGGGCGAGACGTTTCATCCCTTTCACCTGGTAGCATTGCTGCTGGTGCTTGGCGGCATTGCCATCGCGGAACGCGGCCGCCCCAAACTGCCGCGATGACAGGAACGGCGCCGGCAAGGCCGTTGCCCGCCTCCACATAAAAATGCGATAGCGCCGCACATCTGAAAGACGTGCGGCGCTGTGACCGAGTTCCGGAATGCTTCCGTTTAATCGATATTGAACACCAGTTGCTTCGCCTGGCGGATTGCCGCGTTGGCACGCAGCTTGTCGAGCACCGTCTCGGAGACCGGACCGTCGACATAAAGCAGAGCGATGGCGTCGCCGCCTTCCTTCTCACGGCCGAGCTGGAAGTTGGCGATGTTGACACCAGCGTCGCCAAGCGTCGTGCCGATGAAGCCGATCATGCCCGGGACATCCGTGTTGGTCAGATAGACCATGTGCTTGCCGACATCGGCGTCGAGATTGATGCCCTTGATCTGGATGAAGCGCGGCTTGCCGTCGGAGAAGACCGTGCCTGCGACCGAACGGGTCTGGTTCGCCGTCGTCACCGTCAGCTTGATATAGCCGTCGAAGACACCGGACTTGTCGCGCTTCACTTCGGAAAGGATCACGCCCTTTTCCTTGATCATGACCGGCGCGGAAACCATGTTGACGTCGGCTACCTGCGGCCGGATCAGGCCGGCGAGAACCGCGCTCGTCAGTGCCTTGGTGTTCATGCCCGCCGTGGAGCCGTCATAGAGGATTTCGATTTCCTTGATCGCGCTTTCCGTGACCTGGCCGACGAAGGCGCCGAGAACGTCGGCGAGCCGGATGAAGGGCTTCAGGATCGGCGCTTCCTCCGCCGTGATCGACGGCATGTTGATCGCGTTCGAGACGGCGCCATTGACCAGGTAGTCGGCCATCTGCTCGGCAACCTGCAACGCCACGTTCTCCTGCGCTTCCGTCGTGGAGGCACCGAGATGCGGCGTGCAGACGACGTTCGGCAGACCGAAGAGCGGGCTTTCGGTGGCGGGCTCTACCTCGAAGACGTCGAAGCCGGCGCCGGCGACATGGCCGGACTTCAACGCCTCCGCAAGCGCGCTTTCGACGACGAGGCCGCCGCGCGCGCAGTTGATGATGCGCACGCCCGGCTTCATCTTGGCGATTGCTTCTGCATCGATGATGCTACGGGTCTTGTCGGTCAGCGGCACGTGCAGGGTGATGAAATCCGCTCGCGCAAAAAGCTCGTCGAGCTCGACCTTGACGACGCCCATCTCCTCGGCGCGCTCCTTCGACAGGAACGGATCATAGGCAATGACGTGCATCTTCAGGCCGATGGCGCGGGCGCAGACGATCGAGCCGATATTGCCGGCGCCGATGACGCCCAGCACCTTGCCGGTAATCTCGACGCCCATGAACTTCGATTTTTCCCACTTGCCGGCCTGGGTGGAACCGTCGGCTGCGGGAAGTTGCCGGGCGACGGCAAACATCAGCGCGATCGCATGCTCGGCCGTGGTGATCGAGTTGCCGAAGGGCGTGTTCATGACGATGATACCGCGACGCGACGCAGCCGGGATGTCGACATTGTCCACGCCGATGCCGGCACGGCCGACGACCTTGAGATTGGTGGCGGCAGCGATCAGCTTCTCCGTCACCTTGGTGGCGGAGCGGATGGCGAGACCGTCGTAGTTGCCGATGATCTCGGCGAGCTTTTCCTTGTCCTTGCCGAGCTTCGGCTGGAAATCCACTTCGACGCCGCGGTCGCGGAAGATCTGGACGGCGGTTTCCGACAGTTCATCGGATACGAGAACGCGAGGTGCCATGAGAGGCCTCCTTAAGGATCAGTTCTGAAAGGGATGCGGGATTGGCTTCGCTCGTCTGCGAGCGAAGCTTATCGCTTGGATCAGGCGGCGGCCTGCGACAGCGTCGCCTTCTGGGTCTCGAAAGCCCAGGTGAGCCACGGCATCAGCGCTTCCATGTCGGAAGTTTCGATAGTGGCACCAGCCCAGATCCGCAGACCGGAGGGGGCATCGCGATAGTGGCCGACATCGTGGGCCACACCTTCCTTTTCGAGCAGGGCAACGACGCCCTTCGCGAAAGCGGCCTGGCCGTCGGCATCAAGGGCCAATACGTCCTTGTCGACGATCTTGAGGCAGACAGAGGTGTTGGAGCGGGTTTCCGCCTTGATCGCCAGGTTTGCAATCCAGGCATTTGCGTCGACGAACCGATGGATCGCGTCGGCGTTGGCGTCTGCCCTGGCGATCAGTCCCTTGAGGCCGCCAACCGACTTCGCCCAAAGGAGCGCGTCGATATAGTCTTCGACGCAGAGCATCGACGGCGTGTTGATTGTTTCGCCGGCAAAGATGCCCTCGATCAGCTTGCCGCCGCTGGTCAGGCGGAAGATCTTCGGCAACGGCCACGCCGGTGCATAGGTCAGCAGCCGTTCGACTGCGCGCGGCGAAAGGATGAGGATGCCGTGCGCCCCCTCACCGCCGAGCACCTTCTGCCAGGAGAAGGTGACGACGTCGAGCTTGGCGAAATCGAGCTCCTGAGCAAAGGCGGCGGAGGTCGCGTCGCAGATCGTCAGGCCCTTGCGGTCCGCGGGGATGAATTCGGCATTCGGCACGCGCACGCCCGAGGTCGTGCCGTTCCAGGTGAAGACGACATCGCGGTCGAAATCGACCTTGGCGAGATCCGGCAGTTCGCCATAGCCTGCTTCGAACTTGCGAACGTCGGGAAGCTTCAGCTGCTTGACCACGTCGGTCACCCAACCGGCACCGAAGCTTTCCCAGGCAAGCATATCGACGCCACGGGCGCCGAGCAGCGACCAGAGCGCCATTTCCACGGCGCCGGTATCGGAGGCGGGCACGATACCGATGCGGTAGTCGGCCGGCACTTCAAGAATTTCACGGGTAAGGTCAATGGCCTGTTTGAGCTTCGTCTTGCCGATCTTCGCCCGGTGCGAGCGACCGAGTGCGGCATCGGAGAGAGCGTCGAGCGTCCAACCAGGGCGCTTTGCGCAGGGGCCAGAAGAAAAATGGGTATTTGCCGGACGCACGTCCGGCTTGGCAGGCTTCGTCATAATGCTATCCTCTCAGATAGAAGCCCCTCGTTGGGGAGGGGTGTCCCGCCGTCGGGAATATTGTGGGTCCGAGAGGAAGTCAAGCGGCTTGCGTCGCTTTTGAAAAAATATTCGGCGTTCTGGGCAAAGTGCAAAAACCGTCGGTGCGACTGCCGAACGGTCGTCACCAGAGCGAGAAGCGCAGGCCCGCGCGGATCTCATGGCGTGAAAGGCCGTCGTCGTGGCCCTTGGCGCCGCGGGCGCCGGCAAGTGCCTCCGCCCCGAAGTTGAACATATCTCCATCCGCTATGCGGGAATAACGATAGCCGAGATCGAGTTTCAGCCGGTCGGTGATGTCATAGGAGACACCGGCCATGAGCGCATAGGTGAAGCGCCAGCTATCCTCTCCCTCATAGGACGTTCCGCCAGCGCCACCGGCGCAGACGCCGCCGCCAGGGATGCAGGTCGCGGTCTCGCGAACTGTGTTCCAGTTGATGTTGGTGGCACCGATGCCGGCGCCGATATACGGCGTAAATCCGGCGAGCGTCGCCAGGTCGACATAACCGTTCGCCATGAGGCCGAGCGCGGAAAAATTGGCGTCATGCGAAAAAGCACATGACGTTCCGGCGCCCTGGCCCGCGCAGGGAGCGGCTGACAGCGACGAGCCGTCGAACCGCCCCTCGAAATATTCCGCTGTTACGTCTGCACGCACGATATCGTTGAACCGATAGCCAATGCCGATCGTCCCCGAGATCGGCTTGTCGAAGCGGGCATTGTCGAACGGGACGTTGTCGTAGGTGCCCGTTCCAGCGTCGAAAGTGCGATAGGACGGATCGCCCTCGTCGCGCCATGGCGCATAGCCGATGTCGCCGCGCAAATAGACACCACCGACATCGTTTGCTTCGGGGGAAATGGTGATCTCCGGCGCGTCAAGCAATTCATCGTCTGCTGCATGTGCCGCACCGGACGCCAGCAGTCCAGCGCCCAGACCAGCGCCAAGTGCGATCCCGCAGATCCCGTGCCGCCAGTCCATCCGTATGCCCTTTCGTCAATGCCGTCGGACCGACCTTCGTGGTGGCCGGACCTGCGTTAACTATTGGCAGGGACAAGTTAACCAGCGGTTAAGCATGTTGTTTGACGAAAAATTTAGGAAACCAGCATTGTGAAGGCTGGAGCGTTAGGAGGACGATTGCCGCAAAAGTATCTGGAGGGCCGGTTCGAGTGAATCACCGGCCGGCATGCGAAGCGCGCGCTGCCAAGTCTCGCGCATAGGAAAGCATATCGGTCCGCCGCGATGCGGTTCGCACGAGCAAACCGCCTTCGCCCACGATCGCCCTTGCTTCTGTGAAGAAGCGACACCCCTCTCTTTCGATTCCGGTAATCACTTCCGCGACGTCGCCGTCGGCCGCTTTTCGCGATATCGCGCCCACTTTCCCGAATATGGTCGTGCAGAAGGCCTTGTCCCGAGCCGTGGCGACACCGGCGTCATTGAAGAAAAAGATCGCCTGAACGAGATTGTCGCGATCCGGCCCAACGGCCGCGTATGGCTTTCCCCAGTATCTCGCAATCGTCTTCTTCCATTCGTCTGAAGCGAGGCGATCCTTCGGCAGATGAGAGAATTTGACGTCGCGTATAATGCTGTAGACGGTACCACCCGACAGGGGCGAGGTAAAATCGAGCCGATAGACATCGGCAATCGGCGACTGCCCGCGCGACTCCAGCGTTATCGATTCGGTAAAGGTTGCGGATGCCGCGTCCTGCTTCGCTTTTAGCCCTTCGCGATTTTCCGTCTTCTGCCAGTGCGCATATTTCCGCGAAATGATCGCTTCGACCTCTGACCGGGTCATTCCGATTTCAAAATCATGCCCGGGGAGGAAGCGTTGCGCGACGACGTCGCTCGGGTCGGCCAAAGCGAACTTCGGGGCCGATCCGGCATGGGCGAGTGTGGCGAAGAGGAAAAAGAAGCAGGTCGCGAGCGTCTTCATCTGTCCGTGCTTTAACCGCAATCGAAAGGGGCCGCGTGGCGGCCCCGAAAACGAAGGTGTGGCCATGCGCCCCGCGTTATTGCAGCGCGTAGCGCATACCCAATTTGAAGTCGTGCGAGGTGATGTGGTCGAAATTCATCGGGCCCTCGTTCACGGTATTGTCGTAGCTTCGGATTCTGCCAGTCTTGGCATCGCCGAGGTCGACGTAGCTGTAGCCGAAATCGATCGCCAGCCGCTCGGTCGCCTGGTACGCGACGCCGGCATGAAGGGCCCAGGCAAAGTTCCAGGTGGATTCGTCTCCGGCATAGGCAACGCCCTGGGTCGGCACGTTGACGTCGCGGAACCGCGAGATCGTGTTGCGCGACGCACCAATGCCCGCGCCGACATAGGGCTTTACGCCGTACCAGTCGCCGATATCGACATAGGCGTTGGCCATCAGCAGCCATTCCGACTTGGCGCCATCGTAATCATTCGTCGCATCCCAGACAGGACCGCCCGGTGTGGTATGGCCATAGCGGTCGAGCGCCGAATAGTCGGCCTTGCCGCGATATTCGACGATGCCGTCGAGGCGCAGCCAGTCGTTGAACTGATAGCCGACACCGACGCCCGCGAGCGGTGCACTGTCGAAGCTTCCCTCATCGAGGAACTCGTGAAGTTCGACCTGGTCCATCAACGGGTGGTGCATGCTGCCAAGCTTCTGGTTGCTCATGCCGAGATGGCCGCGCAGATACCAGCCGCCCGGCACCACAACCGGCGCAGGATCTTCGACGTAAAGGTCGGCAGCAAAAGCTGGAGCGCCGCCCACCAATGCGGCAATGCATGCAATCAGAGGTCTCTTCATAATATGCCCCGCGAATGTTCTGACCCGCGCCGCGTTGCCTCGGCCGGATACTGCAACTGATGTTGCGTCAGAAATCGCATGCGGGGGTTAATATCGGATTAAGCATAGAAATTTACTATGTTTTTTAACAGTTGCTGATGTTCCTCGACCCTGAACCGATGCCTCGTGACAATAAAAAAGCCGGCAATCGGTGCCGGCCTTTCCAAGCTGTTCAGCGTTGCTGATCATTACTGTTTGTTGAAACAGTGAATGCTTTAATTCCTTGATACTACTTTCTGGAGTAGCTTGAAGGTCAAGCCGCGCTGCGGACACTGCCGATCACGTTGACGAGTTCATCGACGATGCGCTCGACCTGGCTGCGGTCGTCGCCTTCCGCCATGACTCGGATCAGCGGTTCCGTTCCAGACGGACGGATCAGCAGGCGGCCATTCTTGGCAAGACCCGCTTCGGCGTCGGCGATGGCCTGCTGCACGGACGGATGCTCGAGCGGCTTGCCCGCCGACACGCGAACATTCTTCAGGATCTGCGGTACGGGCTCGAAGCGATGGCACACCTCGCTGACCGACTTGCCCTGCCGCTTGACCACCGCGAGAATCTGCAGCGCAGCCACCAGACCGTCGCCGGTCGTCCCGAAATCGGAGAGCACGATGTGGCCGGACTGTTCGCCACCCACGTTCAGGCCATCCTGGCGCATCTGCTCGACGACATAGCGGTCGCCGACCTTGGTGCGGTGCAGTCCGATGCCCCTGCCCTTGAGATAGCGTTCGAGGCCGAGATTCGACATCACCGTCGCGGCTATGGCGCCACCCTTCAGCATCCCGTCCGCAGCCCAGCTGTCGGCGATCACCGCCATGAGTTGGTCGCCATCGACGACGGTTCCGTTTTCGTCAATGATCAGGACGCGGTCCGCGTCGCCGTCGAGTGCGATGCCGATATCGGCCCTGACTTCGTGAACCTTCTTCGACAGGGCGGCCGGGTGCGTCGAGCCGCATTCGAGATTGATGTTGACGCCGTTCGGCTCCGTCCCGATCGTCACCACTTCGGCGCCGAGCTCCCAGAGCGCGGACGGGGCAACCTTGTAGGCGGCGCCGTTGGCGCAGTCGATGGCAATACGCAGTCCCTTCAGCGTGACGTCGCGCGGCAGCGTCCGCTTCGCCTGTTCGATATAGCGGTAGATGTCGCCATCGACGCGCTTGGCCCGGCCGATATCCTCGGGCTTGGCAAGCTGGCCGGACATATCCTGGTCGATGAGTTCCTCGATCTTTTCCTCGATGTCGTCGGAAAGCTTGTAGCCATCGGGTCCGAAGAGCTTGATGCCGTTGTCACGGAATGGATTGTGCGAGGCCGAGATCATCACGCCGATATCGGCGCGCAACGATCGCGTCAGCATGGCGACGCCTGGCGTCGGGATCGGTCCGAGCAGGAAGACGTCGAGTCCGGCGGCGGTGAAGCCGGCGACCATTGCGTTTTCGAGCATATAACCGGAAAGGCGCGTGTCCTTGCCGATCACGACACGGTGGCGGTGCGCTCCATTACGGAAGATCGTTCCGACAGCGATGCCGACACGCATGGCGAGGTCTGGCGTCATCGGGAAAATATTGGACTGGCCGCGAATGCCGTCAGTGCCGAAATATTTACGCTTCATAAGAACTCCATGGTCCTGGTTCGGCAGGATCGACTTTACCGGCCGCGTCTGTCTGCGTGTTCCGCGATTGGGTTTCATATCGCCGGACCTCGTATCCAGAGTTGACGCCCTACAACGCCGCGCGTCCAATCAGACGCGCCAAGGTCGCTGTAGCACTGTGAACTGCTGCATGATGCATCGTGCAGTAGCGGCTCCCTCTATTGCTGCTGCCCGCTCGCGTCCAGCGCAGATCAGGCATATTTGATTCATCTTTGGCATAAAACCGCAGCAAACGGCAGCAATCCTATCATCAGAAATCATTACATCGCGTTACCAAGCGCGCGAAAGACACTTTGGACGAATATGCCCAACAAAAAGCCGCCGCTCCTTTCGGCGCGGCGGCCTCTGATTTCCTTTCCGACCACTCTTATTGCGGCTGCGGTTCGAAGCCGCCTTCCGGCTCCTCGCCCTTGGCACCGGCTTCCTTCTTCGTGCCGGCGGAAGGGACGGCCGAGCCACGATGCGGAGGCGTGTCGTCTCCAAGGTCGCGTGCAGGCTTCTCGCCGCGGATCAGCGCCTTGATTTCGTCGCCGGTCAGAGTTTCGTATTCCAGCAGGCCTTCGGCGAGGGCTACGAATTCGTGGTTCTTCTCCGTCAGGATGTGACGCGCCGTTCCGTAAGCGTCGTCGATCAGCCGGCGGATCTCATTGTCGATCTTCTGTGCGGTCGCTTCCGAAACGTTCTTCTGCTGCGCGACGGAGTGACCGAGGAAGACCTCCTGCTGGTTCTCGCCATAGGCGACCTGTCCGAGCTGATCGGAGAAGCCCCATTGTGTCACCATCGCACGTGCAAGCTTCGTCGCCTGCTCGATGTCGGAGGACGCGCCGGAGGTGATGTTCTCCTTGCCGAAGGTCAGTTCCTCGGCAACGCGACCGCCCATCATGATGGCGAGACGCGAGATCATCCACTTGTAGCTCATCGAGTAGCGGTCGCCCTCGGGCAACTGCATCACCATGCCGAGCGCGCGGCCGCGCGGAATGATGGTCGCCTTGTGCAGCGGATCGGCGGTCGGAACGTTAAGCGCAACGATCGCGTGGCCGGCCTCGTGATAGGCGGTCAGCTTCTTCTCGGCCTCGGTCATGGCGGAGGAGCGACGCTCCGCACCCATCATGATCTTGTCCTTGGCGTCCTCGAATTCCTGCATGGTGACAAGGCGCTTGTTGCGCCGCGCCGCCATCAGCGCAGCCTCGTTGACCAGGTTCATCAGGTCCGCGCCGGAGAAGCCCGGCGTGCCGCGCGCCAGGACCTTGAGGTCGACATTCGGTGCCAGCGGCACGTTGCGGACATGCACCTTGAGGATCCGTTCGCGACCGTTGATGTCCGGGTTCGGCACGACGACCTGGCGGTCGAAGCGGCCCGGGCGCAACAGCGCCGGGTCAAGCACGTCGGGACGGTTGGTCGCGGCGATCAGGATGATCCCCTCATTGGCTTCGAAGCCGTCCATTTCGACGAGCAACTGGTTCAGCGTCTGCTCGCGCTCGTCGTTGCCGCCGCCAAGGCCGGCACCGCGGTGACGGCCGACGGCATCGATCTCGTCGATGAAGATGATGCACGGGGCGTTCTTCTTCGCCTGCTCGAACATGTCGCGGACGCGCGACGCACCGACACCGACGAACATTTCGACGAAGTCGGAGCCGGAGATCGTGAAGAAGGGCACGTTCGCTTCGCCGGCAACCGAGCGGGCAAGCAGCGTCTTACCGGTGCCGGGGGGGCCGACCAGCAGCACGCCGCGCGGGATGCGCCCGCCGAGGCGCTGGAATTTCTGCGGATCGCGCAGGAATTCGACGATTTCCTCGAGGTCCTGCTTGGCCTCGTCGACGCCGGCGACATCGTCAAACGTGACACGGCCATGCGCCTCGGTCAGGAGCTTGGCTTTGGACTTGCCAAAGCCCATGGCCCCACGAGAGCCGCCTTGCATCTGCCGCATGAAGAACAGCCAGACGCCGAGGATCAACAGCATCGGCAGCAGCGTGCCGATATAGCTCAGGAAGCCCGACGATCCGTCGGTTTCCGGACGCACGGTGACCGTAACGTCCTTGGCTTCCAGCCGTTCGGTCAAAGCGGTATCGACGGAAGGCGCATAGGTCTGGAAGGTGGCGCCGCTTTCGGAGTAGCTGCCGATCACCTTCGAGCCGGTGATCACGACTTCCTTGACGCGGCTGGCGTCGACGTCCTTCAGAAACTGCGAGAATGGAATTTCGCGTGAACCGGCGCGCTCCGTCGGCTGCTGGAACATGCTGAACAGCGCAATCAGGAGAAGCGCTATGATTGCCCAGAGGGCAAAATTACGAAAATTAGGGTTCATCGAACTCCCCGGAACCTGTCGCAGCTCGGAGATTTCTCCGAGCTACAGTCTTGTTCCTTAACATAAGGTTCTGGCGTGGCCTTGCCAAGGCAAACCGCCAGGTCCCTCTCCATTTCTGTCAAAATCATCGAATACCGGCGGAGCGGGGTAAGGTTCGCGCCCGAAAAGCATCGCGACCGCATTCGCCATAGTCCGGTCAAAACCGGGCAAAAAGGTGTCGTAAAGGGCAATGCGGCATTCGACTTTAGCCTGGACCAAGCCGGCGGCATCGGCTGGCGCTGGAGCGATGTGTGGCGCTGCACGGGCGGCTCGTTTGGCGATGCCGGGGAGCAGACCGGCATCAATAAGCCTTTGATCCCATTGACTATCCCGGTGCGAGGCAGTCACTATCACCGGGTAGCGCCCGCCGTTCGTCACGCTGAAGCGCCCGTCCCATACGTTCGCTTCGCCGGGACCGACAACGCAATCGGACAGGCTGCGCGCCTCACGGTAGAGATAGAGACCGTTTGGACGCCGGTCGTAGACAACGCCTCCCGCCGTCATGCGTCCCGCGATGCCCGCTTGCACAAAGCCGGCTATGCGCTCGATCGTCGCATGCCCCGGCAAATGATTGCGGCCGCCGAGAACTGCGGCGACGGACAAAAGCGCGCGACGCCAATCGGTATCGCTCATGTTTCCCGCCTGTGCCGCCGCAACCTCAGCCACGACAGTCTCGTGCACGCGGACATGACGTTCGATCAAGGCGGCTGCCCGCGCCGATGACGCGGCCCTTTGCGCGGCGCTCCATGGGGCAACGGGCGCCTCTTGCGAAGCTTTGAGTTCGGTCCGCACACGAACACGCTCGAACAGCGGATTGGCGTTGCTCGGATCATCGAGCCATTCGACACCCCGCGCGGTGAGGAATGCCCGTATGTCGGCACGGCTTAGGCCAAGGAATGGCCTCAACACCCAGATGCGGCGCCCGTATAGCACGGCGCTCGCCATGCCGGCGCTGCCGGGCCCCTCCCCTTCGCCGCGTGCACTGCGCATCGCGACCGTCTCGCGCTGATCATCTCGCGTGTGTGCGGTGGCGATGCAATCGGCGCCGAGCTCGGCGGCAGCATCGGCCAGCAGTTCATAGCGCTTCAGGCGTGCGGCCGCCTGGATCCCGGTTCGCGGCTTGTTGCCTTCCCAACGGCAGACACGATGGGGAATACCTAGCTCGGCGCAGAACGCTGCCACGGCTGCCGCTTCATCCGCGGATTCCGGTCTCAAGGCATGATCGATCGTGCAGGCTGCAAGCGAGAAACCGTCGCGATCCCTGTTTCCGATTACGGAGTGGAGCGCAAGAAGAAGCCCCTTGGAATCGCTGCCTCCGGAGACAGCCACGAGAATCCGGCAAGGTTTGGCGAAGGAACGCAGGAATTGTCTGGCCGCGGCTATGACGGCTCCGGGCACGCCGCGGGCCTCAGCAGCCAAAGCGGCTCTGTTCGCTCGACACCTTGGCCTTCACGGCGGGCGAAGCCTTGGGGTAGCGCTTGTTCACCTCGCGCAGCGTGGCGCAAGCGGTTTCCTTGTTGTCGAGAGCGCCAAGCGACATTCCGAGCTTCAGCAGCATCTCGGGCGCCCTTGGCGATTTGCCATGAGCCTGATGCGCGTTCAGGAAGGTCTTCGCTGCGTCGCTGTACTTGCCTTGCGAATATTGGGCTTCACCCATCCAGAAACTGGCATCGGCCGCCTTGTCGCCATTGGGAAAGACGTCGAGATAGTCACGGAACTCCTGTTCCGCCATGGAGTAATCGCCGGAAAGCACGTGTCCGTAGGCGGACTGGTAGAGATCTCCGGGATTGTCGAGAGAAGCGGTTTGCTGCTCGGTGCCCGGATTGGCGTTGATACCCGCACCGGCGGAGTTCGCCGTCCCGTTGTCGACGCCGGGGAGCGTGGCGTTGGCGCCAGGTTCAGCGTCCGTGGTCGCCGATATCGGATTGCCGCTCTCGTCGAAAATGATCTGCCCCAACGTCGTCGGCGGCGAAGCACCCGTCGAGCCGGGATTGGCGCCCGTTGCCGCCATGTCGTTGCCGCCGGCAGAAGGCGCCGCCGGGGTCTGGCTATCCGTCACCCCGGGGGTGACGGACGCCTGATCACTGGATTTCGGCGTTTCGACTGCGCCGCTCTTCTTGGAAGAGGACTTGCCGTTTTCGAGATCCTGGAAGCGGAACTCGTTGTCCTCCTGGAACTTCCGGATCTGTTCCTGCATCTGCAAGAGCTGGAAGCTCATTTCCTCGATACGCCCGTTGAGCGAGCGGATCTCTTCCTCGAGTTGACCGATCCGTCCGAGGTCGGCCGACTGCACCTTCACCACCGGCAAGTTCTGTTTGCTGGCGGCATCGGCATGGGTCAAGCGGGCGAAAAGCCCGGAAAGTGGCATGGCATTTGCCGCTGGCCCGAGACCCGAGAGGGCCACAAGACCAATCAGTCCTGCCACGACAAATTTCTTCATTTCATTTGTCCTGTTCGAATACCGAATACTCCCACCCCTGCGATCACGGTCCGCGATACTCGATACTGTCGCCGATTCTAAAGGTGAGTGCCGCACAGTTTTCCAATCGCTGTGAAAAAGCAACGGAGTTCGGCCAAAGTGTGGTAAAAAAGAAAAGGCGGCCCGTGGCCGCCCCTTCAAACCTCCACATCAGTGGCCGGACGATCACATGCCGGCGCCGCCGAGAACGGTAACGGCGCGGCGGTTCTGCGACCAGCAGGAAATGTCGTCGCAGACGGCAACCGGCTTTTCCTTGCCGTAGGAAATCGTGCGCATGCGATTTGCGGGAACGCCGCGGCTGGCGAGATAGTCGCGGGTCGCCGCGGCACGGCGGGCGCCGAGCGCCAGGTTGTACTCGCGGGTGCCGCGCTCGTCGGCGTGGCCTTCGACAGTGATCGCGTAGTTCGGGTACTTCGCCAGCCACTGGGCCTGACGGTCGAGCGTCGCCTGGGCATCGGCGCGGATGGAGCTGGAATCCGTATCGAAGAAGATGCGGTCGCCGACGTTGACGGTGAAGTCCTGCTGCGAACCCGGCGTTGCAGCACCTGCGCCAAGTCCGAGGCCGGCGGCATCGTTCGGCAGGTTCTTTTTGGAAGCGCAGCCGGCAAGAGCGAGCGTCATAACGAGAGCGATCATGACAGGATTGCGGGCGATGGTCTGCATGCGGCTCGCGGCCGGGGTGTCAATTCGGCTCATGGGCCGGGTCTCCTTGGAAGTGTCTGATTCACGGTTGCCAGACTGTAACCGGAAGCGGTTAATTGCTTTTCAACTGTTATGGTTAACAAATCGATAATTTGCGTGGGGCGCCTGCTAGAACAGCACTTTGCGGCGAGAAAGCGGCACATCGGCCACATTTCCCGCCACACCTGTGGACACCCGATCACGATAATTTCGCGCAGATCGTAAATGTGATCGGTTGTGGTCCACGCTATCCGGAGATGCACAGCGGTCCTGCAGCGCCGCGCGTCTTATCAGACGCGCAAAAGTAGCTGTAGCGCTCTGAAGTGCTGCAAGTTCTTATCCTAAATCGGCGACGATTTAAGGAAACATGCCGTAGGCTACGACATGCACCAAACAAAGAAGCGCGCCGCGTGAATCGGCCGCGGCGCGCTTCAGCAAGTAAAGACGCGGGATGCGGGCGGAGAACCGCTCGCGCTCCTCTCGTGCGCTTTATTCCATCAGGGGAGACCAGGCCGGGTCGGATGCAAAGCCTTGGGTCTGGACCGGCTGCTCGTTGTAACCGGTGAGGTCGATCGAATAGAGCTGCGGCCCGCCGGCACCGGCATTCTGGCGGAAGAACATCAGCACGCGGCCATTCGGCGCCCAGGTCGGGCCTTCATTGTGGAAGCCGGTGGTGAGGATGCGCTCGCCCGAACCGTCTGGCTTCATGACGCCGATCGAGAACTTGCCGCCCGACTGTTTGGTGAAGGCGATGAGATCGCCGCGCGGAGACCAGACCGGCGTCGAATAGGCGCCGTCACCGAAGGAAATGCGCGTCTGGCCCGACCCGTCGGCGCCCATGACGTAAAGCTGCTGCTTGCCGCCGCGGTCGCTTTCGAAAACGATCCTGCTGCCGTCCGGCGAATAGGACGGCGACGTGTCGATCGCCGCGGTGTTGGTCAGCCGCGTCGTGGTGCGGGAGCGCAGGTCCATCGTGTAGATGTTCGCGTTGCCTTCCTGCTGCAGGCTCATGATCACCCGCTGGCCGTCCGGCGAGAAACGCGGCGCGAAGGTCATGCCCGGGAAGTTGCCAACCACCTCGCGCTGTCCGGTTTCGAGCTGCAGCAGGTATACGCGCGGCTGCTGGTTCTCGAACGACATGTAGGTGATTTCCTGACGGTTCGGCGAGAAGCGCGGGGTCAGTACGATGTCGTTCGAGTTGGTGAGCGCACGCGCATTGGCGCCATCCTGATCCATGATCGCGAGCTGGCGCTTGCGCGCCGTCTTCGGACCGCTTTCGGCGACATAGACGATGCGGGTGTCGAAATAGCCCTTTTCGCCGGTGATCCTCTCATAGATCGCATCGGCGATGATGTGGGCGACGCGGCGCCAGTTTTCCGGCTGCGTGTAGAATTGCTGGCCCAGCATCTGCTGGCCGGCAAAGGTATCCCAGAGACGGAATTCCGCCTTCAGCCTGCCGTCGCCTTCCTGGGTGACGCGACCGATGACGAGCGCCTGGGCATTGATGACCTTCCAGTCCTCAAATCGCGGGGCAGCATCCGGGTTGGAAACTTTCTCGATGAAGGCGCCCTTGTCGATCGGTGCGAAAAGGCCGGAGCGCTTAAGATCGGCAGCGACGACGTCGGAGATCTTCTGACCGAGTTCCCCCTGCAGGAAGTCGGTCACCGCGATCGGCAGCGGCTCGACGTTGCCCTTGTTGATGTTGAGCTCGACGAGCGCGTTAGCAGGCGAGGCAACGAGCCCGCAGCCTGCGACGAGCACCATCAGGAGGCGAATAAAATTGCGTCTCAGCATTTCCATAAAGCCTTTCAGCCTCTCATTTTTCTAGGCGGGATGAGGAAAAGTGCGCGCGGTTTTCCGCCCGCTCCCGCCCCAACCTGTTTAGAGCATTGAGCTCGGGTCGAAATTGACGACGACCTCGCTCCACGAATCGTATTTGTCGGCCGGCAGTCCCTTGAAGGGTGCGGATTTGAGGATGGCGCGGCGAGCGCCGCCCATGAGCGCCCGGCGCGCCGCATCGGAGCCACCGCTCGCTTCCACTTCGGGCTCGCCGATCAGCTCGCCATTCGGGTCGAGCCGCATCGTTACCTTGATGCGGACATCAGCCGCGTCGGCCATGCCGGGGATGATCGACCAGTTGTTCTGGATCTGCCCGCGAAGCGCGTCCATTTCGCTCTGCGAAAGCGTGTTGCCGCTGGTCGTCTTCTTGCCGCCGAGCGCCGCCTCCTCGGTCGAGCGCTTCGCGCCGCCGCCGGAGGATTCCTGCTTGTTGAGCAGCGCCGCGATCTCGTCGGCATTGAAGTCGCTCTCCTTGGCGGAGGACGCCTTCTTCTGCTCCTTCTTGGTCTCTTCCTTCTTGCGCTCCGGTGTCTTTGCCGTCTGCGCCGGCTTTTCAACCTTGGGCTTGGCCATCGGGGTCGGCACCTTGTCCGGCAATGCCTCGGCCTCCGGGTTTTCGGCCGGCTGCTCTTCGGCCGGGGCCGGTTCCGGCTTGGTCTCGGGCTTTACCTCCTGCTTCGGCTCGGGCAGCGCCGCGACTTCCGTGGCGGGCTCGGAGGCCGGCTCGGGTTCCTCGACCTTCTCGATCTCCTCCTTGACGGGATCCGGTGTCGGCAGCGCCTTCTCGGTCTTCTCCGGCGCGGCCGCCGATTCATTCTGGACCGGCTTCGTGTTGGGCGTCGGCGGTGTCTTTAGGTCCACGTCGTTGTCGCCGACGTTCTCGGCGTTCTCGACCGGCGTCGGCTTCTTGGTCGGAACCGGGGAAGCCTTTTCCTTCGCGGGAGCCTTCTTGTCACCCTGCTGGATCTGCGTGATCGATTCGATCGGGACGATGTCGACGGGCAACGCCTCGACATCCGCGACCTCGAAGTCGGCCGGGCTACCGAGCGAAACCAGCGCCCAGGTCAGTACCAGGGCGTGGAGGACAGCAGATGTTGCGAGACTGCCCTTCATGACCGGGGATCACTTTTCCTGTTCTTGAAGCGTGACAAGGCCGAGGTTCTTGAAACCGGCCGCGGAGATCCGCGCCATGACCTTCATCACCGTGCCGTAGTCGGCATTCGTGTCGCCGCGCACATAGATGCGCTCGTTGTAGCCGGTGGTGGCAATGGCCTCGAGTTTCGGAACGACCTCGTCGATCCCGATCGGCGTTTCCTGCAGGAAGATTTCACCGGCCGGATTGACCGAAACGGTAATCGGCTGGGTATCGGAGTTGAGCGCCTTGGCCTGCGTCTCCGGCAAATCGATCGGCACACCCACCGT
Organism: Sinorhizobium terangae; assembly: GCF_029714365.1. NCBI lineage: Bacteria > Pseudomonadati > Pseudomonadota > Alphaproteobacteria > Hyphomicrobiales > Rhizobiaceae > Sinorhizobium > Sinorhizobium terangae. Next base: position 2,903,040 of record NZ_CP121659.1, read on the forward strand.
CATCATCGGTGCCGCCACCATGAAGATGATGAGCAGCACCAGCATCACGTCCACGAAGGGCGTGACGTTGATTTCGCTCATGATCGCCTTCTTGCCATTGCGCCGACGGCGCCCGCCGCCCGAACCCTTGGCTCCGCCAACTGCCATACCCATCAGCGTGGTCTCCGTGCTCGAGGGTCGTTATTGCGCGGCCTGGCGCGAGGACTGCAGCTTCTCGTCGATCTGCCGCGACAGGATGGCGGAGAACTCGTCGGCAAAGGCTTCCATGCGCGCCGTCAGCTTGCCGGCATCGGCGGAAAACTTGTTGTAGGCGATAACGGCCGGAATAGCGGCGAGCAGGCCGATAGCGGTCGCAAGAAGCGCCTCGGCGATACCGGGCGCGACAACGGCAAGGTTGGTCGATTTCGACCCGGCGATTGCCTGGAACGAGGTCATGATACCAACGACGGTGCCGAAGAGACCGATGAAGGGAGCGGCCGAGCCGATGGTCGCGAGCGAGCCGAGCCTTGCCTCGAGTGTCTCCGATTCACGGGCGAGCGTCACGTCCATGGCGCGGTCGATACGCATCTGCAGGCCGATCGGCGAGCGGGCGCCGCGCTCGAAGCTCTTCTTCCATTCGCGCATCGCGGAGACGAAGATCGCGCCCATGCCGGCCGTCTGCCGGTCGGAGAGCGTGCGATAGAGCTCTTCGAGCGATTGGCCGGACCAGAAAACCTGCTCGAAATTATCGAGCTGACGGCGAACACGGCCGTAGTTCAAAGTCTTGTCGACGACGATACCCCAGGTCCAGACAGAGGCCGCGATCAACCCCAGCATGACCAGCTTCACGACAAAGCCCGCTTCCATGAACAGCGACCAGAGGGTCACATCGCTCGTCGCGGCCAATCCAACCTGTTCCATCGTTTCCAGTCCCCGAATCCAAATACCCGGCAAGAGCGGTTCATGCTCATGACCGGGTCGCCCAAACGTCCTGTTGCAAAAATGCCCCGGCATCGCCGCTGATCGCGGCATTGCGATCTAATGCTTCAGGTTGCCTTCTTGCCGTCAATTTTGGTCAAAGGATGACGTGCACTGCACAAATCCTAATGCACGGATTAAGACACCATTATGGTTAAAGGAATGTTACCGGGCAGACATTCCTGTGGCGGACGCTCTGGAACTTCACCACGCTATCGCACGTTTTCCCCGCATGACGCTCCAGATGTCCGGAAAAGAGAAATCAGCGCCATCGCGGCTCGACCCCCGCGACCGCTTGATCCTTGCGCTCTATGCGCAATTGAAGGCCGAGCGAGAGACACGCTGCGCCTTCGAGGAGGCGATCGCAAACGGTGTGCTTTCGAAGGAAGTGCTCCAGGCACTGCTTGCCGATCCCGTCCCCACCGTCACCGGCGAGCACATCGCTGCCATCGAACGCGTGCTTGCGCGTGACCCTCCTCGCAACGAGCCGGAGCCGCGCCGCAGGCTCGGCCGGTGAATGGAGGAACGATGGCGGCTCGCGCACTTTGGAAAGGTCAACTTCGTCTCTCGCTGGTTTCGATCCCGGTCGAGCTGTTCAGTGCGACCCGCTCGGGCGCCAGCGTCTCATTCCGCCAGATCCATAAACCTTCGGGCAAGCCGATCCACTACCAGAAGGTGGTGGAAGGCGTCGGGCCCGTCGACGTCGACGATATCGTCAAGGGCTACGAATACGAGGACGACAAATACGTTCTCCTCGAACCGAAGGAGGTGGATTCGATCAAGCTCGAGACAAAGAAGACCCTGGAACTGGTTCAGTTCGTCGGCGTCGCCGACATCTCGCCCCTCTATTTCGACAAGCCGTACTATCTCGTCCCGGCAGATGAACTTGCGGAGGATGCCTACCGGGTCGTGCGCGACGCGCTCCGGCAATCGGAAAGGATCGGCCTGGGTCAACTGACACTGAGAGGCCGCGAATATCTGGCGGCGGTCAAACCCTGCGGCGACGGCCTGCTGCTGGAGACGCTGCGCTATGCCGACGAATTGCGGAAGGCCGACCCGATGTTTTCCGACATCTCCGGCAAGAAAGCTGAAAAGGAGCTGCTGGAGGTCGCCAGCGCCCTTATTGAGAAGAAAACCGCGCCCTTCGACGCCAACGCCTTCAAGGACAACTACACGGCAGCGCTGAAGGAGCTCGTCAAGCGCAAGATGAAAGGCAAGTCGACGCGGGTCGCCGTCGAGGAAGGTGAACGGCCGGAGCGGCGTGGGGACAATGTCGTCGACCTGATGGCGGCGCTGAAGAAGAGCCTCGAAGGCGGCGAGGGGAAGAAGCCGCAGCCAAAGGCGCAATCCTCCTCGCGCCGCGGCCGGCGGAAATCGGCGTGAGGACGATCCATGGCTGCTCGCAACGAACCCCTTTCCGAATACAACCGACGCCGCGACTTTGCGAGGACGAGCGAGCCCAAGGGAACCGTCGCCCGGGGACATGCCGGCAGAAAACGCTTTCTGGTCCAGAAACACGATGCCACCCGCTTGCATTACGACTTCCGGCTCGAATGGGAGGGTGTGCTTAAAAGCTGGGCCGTAACGCGCGGCCCTAGCCTCGATCCCGAAGACAAGCGCCTTGCGGTGCGCACCGAGGACCATCCCTTGGCCTATGGCGACTTCGAAGGCACGATACCGGAAGAGGAATATGGCGGCGGCACGGTCATGCTTTGGGATACCGGCTGGTGGGAGCCGGAAGACGACCCAACCCAAGGCCTGAAGAAGGGCAAACTCTCGTTTCAATTGCACGGGAAGCGGATGAGCGGCGGCTGGGCGCTGGTGCGCATGCGGCCGCGAGATGATGAGAAGCGCGAAAACTGGCTGCTGATCAAGGAAAAGGACAAGGACGCCTCGGACGATGGAGAACGCCTCGTTGAAGACAACCTGACGAGTGTCCGTACCGGCCGCACCATGGATGAAATTGCTGAAGGCAAGGGCGAAAAGCGGGGGCGGGTCTGGCATTCGAACAAGAGCACGGCCGCCAATCTCAAGGCCGGCGCGGTTGCCAAGAACGACAATCGACGCAAGCCCACGACCCGAAAATCCTCCGGAAAGCTGCCCGCCTTCAAGGCACCGCAGCTTGCAACCCTGGTCACGAAGGTACCCGCCGGAGACGAATGGCTGAACGAAGCCAAGTTCGATGGCTACCGCTTGATGGCTGCTGTTGGCGGCGGCACCGTCCGCTGCTACACGCGCAATGGTCTCGACTGGACCGAGAAGTTTCCGGCCATTGCCTCCGCACTTGCAGAGCTTGATTGCAAGTCCGCCCTGATCGACGGTGAAGTGGTGGCGCTGTCGGATGAAGGCTCGACTTTTTCGGCCCTGCAAAGGGCGATGAGGACCGGCGCCAGCACACGGCTTTACGCTTTCGATCTCGTCGAACTCGACGGCAAGGACCTGAGCCGCAAGCCGCTTATCGAGCGAAAGGAACGGCTGAAAGCCTTGCTCGACACGCTCGGCCCCACCTCGACCGTCCAGTACAGCGAGCATATTCAAGGCAAAGCCGAGCACGTGCTCGCCGCCATTTGCAAGGCCGGACAGGAAGGGATTATCGCGAAGGAGGCGAATGCTCCCTATCGCAGCGGACGCACCCGAAGCTGGCTGAAGGTCAAATGTACGAAACGCCAGGAGTTCGTCATCGGCGGCTACACCCCGTCGACGAAAAAAGGGCGCGCCTTCGCCTCGATCCTTCTCGGCACCTTCGAGGGTGATAAACTGGTCTACCGCGGCGGCGTCGGCACCGGCTTCGGGCAGAAGACCATGGAAGAGCTTGCGGCCGCCTTCGCAAGGCGAAAGCGCAAGACGTCACCGTTCGACAGCGTGCCAAAAGAAAGGAACCGGGATTCCGTCTGGCTGAAGCCCGATCTTGTGGCAGAGGTGGACTTCACCGAGCTTACCCATGACGGACATATCCGCCACGGCTCATTCGAGGGATTGCGCGAGGACAAGGAGGCCAAAGCCGTGAAACTGGAAAGACCGAACCCCACGGACGCCGCGGCGGAGACCGGGAAGGGCAAACGCGCGACGAGGGCACGGACAGTGGCGCCTGCGAAGGGCGATGCCGATATCCTCGGGATCCGCATATCGCATCCGGACCGCGTTCTCTTTGCCGGCCAGGGCGTCACCAAGATCGACCTTGCCCGCTACTATGCAGTCGTTGCGGACAGGATGCTGCCCTTCGCGGCCAACCATCCCGTTTCGCTGGTGCGCTGCCCGCAAGGCGGACAGCGGCAGTGCTTCTATCAGAAACATGCCAGCGACGGTTTTCCGAAGGAGATTCGTGAAGTTCCGATCGAGGAGGCGTCGGGCGAAACCGAGAAATACATGTACGTTCGCGATGCGAAAGGTCTCGTTGCCGCCGTGCAAATGGGTACGCTGGAGTTTCACATCTGGGGTGCAACGATCGACCGGCTGGAAAAGCCCGATCGCCTGGTTTTCGATCTCGACCCGGATCCCAGTGTCGACTTCGCCACCGTCAAGGCGGCTGCCGCCAGCCTGAGGGATGAACTTGCCAATATCGGCCTCAGAACGGTTGCCATGGTAACGGGCGGTAAGGGTGTCCACGTCATTGTGCCGCTTCGACCGCATGCCGAGTGGGACGAGGCCAAGGGGTTCGCCAAGGAGATGGCGCAGCGTTTCGCAGATCGCGATCCGGACAACTTCATCGCCACCATGTCGAAGGCCAAGCGCAAGGGCCGGATCTTCATCGACTGGCTCAGGAACGACCGCGGCGCAACGGCGATTTGCCCCTACTCCACCCGCGCCCGGGAGGGCGGGCCGATTGCGACACCGGTCGACTGGGATGAGCTCGAGGATCTTGAGGCCGCCAACACATTCCACATTCCGGACATTCTTGAACGCATCGAATCCGGCACCGATCCGTGGGCGGATATCGGCGAAATCAGGCAGTCGCTGACGAAGAAAATACTGAGTTCGGTCGGCGACTGATCTTCGACCACTGAGACTTCATGGCCGGGTCACTCGACCCGAGTCGGAATCTTGTGCCCTGCGGCGAGGAACTTTATCGCCAGCGCTTCCGGCAAGCGGCGCGGTCGGCCCTGCCCGTTGATAACGGCGATGATGACCTTGGCGGCGATCAGCAGGGTGCCGTCGCGACGGACCTCCTGCTGCAGCACCATTTTGGCACCACCCGCCTTCTCGGTCGTCGTCTCGATCGTCAGGATGTCGTCCATGCGCGCCGGCAACTTGAAGTCGATCTCCATGCGGTGAACGACGAAGACGAGGCCTTCCGTATCGCCTTCTATGGCAAGCGATGCCTGCTCGACGCCGAGCAGCCGCAGATAGTCGGTTCTGGCCCGCTCCATGAAATGCAGGTAGCGCGCATGATAGACGACGCCGGAAAAATCGGTGTCCTCGTAATAGACCCGCTGCACGAGTCGGTGGCCGTTCTCGGTCAGTTCGCCCGCGAGCGAAATTAGTGACATCGTCTCATTCTCCGGGAGGATTCTTCTTTTCCTGTGCAGGAACAAAAAGCCATTTGCAAGCATTGCAGCTTTGTCACAATCCTATCCTATCACCTCACCATGTCCTTCTTCGCGATCAGGAGAACCGTGCATGAAGATTGCAATCCTCGGCGGTGATGGTTTCGTCGGCTGGCCTACCGCGCTGCATCTATCCGATGCGGGCCACGACATCCATATTCTCGACAACCTTTCCCGCCGCTGGATCGATACGGAGCTCGGCGTGCAGTCGCTGACCCCGATGGACTCCATCCAGGAGCGCACCCGCATCTGGCATGCCGAGACGGGCCGGCGCATCCACTTCAACCTGATCGACCTCGCCCGCGACTACGAACTCCTCAAGAACTGGCTTGCCGAGCACCGGCCGGATGCGATCGTCCATTTCGCCGAGCAGCGCGCCGCGCCCTATTCGATGAAGAGCGACCGGCACAAGAACTACACGGTCAACAACAACGTCAACGCCACCCACAACCTCCTCAATGCGCTGGTGGAATTGAGCCTCGACGCTCACCTCGTGCATCTCGGTACAATGGGCGTCTATGGTTATTCGACCGTCGGCGCGGCGATCCCCGAGGGCTATCTGCCGGTCGGGATCGAAACGACGGATGGCGAGACGGTGAGCCAGGAGATTCTTTATCCGTCCAATCCCGGCTCGATCTACCACATGACCAAGTGCCTCGATCAGCTTCTTTTCCAGTTCTACGCCAAGAACGATGGTCTCCGGATCACCGACCTGCACCAGGGCATCGTCTGGGGCACGCACACCGAACAGACGCGCCGGCATCAGCAGCTCATCAACCGTTTCGACTATGACGGCGATTACGGCACGGTGCTCAACCGCTTCCTGATCCAGGCAGCAATCGGCTACCCACTGACGGTTCACGGCACCGGCGGCCAGACCCGCGCCTTCATCCATATCCAGGATTCGGTCCGCTGCATCGAGCTCGCGCTCAACAATCCGCCTGCGCGCGGCAGCCGTGTCGAGATTTTCAACCAGATGACCGAGACGCATCGCGTCCGTGATCTCGCCGAAATGATCGCCGCCATGACCGACTCCAGAATCGCCTGGCTGCCCAATCCCCGCAAGGAGGCCGCCGAGAACGACCTGGTGGTTCATAACGAGAAATTCCTGGCGCTGGGCCTCGATCCGATCCGCCTTCAGGACGGCCTGCTTTCGGAAATCGTCGATGTGGCAAAGAAATTCGCCTACCGCGTCGATCGTTCGCGTGTCCCGGCTGTCTCCGCCTGGACGAAGGACATTGCACCCTTGATCAATCACGATCCGGAAGGCAAGCGACTGAAATCCGTTTCATGACCCCTGCGACGCCCCAGCCGGGGGGGCTCCGCCCCTCCTCGCCTCCTGCCGCCCGCCACGCCTTCGTGACGCTCGTCACCAATGCCGAGTATGTGCTCGGCGCACGCGCACTGCTGCGGTCGATCCGGCTTACCCGAACGCCCGCAGATATCGTCGTGCTCTACACCGGCGGGGTGGATGCCGCCGCGCTCGAGCCGCTCACGCAATTCGATTGCCGCCTCGTCGAAACGGAGCTCCTGCCCCTTTCCGACGACTTCAACGCCCGCCATGCGCGCCGCAACGTCCACGAGAAGGTGCCCTTCACCAAGGGCCGGAAACCCGAATTCCACTCGCCGCTCGACAATTTCTGCAAGCTCCGGCTCTGGCAGCTCGTCGAATACGAGCGCTGCGTCTTCATCGACGCCGATGCGATCGTCCTGCGTAACATCGACAAGCTCTTCCGCTACCCGGAATTTTCCGCCGCGCCGAACGTCTACGAGAGCCTCGGCGATTTTCACCGACTGAATTCCGGCGTCTTCGTCGCGGAACCGTCGGTCGAGACGTTCGACAGGATGCTTGCGGTTCTGGACGCGCCGGGGGCCTTCTGGCCCCGTACCGACCAGACATTCCTGCAGAGCTACTTTCCCGACTGGCACGGCCTGCCGGTGACGATGAACATGCTGCAATATGTCTGGTTCAATCTGCCGGCGCTCTGGGACTGGCGCTCGATCGGCGTATTGCATTACCAGTATGAGAAGCCGTGGGAGGCGGATCACCCGCGCGCCGACGCTCTTCGGCCGCTGATCGAGCTCTGGCACGCCTACCTGACTGGCGAGAATATTCCGGACCTCCACACGCTCGACAATCCGCCACAACCCGGCGCCCTGACCCCATGACTCGCGTCCTTGTTTCCGGCGGCACCGGCTTCGTCGGCCGGTTCATCGTCGAGCACCTCATCGCCCACGGCTACAAGGCTGCAGTCGGCGGTCGCATGCCTCCGGCCACCGGGTTCTTCTCGCAGCCGGTAGCCTATGTTCCCCTCCGCCTCGACCCGGATGCGAACCAGATCACGGCATTCGACGACATCTATTATTTCGTACACGCCGCCTTCGAGCATGTCGAGGGCAAGTATCGTGGCGGCGAAGGCGCGGATCCGGAGGGCTTCCGGCGCGCCAACCTCGACGGCTCGGTCCGCCTTTTCGATGAGGCACGCGCGGCCGGGGTTCGCCGCTGTGTGTTTCTGTCGAGCCGTGCCGTCTACGGCGAAACGGCGCCGCCCCTTGTCGACGAGACGTCGCCGGCGATGCCCGACACGCTCTACGGCATGGTAAAACTAGCCGGCGAAGACGCCTTGAAATCGATGACCGGCCACAGCTTCGCCACGACCAGCCTGCGCGTGACCGGCGTCTACGGGCCGGCGGGTCCCGGGCGGAAACACAAATGGAGCAGCCTGTTCGCCGACTATCTCGCTGGCAAAGCGGTTCCGCCACGCGCCGGTACGGAAGTGCACGGCGACGACGTAGCTCAGGCTGTGAGGCTTGTGTTGGAGGCGGAGACCACCAAGGTCTCCGGCAAAGTCTTCAACGTCTCAGACGTGCTCACCGACAACCGTGAAATCCTCTCCATTCTGCAGAAGGCAACCGGTTGCTCCCATCCGTTACCGCCCGTGGCGGAGATGGCCGCTTTCAACGCAATGTCCACCGACAATCTGCGCGCGCTCGGCTGGGCGCCCGGCGGAAAGGACCGGCTAGCCGCGACGACCCGGGGGTTGGCGGGATACGGGACCTCGAACGCCGGCGATTGCCCCTCTCGTCGCGTTTAACTCGAGGAATAATCCTCTCCCCGCAAGCGGTGTTAGCGCATCGGCCCGAAAATCGGGCCCGATTTTCGGAAAGCACAATGCGTGGAATCAAAGAGTTACAGCGTCCTTTGTGCGTCCCAAAGGACGCACGACGCTGTAGGATGAGAGGGTTGGCCCGCGAGTCCCTTCGCCCGCCTCCGGGGAGAAAGCGGCGGCAGCCAGATGAGGGGCGAACCCAATCGAGAAACGCGGACGCCACCTACCCTATGTCGACAACAACAATCTCCGGCGGCACGCCGAAACGGATCGGCGCGAGCGAGCAACCGAGGCCGCCGGAGACGATCAGGTGGCGATCATCCTCGATCACGTGTCCGTAGGCATAGCGGTCGCCGTAGCTCGACGGCACCATCGGAGCGTGGCCGAGAAACCGTACCTGGCCGCCATGGGTATGGCCCGACAACGTCAGCGCCACACGCGACGGCACGCGGGGAAAAATGTCCGGCTCATGCGCCAGCAGGATGGCCGGAGCGGTGTCGCTGACTTGCGCAAGCGTGCCGTCGAGATCATCGAGCCCCTGCATGTGTTTGCGTTTCCACTTCTTACCCGCAATCAAGGCGCGCTGGTCCTCGAGGCCTGCCAGCCAGAAGCCCTGACCATCCTTCTCCAGCCGGACCGCCTGGTTGCTGTAGACCTTGATGCCGACGTCCTGGAGCGCCCTGTGTCCGAAGGTCGGTCCGCTGCCATTTCTCTGCGCGGTCTTGTCTTCCCACCAGTCGTGATTGCCCATGATGGCATGAACGCCGAGCGGCGCCGACAGCGTCGCCAGCGCCTTGGACCACTCGCTGGAATGAACGTAGCGGGTCACGAAGTTCATGCCGGCCGCATAGTCGCCGAGCAACACAGTAATGTCGCCACCGAGATCGTTCGCCTGCCGACAGATCGAGGCGATGCGGCTCGCGGACATCCAGGGTTCGCAGGCATGGATGTCGGCGAGTGCCACGATGCGCAGCTTCAACCCGGGCGTCCAGCCGGTCGGCGTCAGCGCGTAACGGGTCACGTTGAGCCGGGCCAACGGCTCGAAGGCAAAGGCATAGCTGCCGAGCGCCGCAAAGCTCGTGAAACTGCCGCCGATGAATTTCATGAAATCGCGACGGGTGATCATCCTCATTCGTCCTCGAGCGTCAGGCGGAATTGCGTCGCCTCGATATCCTTCGGCGGGTTGAGCCCGAGATGTTTCCAGGCGTTCGCCGTCAGCACCCGGCCGCGTGGCGTGCGCTGTATGAAGCCCTGCTGGATCAGATAGGGTTCAATAATATCCTCGATCGCATCGCGCGGTTCCGAAAGACCCGCCGCAATCGTGTCAATGCCCACCGGACCGCCACCGAAATTCTGGGCAATCATGGTCAGATAGCGACGGTCAAGCTGGTCGAGCCCCATATTGTCGACCAGCAACCGCGTCAGCGCCTCGTCGGCAAGCTCCCGCGTCACCGCCTCGACCCGCGCCACTTCGGCGAAGTCACGCACCCGGCGCAGGAGCCGGCCGGCGATGCGCGGCGTGCCGCGGGCGCGGCGAGCAATTTCGCGCGCCCCTTCGTCGGTCATGCCGAGGCCCATCAGCCGAGCGCCACGCCGGACGATCAGCTCCAGCTCCTCGACCGTGTAAAAATTGAGACGAACCGGAATACCGAAGCGGTCGCGCAACGGCGTCGTCAGGAGGCCGAGGCGCGTCGTTGCCGCCACCAGCGTGAACTTCGACAGGTCGATCTTCACAGAGCGTGCCGCCGGTCCCTCGCCGATGATGAGGTCGAGCTGGAAATCCTCCATCGCCGGATAGAGGATTTCCTCGACCGCGGGGTTCAGACGGTGGATTTCGTCGATGAACAGCACGTCGCGTTCTTCGAGATTGGTGAGCAGCGCCGCAAGGTCACCGGCCTTGGCGATCACCGGTCCGGACGTCGAGCGAAAATTGACGCCGAGCTCCTTTGCCATGATCTGGGCAAGCGTCGTTTTGCCGAGCCCCGGAGGGCCGACGAAAAGCACGTGGTCGAGCGCCTCGCCACGATTGCGCGCGGCCTCGATGAAGATCTTGAGATTGGCGCGCGCTTCCGCCTGTCCGGTGAATTCGTCGAGCGATTGCGGACGCAGGGTCGCGTCAAGATCCTCGCCCCGCTTCTCCGGCGCAATCAGGCGTGCGGCTTCACTCATCTCAAAACATCCATTCGGGCTGAACCGCGGTCATGGGAAAGCTGACGGCAAAGCCGGCCGTCCCGACGGCTGCGACGCTCAACCATACCGGGAGCGCGGCAGCCGATCCAGCAAGGTCGGCTCGCGATCCATGTACTCCGATGTCATTGTGGCTGCAGAAAGGCCTGCCATTCACCGGGAGAGTTCCTTCAGGCCCAGGCGGATGAGTTTGGCGCTGTCGGCGTCCTCTCCCCCATTCTTCAATGCAGCCGCGACAGCGTTTGCCGCCTGATCGCGCGAATAGCCGAGATTGGTGAGCGCCGAGACCGCATCGGAAACCGGCGCCGGCGCAACGCCTTCGCCGAGTTCCTGCTTCAGGCCGATCGACGGGGTCATCTCGCCGGCAAAAGCCGGAGCCTTGTTCCTGAGTTCGGTGACGATACGAACGGCCACTTTTGGCCCGACACCCGGTGCTCGGGAAATCGACGTTTTGTCCTGCAAGGCTATGGCGTTGGCCAGCTCGCCGGGCGTCAACGTCGAAAGCACGGCCAATGCGACCTTGGAGCCCACGCCCTGAACGCTCTGAAGCAGCCGGAACCACTCGCGCTCCAGCGCACTCATGAAGCCGAAGAGCTTCAATTGATCTTCACGCACATAGGTCTCGATGAAGAGGACCGCTGCCTCCCCGGCCCGCCCGAGCTTTGCCAGTGTCCGCACCGAACAATGGGCGACGTATCCGACTCCGTGGACGTCCAGAATCACGTGATCTTCGCCAATCTCGTCTATGGTGCCCTTGAGCTTACCGATCATCTGGCTTCCGTCTCTCTGCGTCCCTGAACCTGAAGATTCCCTGGTAGGTCATCATCCATCCTACCCCCTCTGGCCTGCCGGCCATCTCCCCCACAAGGGGGAGACCAGATGCGGCACCATCCGTGCCTCCACCGGAGCTTTCCGCTTGCTGACCTGTTTCGGTCGAAGCGAGGGGTAAGCGGCACGTACTCTCCCCCCCTTGTGGGGAGATGGCCGGCAGGCCAGAGGGGGTGACCCATCGCAACCGTCCCTTCCACGACTACCCCGCAAGCGCCGCAAGGCGACTCGTCACCGCCTGCCGGTTGTGCGCATGGCAGATGGCGATGGCGAGCGCGTCGGCGGCATCGTTGCCCTTGAACTGAACCTTCGGCATCAGCACTTTCAGCATCATGTGGATCTGCTGCTTCTCGCCATGGCCGACGCCGATCACCGCCTTCTTCACCGCATTCGGCGCATATTCCGCTACTCTGAGACCGGCACGCGCCGGAACCAGCATGGCAATCCCTCGTGCCTGGCCGAGCTTCAGCGTCGCTGTCGCGTCCTTGTTGACGAAGGTCTGCTCGACGGCGGCTTCGCGCGGCTGGTAGCTGTGGACGACATCGGCAAGCCCGTCGTGCAATTGGCAGAGACGTGACGCAAGATCCATCTCGCCATCCGAAATCACCGTGCCTGAGGCCACGAAACGCAACGAGTTACCCAGCGTCTCGATAATGCCCCAGCCGGTGCGCCGAAGGCCCGGATCGATGCCGATGATGCGAATCGTATTCTGCATGCCTCACCCTATGTCGGTCAGCCTAACGCTGCCAGCAAAAAGTGAACAAAACAAAAACATTACACAGGAATGCCCGGCGGTGTCGTGAAAAAGGCTTGCGCACTATTGGCTTTAAGAAACTTGAACCTACATTGCGATCGATCAATTTCTCTTAATTGAAGGCCTCGCCATGATTCCCTTCTCCATTCTCGACCTGTCGCCGATTACCGAGGGCGGCAGCGTCGCCCAGTCGCTCGAAAACTCGCGTCGGCTGGCGATCGCCGCCGAGGAGAACGGTTACAAGCGCTTCTGGCTGGCCGAACATCACGGAATGAAGGGAATTGCGAGCGCGGCGACCTCGCTGGTCATCTCCCACGTGGCGGCGGCGACACGATCGATCCGCGTCGGCTCGGGCGGAATCATGCTGCCCAATCATTCGCCCCTCGTCATCGCCGAGCAATTCGGCACGCTCGCCGCGCTCTATCCGGGCCGCATCGACCTTGGCCTCGGTCGTGCGCCCGGCACCGACATGAGGACGGCACAGGCGCTCCGCCGCAACATGGAGGCGAGCGCCAACAATTTTCCGAATGATGTCGTGGAGCTCCAGGCGCTGCTCGGCCCCGTCACCGAAGACCAGAGGATCATCGCCGTCCCCGGCGCCGATACCAATGTGCCGATCTGGCTGCTCGGTTCCAGCCACTTCAGCGCTCACCTTGCCGGCATGCTCGGCCTCCCCTTCGCTTTCGCCTCGCATTTCGCCCCCGACATGCTGCTCACCGCTCTCGAAATCTACCGCGAGCGCTTCACGCCATCGGCCGGTCTCGAAAAACCGCACGTGATGGTCGGCGTGATGGGCGTCGCCGCCGATACCGACGAGGAGGCAAATTACCTCTTCACCTCCATGCAGCAGTCCTTCGTGGCACTCCGCCGCAACGCGCGCGGCCGCTTTCCGCCGCCGGTCAAATCCATGGATGGGCTCTGGAGCGACGACGAAAAGATCTTCGTCGATCACGCCATGACCTACGCGGTCGTCGGTAGTCCCGAGACGATTCGCAGGAAAATTCAGACCTTCCTTGAGCAGACCAGGGCCGACGAGCTGATCATTTCCATGCCGATCTTCGACATGGAGGCGCGGCTGCATTCCTTGAAGCTGTTTGGCGAGGCGCAGGGGGATCTTGCGGCCGCAGAGTGAGCAAAGGTTTCGTCGGCAGCGAAGCCATGCTGAAACAAAAAACCCGCGTTCCACTCGGAGCGCGGGTCGTTTTCGTCAGATCAAAAGAAAACTCAGGCCGAAAGCCTGGCAAGAACCTCATCGGAAACTTCGAAGTTCGAATAGACGTTCTGAACGTCATCGTCGTCTTCGAGGTTATCGATCAGCTTCATCAGCGACTGCGCCTTTTCCTCGTCCACCGGCACGGTGTTCTGCGCCTTCCAGATCGCCTTGACGGTTTCCGCCTCGCCAAGAACCTCTTCGAGGGCCTTCGACACCTCGCCGATATTCTCGAAGCTGCAAATGATCGTGTGACCGTCTTCGTCCGTCGTCACATCGTCGGCGCCCGCTTCGATCGCCGCTTCCATGACCTTGTCTGCATCGCCGGCGGAAAGCTTGTAGGTGATTTCGCCGACGCGATCGAAGGAGAATGAAACCGAGCCGGTCTCGCCAAGTGCGCCGCCGGCTTTGGTGAAGGTCGAGCGGACATTGGAGGCGGTGCGGTTGCGATTGTCGGTCAGCGCCTCGACGATGACGGCGACGCCGCCCGGGCCGTAGCCCTCGTAACGGACTTCCTCATAGTTCTCCGCATCGCCGCCCGACGCCTTCTTAATCGCCCGCTCGATGTTGTCCTTCGGCATCGACTGCGCCTTGGCGTTCTGGATCGCCAGCCTGAGGCGCGGGTTCATCGCCGGGTCAGGCATGCCCGACTTTGCCGCGACGGTGATTTCGCGCGCGAGCTTGGAAAACATTTTCGAGCGCACCGCATCCTGACGGCCCTTGCGGTGCATGATGTTCTTGAACTGTGAATGGCCAGCCATGGCGCCCTCTGCATGCATGAATTTATTGAGATGGGGCGCCTTATAGTTTCATTGCCGGGCCCCGTCCAGCAGGGCCGCGTGTTTTCAATGCGCGGAAATCCGCCGCCGTCAGAGCGCGGATCGCCGCGGTGGGCAGCTCAACCGCCGAGGAGAACATAGATCAGGGGCTTGCTCGGCAGGGAGCGCAGCGACACCTTCACGCTTGACTCCGTGGCAAAGCTCTTGTCGTAGTCGTCGCCGAACATCGCCAGAAAGTCGTTGATCAACGGCGGCCGGTGCATTGGCAGGATCAGCGCGGCGCGCAGACGGGATACGACGCGGCTCATGCTCTCGGCGCCCATCGTCAGGCCGCCATCGACCGGGACCATCAGCACGTCGAGCCGGCCGATCTGGCGGTAATGGCTGTCGTCGAGTTCGTAATGCAGGTGGCCGAGATGGCCGATGCAGAGGCCGGCAACCTCGAAGATAAAGATCGAATTGCCGTTGTGCTCCATGCCTCCGTAGCCGGAACGTATGTCCGTCGTGACATTGCGGATATAGGCGTCGCCAACGACGAGATCATGGTCGGCCGGCTTGCCATTATCGCCCCAGCCATGCAGGACGTGCTGGATGGCGGGGTCCGGCGTCAAAGTATAGTGGCTGGAATGGGCCTTGTTCATCGTGACCACAGTCGGCGGTGCAGGGGGCCGGAACCAGCCGTTGTAGTCGGTGGCGATCGAAATTCCGCCTGGCGTTTCGATCAGGAACGTCGAGTGGCCGAGGTAGGTTATATTGACTTCGCTGTCGGCCGCACTCGCCGGCATTGTCCCCGGAACCGTGAAGCTGGCGAATGTCGCCTTTGGCGTGGCTTCGGCTATCGCCTGGCATTGGCTCACCGGCGGTGAAGGCTGCTGCGCATGCGCATGTTCGGGCCAGAACGTATGGATCAGCCAGATGGCAGCCAGAGTGTAGGCAAGGTATCGGAGCAGCATCCTTCACCTCTCACACGCGTTTTAGGGCGGGATGAGGAAAAGTGTACGCGGTTTTCCGCCCGCATCCCGCTCTAACTCCTTAGAATCGATCACGATGACTTCAGGTCGATAAGATCTAAAGTCATCGTGATCTGGCGCGTGGCAGGATCATTCAAGGCCGCAGGCCCGTCCAGCGCCAAACTGGCGCCGGCGCTCACAATCGCGTCATTGTCCGCATTTGTCGAACGAGGGCACTGAAAGCGTATTCAGGTCCAATACCCTGGCGCAGGATCGGCAAGACGCACTCACTCAGCCGGTGCGCCCGGTGCTTCCTCGACGGCTTTCACCCGTTTCCGGCCAAGCGAGCGCAGCGTCACATAGAAGACAGGCGTCAGGAACAATCCGAGGAGGGTCACGCCCAGCATCCCGGAAAAGACCGCCGTACCGAGCGACTGGCGCATTTCGGCGCCCGGACCCGTTGCGATCACCAGCGGCACGACGCCGAGGATGAAGGCGAAGGCGGTCATCAGGATCGGCCGCAGCCTCAGCCGGCTTGCGTCGATCGCTGCCTCCACCGGCGTTTTGCCTTCCTCCTCACCTTGTCTGGCAAATTCGACGATCAGGATGGCGTTCTTGGCGGCAAGGCCGATCAGCACGACAAGACCGATCTGCGTGAGCACGTTGTTGTCGAACCCCCGGATGGCAACACCGAGAAGGGCAGCCAGAACGGAAAGCGGCACGATCAGGATGATCGCCAACGGCAGCACCCAGCTTTCATATTGCGCCGCGAGCGCGAGAAAGACGAAGATCACCGAGAGCGTAAAGATGAAGACGGCCGTGTTGCCGGTCTGGCGCTCCTGGAAAGCAAGCTCGGTCCACTCGAAGGTTGTACCCTGCGGCAGGACCTGGGCAGCGAGTGCCTCCATCTTGTCAAGCGCGGTGCCGGTCGCGACGCCAGGCGCCGGATTGCCTTGGAGCGGCACGGAAACATACATGTTGTAGCGCTGGACAAGCGAAGGCCCGCTGGTGTCGCGGATTTCGACGAGCGTTCCGAGCGGTACCAGCGCACCCGATGCGGAACGAACCTTCAGGGCGAGGATGTCGTCCCGTTCTACCCGGTATTTCTGGTCGGCCTGGGCGCGAACCTGGTAGACACGACCGAATGCGTTGAAATCGTTGACGTAGGATGTGCCGAGATTGATCGAGAGCGTTTCGAAGATATTCGGGATCGGCACGTTCAGTGCCCGTGCCTTGTCTCGGTCGATCGCCAGGAAGAATTGCGGGCTCGACGCCGAGAAGGTGGTGAAGACCCCGGTCAGCCCCTCCGTCTGGCTGGCCATGCCCATCATCTGGCGGGCAAGCCCGAGGGCGCGGCGCATGTCGGCGCTCTGACGATCCATGACCTGCATCTTGAAGCCACCGGCATTGCCGATGCCGCGCACGGACGGCGGCGGAATAGCGATGATGAAGGCCTCCTGGATGCTCTGCATCGTGCCGAAGATCTGGCCGATGATCTGGGTGGCGCTTTGCCCGTTCTTGAGCCGCTCCTCGAAACTGTCGAACGGCGTGAAGATGACGCCGGCGTTGGATGCATTTGTGAAGGTCGCGCCACTGAAACCGGCAAAGGCGACGGCGTCCCTGACGCCTGGCACCTTCCTGATCATCTCCGATGCCCGCTGCACGACCGCGTCGGTCCGTTCGAGCGAAGCACCATCGGGAAGCTGGATGACGACGATGGCATAGCCCTGGTCCATCGTCGGGATGAAGCCGCGCGGCACGATCTGCGCCATGTACCAGGTGGCCCCGAGAAGACCGGCGAAGACGACGAGCGAGGCGCCAATCGCCAACCGTGTCTTGACGAGATGGCGTACCACCCAGCCATAGCCGTCAGCCATGCGATCGAAGCCGCGGTTGAAGCCGTTGGCGAACGCCCGACCGACACGTGTGACCGGATTGCGGCTCTCACGCTCATGGTTCTCGTGCGGGCGCAACAGAACGGCCGCGAGCGCCGGCGAGAGCGTCAGCGAATTGATCGCGGAGATCACCGTCGCCACTGCGATCGTCACGGCGAACTGCAGATAGAACTGGCCAGAGATACCCGGAATGAAGGCGGTCGGCACGAATACCGCTGTCAAGACGAGCGAAATCGCAATGACCGCCGCACCCACCTCGTCCATCGTCACATGCGCCGCCTCTCTCGGCGTCATGCCTAGCGCGAGATTGCGCTCGACGTTCTCGACGACGACGATCGCGTCGTCGACGACGATGCCGATCGCAAGCACGAGCCCGAATAGGGTCAGCATGTTCAGCGAAAAGCCGAAGGCAAAAAGCAGCCCGAAGGTGCCGATCAGCGAGACCGGGATGGCGACGATCGGAATGATCGCCGTGCGCCAGGATTGCAGGAAAACGATCACCACCAAGGCCACGAGGATCGCAGCCTCACCGATCGTCTTGTACACTTCATTGATCGATTCCGAGATGAACTCCGTCGGGTTGTAGATGATCCGGTATTCCAGCCCCTCCGGAAAATCCTTCGAAAGCTCAGCCATCGTGGCCTGGATCGCTTCCGCCGCCGCGAGCGCATTGGTACCGGGGCGCGAGAAGATGCCGAGCGCAACGGCGGGCTTGCCATTCAGGTAGCTGTTGGTGACATATTCGCGGGCGCCAAGCTCGACGCGGGCGACGTCCTGCAACTGCACGAGCCTGCCGTCTTCCGTGGCCTTGACAATCACGTAGCGGAACTGCCGCGGGTCGCTGAAACGCCCGTCGGTCGTAACCGTGTACTGGAAGGCGGTGTCGCCCGACATAGGCGGCCCGCCGATGGAACCACCCGAAACCTGGACGTTCTGCTCGCGCAGCGCCTCGACGACATCGCCGGAGGTCATGCCATAGGCGGAGAGCTTCTGCGGATCGAGCCACACACGCAGCGCATATTCGCGCTCGCCGAACAAGGTAACGTCGCCGACGCCGTCCAGCCTGACGAGAAGGTCGCGGATGCGCGTACGGGCGTAGTTCGAGACATAGAGCTGGTCGTAGCGGTCGTTCGGCGACAACAGATGAACGACCATCATCAGATCCGGCGAGCTCTTCGTCGTCGTGACGCCGATGCGCCGGACCTCCTCGGGCAGCCGGGGCTCGGCTACTGAAACGCGGTTCTGCACCAGCACCTGAGCCTGGTCGAGATTCGTGCCAAGCTTGAAGGTGATCGTCAGCGCCATCGAGCCGTCCGCGGTCGAATAGGAGGACATGTAGAGCATGTTCTCGACGCCGTTGATCTCCTGCTCGAGCGGGGTGGCGACGGTGTTGGCAACGGTCTCGGCATCCGCGCCCGGATAGGAGGCGCGTACGACGATGGTGGGCGGCGCGATTTCCGGATATTGCGCCACCGGAAGCTGGGAATAGGCGATGCCGCCGACGATCAGCAGCACGATCGAAAGCACCGAGGCGAAGATCGGCCTGTCGACAAAGAAATGGGCGAACCTCATTGGGCGCTCTCCGCCGCTTGCGCCGCTTCCTGCGGCAGCACGACGAGCTCCGGCTTCACCTTCGCGCCCGGCCTGACGCGCATGAGACCGTTGACGATAATCGTCTCGTCGCCGGTCATGCCGCTGCGGATGACCCGATAGCCATGCAGCCGCGGTCCGAGACGCACGGGCTTGGTCACGACGCTGCCATCCTGGCCGACCTCGTAGACGACGCGTTCGTTCTGGTCGGCGGCGATCGCCTCATCAGGAACAAGGATCGCCTTGTAGGTGTTTGAGCCTTCCACCTCCACACGCCCAAAGAGGCCCGGCTGGAGGATGAAGTTCGGGTTCGCGAACCGGGCGCGCAGGCGCATCGTGCCTGTTTGGTTGTCCACCCTGTTTTCCGAGAAGTCGAGCTTGCCTTCGAACGGTCGTTCGGTGGCGTCGGCGATCGTCACCAATACGCTGAGCGCCCCACCGCCCTCCTGTAGCGCACTGCCCCGCTCCCGGGCAGTGCGGGCGTAGGAAAGCACGCGACGCTCATCGACATCGAAATAGAAGTCGATCGGGTCGAGCGAAACGATGGTCGTCAACACCGTCTGATCGGCCTGGACGAGGTTACCCGGCGAGATCAGGCGTCGATCGACGCGACCGCTCAGCGGCGCTGTGATCGTCGTGTACTCGAGGTCGAGCTTGGCCCGCTCGACGGCTGCCTCCGAGCCGCGCACATTCGCCTGCGCCGCAAGCAGCGCGCGGCGATCGTCATCGAGCTTGGACACGGAGAGCGTGCCGCTTCCGGTGAGCGACTCCGTCCGCTTGAACGTGCTCTCCGCGAATTCAAGTGTCGACCTCGCCGCCGCAAGAGAGGCTTCGGCCTGGGAGAGAGCGGTGCGGAACGGTCGCTGGTCGATGACGAAAAGTTTGTCGCCTTTCTTCACCAATGCCCCGTCGGTAAAGAAGACCTCATCGAGATAACCGCCGACGCGGGACCGGACGGCGACCTGGTCGACGGGCTCGAAGCGACCGATGAATTCATCAGCGTCGATCACATCGCGCACGACCGGCTTGGCGACGGTCACCGTCGGCGCCGGCGGCGCGTTCTGGGCAGCCGCAAGCGATGCGGCGAGAAGAACGAACGGAACACTGAAGATTGCGGGCAACGGCCACTTTCGCAACATGCACGTCCTCCGAAAGCAGTTGAAAGCCGAAATCGCCCGGCGTGGATTTTACGTTCGGGCTGGCGACACTGAAACCCGAAGCGGGAGGCATTCGGGCGGCATTAAATGGAAAACTTGCAACAGCGGCCGCATCCCGTGCGGCTCTGATTTTGACGCTAACCTGCCACCATTTGGCGGGGCTGTCACTTGAAAAAACGCAATTCCCGGAAGACGATACCGCAGGACGGGATAGCCGGCTGCAAGTGCTAGAATAGGGTGGAAAAGCGCTTGCTCGCGCCGGCTGCGCCCCGTTTACGACCAGAACTCAGGGATCGTTTCGTCGAGCCTCGGGCCGAGCCGGAGCGGCGCGATCTTCTCCGCAAGACCGGTGCGATCGGAAATCTCGACGCCGACGCCGCAAAGGGTCGCGGGCCCGGACGCCGCCTCGAAGCGGCCCTTCGGCATCTTTGAGATGAACCGGTTGAGCGGCTCTTCCTTGTCCATGCCGAGTGACGAGTCATAGTCGCCGCACATGCCTGCATCGCTGATATAGGCGGTGCCGCCGTTGAGGATCTGATGGTCGGCGGTCGGAACGTGAGTGTGGGTTCCGACCACGAGGCTGGCGCGGCCATCGACGAAGTGTCCGAAGCATTGCTTCTCGCTGGTGGCCTCGGCATGGAAGTCGAAGACGATGGCGTCGGCCTGCTCCCCGAGCGGACAGGCGTCGAGGATCGTCTCGGCGGCCTTGAAGGGATCATCGAGCTCGGGATGCATGAAAACCCGCCCCATGATGTTGGCGACCAGCACGCGGGCCCCGTTGCGGGCAAAGAAGAGATTGGAGCCACGCCCCGGCGTGCCGGCCGGATAGTTCGTAGGGCGCAGGAACTGGTCGTGCCTCTCGCAGAAGACCACCGCTTCCTTCTGGTCCCACACATGGTTGCCGGTCGTCACCACGTCGGCACCGGCATTGATCGTTTCCAGGAAGATATCTTCGGTGATGCCGAAGCCGCCTGCGGCGTTCTCGCCGTTGACGATGACGAAGTCGAGCTTCAGGTCCCCGACCAATCCGGGGAGGCGTTCCCAGACCGCCGTGCGGCCCGTCTTGCCAACCATGTCCCCGAGAAAAAGAAGCCGCATACCCGTTCAATCCTGTTTGAAATGCCGGAAGCCGCTCTCCGTCAGCACCGCGTCCAGCGCGACGTCGTGCGGTTCAGCCGGCACTGATGCCACTTCCTGGCAGTCGAATGCAATCCCGATCAGTCGCGGCATATGCCCTTTGCGGCGCAATCGTTCGATTGCGCGGTCATAATAGCCGGCGCCGTAACCGATCCGGTGCCCGGCCGAATCGAAGGCGGAAAGCGGCACAAGCATGATGTCGGGATCGAGTTCGGGCGCGTCCGGCCCGGGGCCGGTGGTGCCGAACCCGGTTTCGACCACCGCGACGCCGTCGACAAGTTCACGGAAGACGATGGTTTTCTTGTCCAGGATCACCGGCAGGCAGAGCCGGGCGCCGCGGTCCCTGAGCCGCACCATCAGCGGACGGATGTCCGCTTCCGAGCGAATGGGCCAGAAACCGGAAACGACATGGCCGGGATCGAGCGCGATGACATCACCGGCGTGCTCGGCCATGGACAGGCTCGCCTCGATGCGCACCTCCAACGGCATTTCATCACGCAGAGCCAGGCGTTCCTTTCTAAGCGCTGCCTTCAAATCTTTCGGTGACATCCGACAACCTTATCCTGCGGGGTTTTCGCCTTCATAGCGCAAAGCGCTCCGTAGCTGGAACCACGCCGCCGCCGCTTTTGCAACACCTCACGACAATCCCGTGCGCCTTTCCCGTTTCGGCACAGCATTAGCGCTCCATTCATCACTGCGCGCGGTTCCGCTTTCACGCGTCACCTTGGGCGTGCAAATAAGTTCGCGTTTTCAGATAATTAGCATCATCTAATCCGCGCAGAGAATGCGGAACTGTGGCCTTAACGGGCGAGAGTGGGCGGGCAGACAAGATGAACCAACTCGATCCCCTCGAACTGCGTTGCCTCACACTAGCCGCCTGCGGCAGGACCAGGCAGGACATGGTGCGTGAGACCGACATTCCGATGGAACGCATCAACAGCGCGCTCGATGAAGCGATGCGGAAGCTTCAGGCGACCAATCTCGCGGAAGCCATCTTTCGCGCAGCAAGACTCGAACTGCTTCATAACATCCAGTGGGAACGATAGGCCGGGTCCAGGCGGGTGGCGTCGAGGTCCGCTAACCAGCCGGGCTCGCCCGGAAGACCAGCGTCATTGAGCAATCGCGGATTATGCCATGGTGCCTCTGGATACGGCGCAGCCTGCGCGGCCTGCCACACGCGCCAGCGCGCGACCAGCCCCTGTAGTTGAAAGGCGAGGGAGGAGCCGGCGGAACCGGCAAGGAATGGCACACTCATCAGCGGAACTCCGGATGGCGCTCGACACTGTTGAATTCTCCACCCTCCGTTGACATCCGGCAAACGAATTGCGAACATAGCTGTCATCAGATTTTCTGATGGCTGCAAGATGTCCCTTCCGCTCGACAGCGACCTGCTGAGAACCTTCCTTGCGGTTGCCGACACCGGCAATCTGACCAAGGCGGCCGACAGCGTCGGGCGCACCCAGTCAGCCGTGAGCATGCAGATCAAGAAGCTTGAAGATGCGCTCGGCGACACGCTTTTCGACCGGCATTCGCGCGGGGTCGCGCTGACGATGCAAGGCCGGCGCCTTATCGACAACGCGCGGCGCATCGTGGCGCTCCTCGACGACACCGCGGCGGCCATGCGCCAGCCCGCGCTCGACGGCGCGGTCAGGATCGGGATTCCCGAGGAGTATATCAACTCCACGCTTCCAAGAGCGTTGGGTGCGTTTGCCGCCATACACCCCGGCGTGGAGGTCACGGTGCAACAGGGCACCTCGATGTCCAACCGAACGGCCCTCGAGGCAGGCGAGATCGACATTGCGGTCGTTTTCGAGCCCGGCGGGCGCACCAAGAACGAAGTCCTCATGGTGGATCCGACTGTCTGGGTTACCTCGGATCAGCACTGCACACATGAGCGGCAGCCATTGCCGATAGCCACATACACATACGCCACGGGCGGATGGTGCGATGACTTGGCGATGCAGAGTCTGAAGAGGCGTGGAAAACGCAGTCGCGTCGCCTATGTCAGCCGAACGAGCGGCGGTCTGATCGCGGCCGTCGTTTCCGGTCTTGCGATCGCGCCGCTGTCGCGCAGCGCCATACCGCCCGGCTGTCGCGAACTGACCGAGGATGACGGGTTCGGCATCATCGACATGTCGAATGTCGTGCTGCGCACTAGGCTGGAAAATCGGTCACCGACGATCGATGCCATGGCCGACGCCATCCGCAGCGCTTTCTTGGGCCCATAGCGGTCCGCCAAGAAGGAGAAGTGCGATCCACGACGACCGGTGGATAGTTTACGATCCCGGGTGCCTACTAAGTAGGTGGGCGCCGTATGTCCGAACCCACGAGTTCGGCCAGGGACAGCTCCCTTGAGATCGTGTATGGCCCCGGGGATTGTGGTTCCTGTCGGGAAGCGCAGACCGCGCGCTCAGATATAGAGGCTCTTTTCCGTTTTCGCCAGAGGGGTCTTTTAAAGACGATCAGTTGGCCGGAACAGCGGGGCGGCCATTGAGCTTGGCAGCGATGCTATGAATCTGGGCCGTGACTTCGCTGAGCGCCGAGGCCAGTGCCTCCTCGCTCCTCGCCTGTTCGGACAACGCAACGTCGCGGCCGCTCTTCAGATTGCCGAGTTCCGTTTCAAGGCTCTTCAGCCGGCGATTGACCTCGCTCAATTCGTCCATGACCATGATGCCGGCCATCACGGTCAGCCGAAGATCGCCGATTTCTCCGAACTGTCCCTTGAGATGGGCCACATATTGGTCGAATCTCGCCGCGAGGTCGCTGAGGTGATCCTCCTGCCCTTCCTCGCAGGCCATGCGGTAGGCCTTGCCGTCGATCGTCACCGTTACCTGCGCCATCGCGTAAACCTCAACGATCCAGCACCGCTCGAATGGTTTCCATTGCCGTCACCAGGCGACGGGAAACTTCGCGGTTGACTTCCTCCAGCCGGTTGGCCCGGAACTGGGACTGGTCGAGCTCCTGTGCCAGCCGCGCCCGGTCGGTATTGACCCGCCGCACCTCGCCCTCGAATTCGCTCAAGTCCCTTTCCTTGTCGAAACGACCGTCGATCGCGCCCTCAAGCGACTGGACCGCGTTCCGTAGCTCCTCGATCGCCGCTTTGACCGTCTTTGCCGGCATGCTCCGATACCTCTCTGGAGCGGGATGAGGAAAACGTGTGAAGCGGATTTCCGCCCCGCCCTAAGTCAACCTGCCACTGCATGATCCCCTAAATCGAAATCGACTTAAGGACAAAATCATGCAGCATTCCAAAGTGCTACAGCGACCTTGGCGCGTCCGACTGGACGCGCGGGCGCCGTAGAATTCTCTGCGCGTTCCGGGAACGCGGCGCTCCGGAAGAGCCGAATCGGCAGACGCAGTCCGCTGCTTCGCCTCGATTCTTTTTAAACCCATTCCCCAAGTCTCAACAATGCCCTCGGCCGCAATCGGCGTCGGAAGCTGTGGATCATCGCTCCTTAGCAAGCGCAACATCACTCAATGCTGCAGCGCAAGAACGATATCGAAAAGCACGCCACCATTTAGTCGCGGAAGGCCAGTATTTCGTATCAATTGACTCGCGCGGTGCACCTGCTATGTGTCTGCCGCTTCTCATACGGTCTTGGAGGATAGAGACCGTCCCTGACCACCGAACTCAAACGGAACAGTCATGATCTCTCGCGAAAAACACGATCGGATGGCAAATGCGATCCGCTTCCTTTCCATGGACGCCGTCGAGAAGGCAAATTCCGGTCATCCAGGCCTCCCGATGGGCGCTGCCGATATCGCAACCGTCCTTTTCACGCGGTATCTGAATTTCGACCCCAAGAACCCGGCCTGGCCCAACCGCGACCGCTTCGTGCTTTCGGCCGGCCACGGCTCGATGCTGCTCTACTCTCTGCTCTATCTCACGGGCTACGAGGACATCACCATCGACGAGATCAAGAACTTCCGCCAGCTTGGTTCGCGCACGGCCGGCCATCCGGAATACGGCCATGCGGCCGGCATCGAGACCACCACGGGTCCGCTCGGCCAGGGCATTGCCAATTCGGTCGGCATGGCGATCGCCGAACGCAAGCTGCGTGACGAATTCGGCAGCGACCTGATGGAGCACTATACCTACGTGCTCGCCGGCGACGGCTGCCTGATGGAAGGCGTCAGCCAGGAGGCGATCGCGCTCGCCGGCCATCTCAAGCTCAACAAGCTGATCGTCTTCTGGGACGACAACAACATCTCGATCGACGGCCCGATCTCGATCGCGGATTCGACCGACCAGCACGCGCGCTTCCGCGCCTGCAACTGGAACACCATCGCAGTCGACGGCCATGATCCGGATGCGATTGCCGCTGCGATCGAGCAGGCCCAGAAGTCCGACAAGCCGACGATGATCGCCTGCAAGACCGTCATTGGTTTCGGCGCCCCAAACAAGGCCGGCACGCACAAGGTCCATGGTTCGCCGCTCGGCGCCGACGAAATCGCCGCCACCCGCAAGGCGCTTGGCTGGGAGGCCGAGGCCTTCACCGTTCCCTCGGACGTGCTTGACGCCTGGCGCCTCGCCGGCCTTCGCTCGACGAAGACGCGGAAAGACTGGGAAGAGCGCCTCGAAAAGACCGAGACCGAGAAGAAGGCACAGTTCATCCGGCGCTTCGCCGGCGAGCTCGAAGGCAGCCTTGCCTCCGCAATCAGCGCCTACAAGCAGAAGCTCGCCGAGACCAAGCCGTCGCCCGCGACCCGCAAGGCCTCCGAGGACGCGCTCGAAGTCATCAACGGCATTCTCGCCGAGACGATCGGCGGCTCTGCCGACCTCACCGGCTCGAACAACACCAAGACCAGCCAGACCCATTCGATCACGCCGGACAACTTCTCCGGCCGCTACATCCACTATGGCGTGCGTGAACACGGCATGGCGGCGGCGATGAACGGCATGGCGCTGCACGGCGGTCTCATCCCCTATTCCGGCGGCTTCCTGATCTTCTCGGATTATTGCCGTCCGTCGATCCGCCTCGCAGCGCTGATGGGCATCCGCGTCATCCACGTGCTGACCCACGATTCCATCGGTCTCGGCGAAGACGGCCCGACCCATCAGCCGGTCGAGCACATGGCTGCGCTGCGCGCCATTCCGAACCTCTTGATGTTCCGTCCCGCCGACGCAACCGAAACAGCCGAATGCTGGCAGCTCGCGCTCGAAAGCCACAACCGTCCGTCCGGCATTGCGCTGACGCGCCAGAACCTGATGGCGGTGCGCACGGAATATGAGGAAGACAACCTCTGCGCCCGCGGCGCCTATGACCTTATCTCCGCCAGCGATGCCCAGGTGACGATCTTCGCCACCGGCTCGGAAGTCGAGATCGCCGTCAAGGCCTGCCAGGCGCTCACCGCCAAGGGTGTTTCGACGCGCGTCGTGTCTGTTCCCTGCTTCGAGCTCTTTGCCGAGCAAAGCGAAGATTACCAGCAGGCGATCATCGGCAATTCACCGGTTAAGATCGCCGTCGAAGCCGGCATCCGGCAGGGGTGGGATCACTTCATCGGCACCGATGGCACGTTCATCGGCATGTCGAGCTTCGGCGCTTCCGGTCCTTACAAGGACCTCTACAAGCATTTCGGCATCACGCCGGACGCTGTTGTAGCGGCCGCCGAAGCCAAACTGTCCTGATCAAGCCGGGGGGCGCTTCCCAAGGCGCCTTCTATTCGTAAAACGCCATTCTGATAGGGAAGGACCCGATATGACAGTGAAAGTCGCCATCAACGGTTTTGGCCGCATTGGCCGCAACGTGCTCCGCGCGATCGTCGAATCCGGCCGCACCGACATAGAAGTCGTCGCCATCAACGATCTCGGCCCCGTTGAGACCAACGCTCACCTGCTGCGCTATGACTCGATCCACGGTCGCTTCCCGGCCGAAGTCAAGGTCGAAGGCGACACGATCACCGTCGGCGGCGGCAAGCCGATCAAGGTAACGGCGATCAAGGATCCGGCGACGCTGCCGCACAAGGAACTCGGCGTCGACATCGCGATGGAGTGCACCGGCATCTTCACCGCGCGCGACAAGGCGGCCGCCCACCTCGAAGCAGGCGCCAAGCGCGTCATCGTCTCGGCCCCGGCCGACGGCGCCGACCTGACCGTCGTCTACGGCGTCAACCATGACAAGCTGACGAAGGATCATCTGGTCATCTCCAACGCCTCCTGCACGACAAACTGCCTGGTTCCGGTCGTCAAGGTGCTGAATGACGCTGTCGGCATCGACCACGGTTTCATGACTACGATCCACTCCTACACGAACGACCAGCCGTCGCTCGACCAGATGCACAAGGATCTCTACCGCGCCCGCGCAGCCGCTCTGTCGATGATTCCGACATCGACCGGCGCCGCCAAGGCCGTCGGCCTGGTTCTGCCGGAACTGAAGGGCAAGCTCGACGGCACGTCGATCCGCGTTCCGACCCCGAACGTCTCGGTTGTGGATTTTAAGTTCGTCGCCAAGCGCAACACCTCGGTGGAGGAAATCACCAACGCCATCAAGGCTGCCGCAAACGGCGCGCTGAAGGGTGTTCTCGGCTACACGGAAGAGCCGCTCGTTTCGCGCGACTTCAACCATGACAGCCACTCCTCGATCTTCGCGATCGACCAGACCAAGGTCATCGAAGGCAACTTCGTCCGTATCCTCACCTGGTACGACAACGAATGGGGCTTCTCGAACCGCATGGCCGACACGGCGGTGGCCTTCGCCAAGCTCATCTAACTCAGATGTTTCGCGCCCTTTCTCCAACGACGGTCCGCTGGCGTCCGCTGGAAGGGGAAGGGCTCGAACACCTGACACTGACATCAACAGATACTCCTGACGGCGCGGTCATCCGCGCCGTTGGCGTTCTCATCGGCAACCGCGGCGGTGTGCCCTACGGCGTGCGCTACCGGGTTGACTGCGACGAGACATGGCTGGTCCGCAAGTTGATCGTCGACACGACAGACGGTCGGAGCCTGCATCTGCGCTCGGATGCCCCGGGCAAATGGGCTACGGCGCGAGGCGCTGCCCTTCCTAAATTCGACGGCTGCATCGATATCGATCTCGCCGGGACGCCCTTCACCAACACGCTGCCGATCCGCCGCCTCGGTCTCACCCGCCGGTCCGGCACCGTCAGGCTCAAGATGCTCTACGTACCGTTCAATACGTTCGAGCCGATTGTGGACGGACAACACTATACCTGCCTCGATGATTTCAAGCTCTACCGCTACGAGGCCGAGGACCGCAGCTTTGCCGCGGACCTGCCCGTGGACGAGGACGGCCTCGTCATCGACTATCCCACCCTTTTCCAGAGACTATCACCGGAGACTATCTGATGACTTTCAAGACACTCGACGATCTGACCGACATCGCCGGCAAGCGCGTGCTCGTGCGCGTCGATCTCAACGTGCCGGTCAAGGATGGCCAGGTAACCGACACGACCCGCATCGAGCGTGTCGCCCCCACCATCGGCGAGCTTTCCGAAAAGGGCGCCAAGGTCATCCTGCTTGCCCATTTCGGCCGTCCTAAGGGTGAGCCGGTCGCCGACATGTCGCTGAAGACAATCGCGCCCGCCGTCGAGGAAATTCTCGACCAGCGCGTTCATTTCGCCGCCGACTGCATCGGCGACAAGGCTGCCAATGCCGTTGCCGAGATGAACGACGGCGATGTGCTCCTGCTCGAAAACACCCGCTTCCACAAGGGCGAGGAAAAGAACGATCCGGCTTTCGTCACGGCACTGGCCGCCAATGGCGACCTTTACGTCAACGACGCCTTCTCCGCCGCTCATCGCGCCCACGCTTCCACCGAGGGTCTCGCGCATCACCTCCCGGCCTATGCGGGCCGCACGATGCAGGCTGAACTCGAAGCCCTCGAAAAAGGTCTCGGCAATCCGAGGCGCCCGGTCGTCGCGATCGTCGGCGGCGCCAAGGTCTCGACCAAGATCGACCTCCTGCAGAACCTGGTGAAGAAGGTCGACGCCCTCGTCATCGGCGGCGGCATGGCCAACACCTTCCTTGCGGCACAGGGCATCGATGTCGGCAAGTCGCTCTGCGAGCATGATCTTGCGGACACGGCAAAGGCGATCATCGCCGCGGCGTCGGCGGCCGGTTGCGCCATCGTGCTGCCGGAAGACGGCGTTGTCGCGCGCGAGTTCAAGGCGGGTGCTGACAACGAGGTCGTCGACATCAAGGCGATCCCGGCCGACGCCATGGTGCTCGATGTCGGCCCGAAATCGGTCAGCGCGATCAACGACTGGATCTCCCGCGCCGAGACGCTGGTGTGGAACGGCCCGCTCGGCGCCTTCGAGATCGCACCCTTCGACAAGGCGACCGTCGCCGCCGCCAAGCATGCGGCCGCCCGCACGCGGGCCGGTTCGCTCGTCTCCGTCGCCGGCGGCGGCGATACGGTCGCGGCCCTCAACCACGCCGAAGTCGCGGACGATTTCACCTATGTTTCGACGGCCGGCGGCGCCTTCCTCGAATGGATGGAAGGCAAGCCGCTGCCGGGTGTCGACATCCTCAACCAACAGAAGTGAAGCAAGCCTCCGACCCGGGCGCATGCGTCGCCCGGGTCGGAGACGCAAAAATAATTATGATATTTCAAACGATTAAAATAATTTAAATCGTTTCAGTCGATTTTCGCGCCATTTTCCCGGACAATTTCTTCTGTTATCGCGCCATTATTCGGAACGCGGCGGACGTAAGCTGCGCCTCAGACCGAACTTGTTTTCATTCGTCGCCCGCTCCGTTGGTGATCGGCGCTGTCTAAGGAGAAAAAACATGAGCGAAAGACTGGAAGATATTGCGGTTGCCATGGTCGCGAACGGCCGAGGCGTGCTCGCTGCCGACGAGTCGACCGCAACAATCAAGAA
The DNA here is from genome assembly GCF_029714365.1 of Sinorhizobium terangae. Lineage (NCBI taxonomy): Bacteria > Pseudomonadati > Pseudomonadota > Alphaproteobacteria > Hyphomicrobiales > Rhizobiaceae > Sinorhizobium > Sinorhizobium terangae. The sequence goes on from NZ_CP121659.1 coordinate 2,932,979, forward strand.
GCGCTTCGACAGCATCGCACTGGAATCCACCGAGACCTCGCGCCGCGACTATCGCGAGATGCTGCTGCGGTCCGATGAGGCGATGCGCAATTACATTTCCGGCGTCATCCTCTATGAGGAAACGCTGTTCCAGAAGGCGGCCGACGGCACGCCGCTCGTCGAAATCATCCGCAAGTCCGGCTCGATCCCCGGCATCAAGGTCGACACCGGTGCCAAGCCGATGCCCTATTTTGCCAAGGAGACGATCACCGAAGGGCTCGATGGCCTCGCGGGACGGCTTGCGAAATATTACGAAGCCGGCGCCCGCTTCGCCAAATGGCGCGGCGTCATCGCCGTGTCCGATGACCTTCCCACCTGGGGTTCGGTCAAGGCCAATGCCCACGCTCTGGCCCGCTACGCCGCACTCTGCCAGGAAGCGATGATCGTTCCGATCGTCGAGCCCGAAGTGCTGATGGACGGCGCACCCGGCGATCATTCGATCGAGCGCTCGGAAGAGGTCACCGAATGGGTGCTGCGCACCGTCTTCGAAGAACTCGGCGACGCACGCGTGAAGCTCGAAGGCATGATCCTGAAACCGAGCATGGTCATCGACGGCAAGAAGGCGCGCAAGGCGTCCGTCAGCGAAGTGGCCGAGCGTACGGTCAAGGTGCTGAAGCGCACCGTGCCCTCCGCCGTTCCCGGCATCGCCTTCCTCTCCGGCGGCCAGTCGACGGAAGAAGCAACCGCGCATCTCTCCGCCATCAACACGATACGCGACCTGCCCTGGAAGCTCACCTTCTCCTATGGCCGCGCCCTGCAGCAGGAGGCGCTGAACGCCTGGAACGGCAAGGCGGAAAATGTTGCCGCCGGCCAGCGCGCCTTTACCCATCGCGCGAAGATGTGCAGCCTCGCGGCCAAGGGCACCTGGAAGAAGGACCTCGAAAAGGCCGCTTGAGCGGCGACCGCATGGACCGAAAGTGGGAGTGGTTTCGGACAACCCGAAGCGCAACCAGAAAGAGCGTTAGAAGGCCCGGCGGCAGCGATGTCGCCGGGCTTTGCATGGGCGCCGTCCGCCCTGAGGTTCGCGGTGAGGCAATTGTCATGGAGACAAGTTCGCTGTTTCAGGCGACGCGCAAACGGCTCTAAATCCTGCTTCGATCGAGCAGGAGCCTGCAATGCCAACCGTTTCCTTCGTCACTGTCGATGTTTTCACCTCCGAACGCTTTGCCGGAAACCAGCTTGCCGTCATCCCGGACGCGCGAGGGCTGAGCGATCGTCAGATGCAGGCGATCGCCACGGAATTCGGCTATTCCGAAGTTACGTTTGTTCTTCCGCCGGACGATCCCGCAAACACCGCTCGCGTGCGCATTTTCACGCCCACGACCGAAGTGCCCTTTGCCGGACATCCGAATGTCGGCACTGCCTACGTGCTCGGTCGGCAATCGGAAATCTTCGGCAAGTTGCCGGGCGACCGCCTGCGTTTCGAGGAAAAGGCCGGGCTGGTTGAGGTGGCTCTCCTTGACCGCGATGGCGTTGTTACCGGCGCGCGCATTGTCGCGCCGCAGCAGCTTCTCGTCGGCCCTGCGATCGACGCAGCGGCCATCGCCGCCTGTGCCTCGCTCCCCGTAGCAAGCGTGAGCGATCGCCGCCACCCGCCGGTGCGGATTTCCGTCGGGCTTCCCTTCGCCGTTGCAGAAGTCCGGGACGTGGAAACGCTCTCAACGGCGCGTCCGAACGTCAGCGCCTTTCACGAGGCGAATGGCCGTTATCCGCTGGCCGAGGACAGTTTCAGCCTGTTCCTCTACGCGCGCAAACAGCACCAGCCATGGCGGATAAGGGCCCGCATGTTCGCGCCACTCGACAATGTCATCGAAGACCCGGCAACCGGCAGCGCGTCCGCCGCACTCGGCGCCTATCTCGTCTCCCTTCATCCGGAGGACGATGCCGAAATCGAACTCACGATCGAACAGGGCGTCGAGATGGGCCGGCGCAGTCTGATAGCGGTTACCGTCAGCAAGCAGGGGGGCACGGTCGGCAAGGTCAGCGTCTCGGGTGAGTGCGTGACGGCGATGCACGGATCGATCGAGCTATGACGTTCAGCGGGGTGCACCCTCGCAGTCCTCGATCGCGTCGAGGAGCGCCTGGAAGCGGGGATGGTCGCGAATGGGGTCGAGATCCGAATCGTGTTTGAACCAGTGGAGGTGGTAGCTCGAGCTCTGCGGCACGACCGTCTCGAGGAGATCGAGCGCGCGCTCGCCCTCGCCGAGAAGCGAATAGACACAGGCGGCATTGTATTGCGCAACAACATCGTCCGGGTCGATCGCCAGCGCGCGGGCCACCCATTCCTTGGCGCTCTCGGCTTCGCCCATATGCGCAAGCGCCAGTGCACCGCGATGGGCCGGGCTGGCGTTTTCCGGGTGCCGCTCCAGCGCTCTTTTCGCCCGTTCGATGCCGATGCGTGCCCAGCGCTGGCGCTCGGGCTCCATGCCGAGTGAGAAATAGCAACCCATCAAATGAATTGGCGAAAAGTAGTCGTCAGGTCGGATCCCGGCCGCACGCTCGAAGAAGCCGATTGCTTCTTGAAATCGACCCTGTGCGAACAGGAAACGGCCATAGTACAAGTTCGCCTCGTAGAGCGAAGGCTCTAGCGCCAGAGCCTGGCGAAACTCACGGCCCGCCTCCTCCGTTTGTCCGTCGTGGGTCAATGCCAACCCGCGTGAGGCGTGCGCTTCTGCCAGGTTTGGGTCAAGGGCCAGCGCCCTGGCGCTCATCTCGAAAATGCTCTCGAGCGGAAAATCCTTTTCGTGCCAGTCTCGGATCGCGCATTCGCATTCGGCTATGCCTGCATAGGCACGGGCATAGTTCGGATCGAGTTCGACAGCCTTCAGGAACATCCGGCGCGCGAGCAGAAGGTAGGGCCGGGTCCAGGTACGCGAGAACTGGCGGCCGCGAAGGTAGTAGGTATAGGCCTCCACGGAGGTGGTCGGATCGCTCTCGATCGCCTTCTTCTCTTCCGGCAGCAGCTTGATCCTGAGCTGGTCGACGATCGCGTGCGTGATCTCGTCCTGGATCATGAAAATGTCCGTGAGTTCGCGGTCGTAGCGGTCGGCCCAAAGATGCCCTCCGGTCTGCGCGTCGATAAGCTGGCCGGTGATGCGGACGCGCTCGCCTACCTTGCGGACACTGCCTTCGAGAATGAAGCGAACGCCGAGTTCCTGGGCGATCTGCTTCACCTTCACCGGCTTGCCCTTGTAGGTGAAGACGGTGTTCCGGGCGACGACATGAAGGCGCGAGATCTTCGAGAGATCGGTGATGATGTCCTCGGTGATGCCGTCGGAGAAATATTCCTGCTCCGGGTCGTGGCTCATGTTCGTGAAGGGCAGAACCGCAACCGAAAGCTCATAGCCGGGTTCCACCGCGACGGCGACCGGCTCCGCTGGCTTCTGGGCAGCCACGTCGCCGAAGGAGATGGTGTAGACGCGCACACTCGGGGCAATGTTCTTCAATGCGTGCTCGCCCTTGTCCACGAAGCCGAGGTCGAGCCGCGAGCCGACGTGATCGCGTACCGAGGCAGAAACCGCGATGCCGGAGGGCTCGGCCAAGCCTTCGAGCCTCGCCGCAACGTTCACGCCGTCACCGAAAATGTCGCCGTCTTCGACGATGACATCGCCGAGGTGAACACCGATCCTGAGCTCGATGCGCCTGTTCCTTGGCAGTCCTTCGTTCCTTGCGAGCATGCCGCGCTGAATTTCTGCCGCGCAAGCGACCGCATTCACCACGCTCGAGAATTCGACGAGCATGCTGTCACCCGCAAGTTTGACGACACGTCCCTTGTGGGTTGCAATCTTGGGCTCCAGGAACTCGCGGCGATGTCTTTTCATTGCTGCCAGCGTGCCGGCCTCATCGGTACCCATGAGACGGCTGTAACCCACGACTTCGGCAGCGAGGATGGCGGTCAGACGACGTTCCAAGAGACCCTCGATTTTCATCTTGTGTCCGAACAAGCTAACTTATCCTTTTATGCACCGGATGTCGTGTGGATACTACCGCATCTCCGTAGCACAGCCGCCAAAGGCGGATCTGTTTCAAATGGAACGGTTTCGTGAGCCTCAACCAGTCCGGGTGCTGCCGCATTACGTCCGAGGCGCGGCAGAGGAAAGCGCATCAATGAAACGACCTACTACGGCCGCACAAGCACTGTGATCATCATCACCGCGATCGCGAAAACGGCGATCTTCCAGAAATCGCGTCGTTGCCGCAGCCCCGGAAGGCCGAGCGGCTTGATGACTTGAACAGACATCGCGAGCAGAAAGAGTGCCATCAGGATTTTCGACATTCATTCGATTCCCGCAGAGTTCCGCAGTGATGCCCCCACAAGGGATGGGGCGGAAGACGCTTATGCACTTTTTCTCGTCCCTCTCGCCAGCGTCATACCGCCGTCACTTTTCGTCGCATAGAGGGCTATTGTTTCCGCCACCGATTTGCAATGACGGGTAGCACAAAATCCGGCTGGCAATTGCGGGAACTCGCCCCTAGCTTGCTGACAGCAGAACGATTTTCGGATTGATGATGAGAAAGAACCTGCTTCCCGTCGCTGCGCTCCTGGCTGGCACCCTGTTTCTCTTTCTTGGAAACGGTCTGCAGAGTCTGCTCCTGCCGGTGCGCGGCACGGCCGAGGGATACCCGACAACCATTCTCGGCCTTCTCGGCACGTCCTGGGCCTCCGGCTTCGTCCTCGGCTGCTTTCTAGGCCCGAACGTCGTCAAGCGCATCGGGCACGTGCGCGCCTTCAGTGTCTTTACCGCCCTGATAGCGATCATCTCGTTGTTGACCGGCATCCTGGTCGATCCCATCTGGTGGGTTGTCTTGCGCGCGGTCACGGGTTTCTCGACCGCCGGGACGTCGATGATCATCGAAAGCTGGTTGAACGAACGCGCCACCAATGAAAGCCGCGGCGTGATTTTCTCGCTCTACATCGCGATCACGCTTTTCGGTGTCGTCGGCGGCCAGATGATGATCCCTTTCGGCGAGACGTCTACGACCTTCTTCTTCATGATCTGCGGCATTCTCTATTGCGTCGCAATGCTGCCGACGCTGCTTTCCAAGGCTGCCTCGCCGCAACCGCTGAAACAGGTCCGGCTCGATCTGCGCGGCCTCTATCGCAATTCACCGGTATCTTTTCTGGGCATCCTTCTGGTCGGCATCGCGAACGGCGCCTTCGGCACGCTTGGCGCCGTCTTCGGCCGCCAGGCCGGTCTTTCCGACAGCACCGTCGCGACGATGATGAGCGTGGCGATCTTTTCGGGAGCCGTCATGCAACTGCCTGCGGGCCGTATTTCCGACCGTGTCGACCGCCGCTACGTGCTGGCTGTGCTGGCCGGCATCGGCGCTCTTGCGGGCCTCCTGATCTTCCTCGTCGAACCGAGCCAGGTCTGGATCGTTTTGACGCTGATCGCCATCTACGGTGCCGCCGCCAACGCCCTCTACCCAATCGCGGTCTCCCACGCCAACGACTTCGCCACGCCGGAAGAATTCGTCAAGGTTTCGGGCGGCCTCTTGCTGCTCTACGGCATTGGCACGATCATCGGCCCGACGATCGGTGGGCCGATCATGACCGCAACGGGACCTTACGGCCTGTTCATGATCACGGCTTGCGCGCATATGCTAATCACGGCCTACGCGATGGTTCGCAGCCGCCGCCGCGCGCCGGTTCCGGTCGCCGAGCGCGACGCCTTCTCGCCGGTCAATGCCGGTACGCCGACGACGCCGGAAAGCCTGCAGCTTTCGCCGCGCGCCGCGCCCCTTGACGAACTGCGCGAGGAGGATGTCAGCGACAACCCCGAGGAAGAGGAGAGATCGAATGAGCCTGTTTGACGACGACCTCCCAAAGAAGAAGACAGCCCACGAGATCGGCAGCGATCTGTCGCTGCTCTCGGTCGATGAACTGACGGCGCGCATCGCGCTCTTGACGGAGGAAATTGCGCGATTGGAGGCCGAACGGGAGCGCAAGTCGGCGAGCCGGTCCGCGGCCGACAAGCTCTTTCGCTAGAGCGGGATGAGGAAAAGTGTGCGGTTCTCCGCCTGCATTCCGCGTCTCAACTCATCAGAATCGATCACGGCGCGGAAGCGATTTGCCTTGCGCACGCGCGCTTCCTGCTTCGTGACCCGAAATAAACGCAACTTAACGGCAAATTAAGCATTTTCGGCGATTGTCGAGTTATCCGGTTCCCCCGGACTCAGACATTTTCTCCGACTGGCGAATGGGTCTGATTTCTCCCTGTTTTACCTTGAGAGCCGCTTTCCGCGGCTCTTTTTTTGTCTTTCAGCGCCGCGCGTCCTTGGGACACGCAAAGGACGCTGAAGCACTTGGAATTGCCGAATGATTTTGTCCGCGGAATCGACTCCGATCTGGGGAATCAAGCGGGAGCAAACAGGGCATTTCAAAGAATTGTGGAGATTAACCCTTTCTTAAGAATACCCTTGCGCGGAATGCGGTAAGGGATCATTCTTCAACCATAGAGGGGGCCAGGGGAGCTTTTCCCGGAGTCGCCCGTTACCCGACCGTGATGCGTTTGAACCAGGGAAAACAGGCCATGTCCGAGAGAGGATTGAATACCGTCAGTTTCGCGGGACACGCTGCGTCCTCGGCGCAGTTCAAGGCGCTCTATGCAGAAGGCATGGGCCTGGTCGAGGAAACCGCGAGCTATCTCGATGGACCTGGCCGTCTTGCCTCCAAGGCGCTGCCCCGCATGGCCTCGGTGCTCTACGCCGCAGAGTCTATGCGGCTTACCACGCGGCTGATGCAGATGGCCTCCTGGCTTCTGCTTCAGCGTGCCGTCAACAACGGCGAAATGAGCCGCGATCAGGTTCTCTCGGAAAAGAGCAAGGTGCGCCTCGACAGCTTCAACGTCGATCGCAACGCGCCGGGCTGGAACGATCTCCCCGAGATGTTCCGCGATCTGATCGAACGATCGCTCCGCCTGCAGAACCGTGTCGCGTTACTCGACCGCGAGATTTACCGGCCGCAGGAGGCGACGACCTTCGTTCCGGACAACCAGAACGGCGTCAAGGCGCAGATCAAGCTGCTGCAAACCGCCTTCGGCACCAACTGATAGCGACGCGCTGATCGTCCCTGACAATCTTGAACCCGGCCGCGCGCCGGGTTTTCGTTTTGGGGCCATTGCTGCGCGCAAACAAAAAAGCCCGGCAGAGCCGGGCTTCGAACACGCCGTAAAGGGCGAGCGATCAGAGGCCGAGGCCTTCGAAGCGCTTCTTGAACTTGGAAACCCGGCCGCCGCGGTCGACGAGCTGCTGGTTGCCGCCGGTCCAGGCCGGATGCGACTTCGGATCGATTTCCAGGTTCATGGTGGCACCTTCCGCACCCCAGGTCGAGCGGGTTTCATATTCGGTGCCGTCGGTCATGACCACCTTGATCATGTGGTAGTCGGGATGGATGTCTGCCTTCATAACAATCTTCCTAGAGTTCCAGGGTCCAATTGTCGCAAGGCATTGCGACTTTGGGACCGAACACGTAAATGGAGCCGCAGACCGCTCTTGGGCCGCGGCTCCCCAATTCGATGCCGTGCCTATACATGAAGGTCTGCGGGATAACAAGTGCCGCGCGGAAGACTTATAAAGAAGGCCTTCCACGCTAGTGCATTTCAAGGTGCTACAGCGACCTTAGCGCGTCCGATCGGACGCACGGCCTGTAGGCGATCGGGGGTCATGTGTCCAGACGAGAAAACCAACCGCCAGCTCGCAGATCCATTCGCCCGCTGGCCACAGTGCTGCCCTACCTCGCGCGATACCGCCGGCTGGTGATCGGAGCGGCGATCTCGCTGACACTCGCCGCAATCACCACCCTGACCTTGCCGATGGCCGTTCGGCGAATGATCGACAACGGCTTCTCCAATTCCGATTCCGGCTTCATCAACACCTATTTCTCCATGCTGATGGTGCTGGCCGTCGTGCTCGCCCTTGCCAGCGCATCGCGCTACTATTTCGTCATCTCGCTCGGCGAGCGCATTGTCGCCGATCTCCGCCGCGAGGTCTTTGCGAAGGTCACGCAGCTTTCCGCCTCCTTCTTCGACGTCAACCAGTCCGGAGAGATCGTTTCGCGCCTGACGGCCGACACGACGCAGATCAAGTCAGCCGTCGGCGCCACCGCCTCGGTGGCGCTGCGCAATCTGATCCTCTGTCTCGGCGCCATTGGCATGATGATCTATACCAGCCCGAAGCTTTCGAGCCTCGTGCTTGCGGCGATCCCCATCATCGTCTTTCCCCTCGTCGGTTTCGGCCGATCCGTCCGCCGGCGTTCGCGCCAGGCGCAGGACACCCTTGCCACGGCCTCGGCCTATGCCGGCGAGGCAATCGCCGCAGCCCGCACGGTCCAGGCCTTCAATGGTGAGGAAAGTGCCAACCGGCATTTTGGCAGCGCGGTGGAAGACGCCTATGGTGCCGCCCGCGCCGCGATCCGGGCGCGGTCGATCCTTACCGGTTTCGCCATCACCATGGTCTTCGGCAGCGTCGTCGCGGTGCTCTGGTTCGGCGCGCGCGACGTGCTTTCTGGAACGCTCTCTGCGGGCACGCTCAGCCAGTTCCTGCTTTATTCGGTTTTCGCCGCCGGCAGCCTCGGTGCGCTCTCGGAAGTCTGGGGCGAACTCTCGCAGGCGGCAGGTGCCGCCGAGCGCCTCAACGAACTGCTGACCGAAGTGCCGCAGATCCAGGCGCCCGAGCACCCGGTCGCCATGCCGGTGCCGGCCCAGGGCGCCATCGCGTTTACCGATGTCCACTTCGCCTATCCCGCCAGACCTGACTACAAGAGCCTCAACGGCCTGAATTTTGCGGTCAAGCCCGGAGAAACCGTGGCGATCGTCGGCCCCTCGGGCGCGGGCAAGAGCACGGTCTTCTCGATGCTTCTGCGCTACTACGATCCGGTCAAAGGTGCCGTCACCGTCGACGGTATCGACGCCCGCAGTGCCGACCCGAAGGATTTGCGCGACCGCATCGCCATCGTGCCGCAGGACGTGACGGTCTTCGCCACGTCCGTGCACGACAACATCGCCTTCGGTGCAGCGGATGCGAGCCGGGAAGCCGTGCGCGCAGCCGCCGTCGCCGCACAAGCCGACGAATTCATCGCAAGGCTGGACCAGGGCTATGACACTCAGGTCGGCGAGCGCGGAGTGACACTTTCCGGCGGCCAGCGCCAACGCATCGCGATCGCGCGGGCAATCCTCAGGAACGCACCGATCCTTCTCCTCGACGAGGCAACCTCAGCACTCGACGCCGAGAGTGAGACATTGGTGCAGACGGCGCTCGACGGGTTGATGCGGCAGCGCACGACCATTGTCATCGCCCACAGGCTGGCGACCGTGCTCAAGGCCGACCGTATCCTGGTCATGGATCATGGCCGCGTCGTCGAGGAAGGCACCCATGCTTCGCTGATCCGCCAAGGCGGCCTTTACGCGAAACTCGCCCGACTGCAGTTCGACCACGGCGCGGAAGCGCTATTCGTCGCAGCGCGATCTTAGTGCATGTCGCCCAAAAAGTGCGTAGCGGTTTTGGGACAACGACATGCATAAAAACAAGGACCTAAAGCGCGTCGCATGACAAGGCGACGCGCTTTAGTGCATGTCGCCCAAAAGTGCGTAGCGGTTTTGCGGCAACGACATGCATAAGAGGGGAGCAAGCGCGCAGCAATCCATTCCCATTGGATGCGCCGCGCTTAGACTTTCGTCGTCCAACCGCGGCTGATCCACTCTGCGCCATTGCACAGCGGGAGCCGGACCCTATTCTTAAAGGGCCGGCCCTTCGCAGCCGGCATCGCCACGACGAGTTTGGGAGGATTTTCCGCATGGCATTTACGAGACTGACCCGCCGCGGCGCTATCGCGCTCGGCCTGACGGCGCTTTCCGCGCTGAGCCTTGGCACGACGGCGCAAGCGCAGGAGTTTCCGGACCGGCCGATAACCCTGGTTGTCCCCTTTGCTGCCGGTGGCTCGACCGACGTAGTCGCGAGAATCATCGCCCAGAAGATGTCAGAGGATCTCGGCCAGCAGGTGGTCGTCCAGAACGTGGCGGGTGCCGGCGGCAATCTCGGGGCGGCCAATGTCGCGCGTGCCGACCCCGACGGCTACACGATCCTCATGGCCACGGTCGCGACGCACGCGCTCAACCCGCTGATCCTGAAGACAAAGCCCTATGATCCCGAGAAGGATTTTGCACCCATCTCGCTGCTCGTGATCGTTCCGAACGTACTGGTCGTCAATCCGGAACTGCCGGCCAAGAATGTCCAGGAACTGCTCGCCCTGCTCAAGGCGGCGCCGGACCAATACAGCTACGCCTCGTCGGGCAACGGAACGCCGCTCCACCTCTCGGGCGAGCTCTTCAAGAAGATGGCCGGCGTTGAGATGCAGCACATCCCCTACAAGGGCTCCGGGCCGGCGCTGAACGACGTCATCGGCAATCAGGTCCCGATCATGTTCGACAACCTTCCTTCGTCATCCGGACACATCAAGGCCGGGACCCTGCGGGCGCTCGCGGTGACGACTGCCGAACGCGCGCCGTCGTTCCCCGATATTCCTACCATCGCCGAATCCGGTATTCCGGGCTATGAGACCTATACCTGGAATGCGCTCTTTGCGCCGGCCAACACGCCGCAACCGGTGATCGCGCGATTGAACGAGTCGGCGAAAAAGGCGCTTGCCGATCCGGCTGTCCAGAAGCGCATGGAGGAGTTCAGCGCCAAGATCGTCGGCTCGACGCCTGAGGAATTGGCGGCGCATGTCAAGGCGGAGCTTGAGAAGTGGACGCCTGTGGTACGTGACGCGAACATCCAGATGGATTGACGCTTTGAGGCAAGCGTTCGCGCTATCGCCCCTCATCCCGCTGCCGCAACCTTCCCCCGTTTCGACGGGGAGAAGGGACAAGCGGCGAGCGCATTACAGTGCCGCGCGTCGAATCGGACGCGCTAAGGTCGCTGTAACAATTTGAATGGCTGCATGAAATCATGCAGTCCCCTCGCCCCACTTGCGGGGAGAGGGTTAGTCCTCGGGCTAAACCCAAGGAGAGGGGCAATCACGGGCTCAAACTTCCTTAGCCGCATTCCGCCCCGCGGCGAGGCCAGAAAAGATACAACCGCCGAGAAAGGTCCCCTCAAGCGCGTTGTAGCCATGCATGCCGCCACCGCCGAAGCCCGCCACTTCGCCTGCGGCGAAGAGCCCCGGCACCGGCTCGCCGGAAAGCTCCAGCACTTGGCCGGAGAGGTTGGTCTGAAGTCCTCCAAGTGTCTTGCGCGTCAGGATGTGCAGCCGAACGGCGATCAGCGGTCCGGCCTTCGGATCAAGAAGACGGTGGGGCCTTGCGGTTCGCAGCAACCGGTCGCCGCGATAGGCCCGCGCTCCGCGGATAGCGGTCACCTGGGCGTCCTTGGAGAAAGGGTTGGCGATCTCACGGTCGCGCGCCTCTATCTGCGCCCTGAGATGTGGAGCCGAAAGCCGGTTCTCGCCGGAAAGCCGGTTCATCCCCTCGACGAGATCCTCCAGCCGGTCGCGGACGACGAAGTCCTCGCCCTTGTCCATGAAGGCCTGTACCGGGCCGGGCGGATTTTTGCCAAGCCGCTTCAGGAGAAGTGCGACGCTCTTGCCGGTGAGATCGGGATTCTGCTCCGATCCGGAAAGGGCGAATTCCTTCTTGATGATCGCTCTCGTCAGGATGAACCAGCTGTAGTCGTGTCCGCTGCGCCGGATCGCCTCCAGAGTGCCGAGCGTGTCGAAACCCGGCATCGCCGGTGCTGCAAAGCGGTTGCCGTCGGCATCGCACCAGAACGAGGACGGCCCCGGGAGAATGCGAATGCCGTGATCCGGCCAGATCGGGGCGAAATTCCTGAGGCCCTCGGTGTAGTGCCACATGCGGTCGGCGTTGATGACGGAGCCGCGCGCTCGGGCTGCAATTTCGAGCATACGGCCGTCGACGTGATGCGGTACGCCACTTACCATGGTCGCCGGAGGTTGCCCGAGGCGCTTGCGCGGCCAGTTTCGGCGTACAAGCTCATGATTGCCGCCGATGCCTCCGGAACTCACGATGACCGCTCCTGCCGAGATCTCGAAGTCGCCGACGACGTCTCGGGCGCTGCGCTCGCCCCGCGCCACCGGATCCGCCTTGAGGATCGTCCCGCGGGCGCCCGTCACCACACCATCGGTCGTCACCAACTCGTCCACCCGATGGCGGAAGCGGAACCGCAGCAGGCCGCGGCTTTCCGCTTGCCGGGCCAGTCGGACAAAGGGTTCGAGAACGGCGGGGCCGGTGCCCCAAGTCACGTGAAAGCGCGGGACCGAATTGCCATGGCCGTGGGCAAGCCCGCCCCCGCGTTCGGCCCAGCCGACCACCGGAAACCAGCGAAGCCCAAGCGAATGGAGCCAGGAGCGCTTCTCGCCGGCGGCGAAGTCGAGATAGGCGTCAGCCCAGAGCCGCGGCCAGTGATCTTCCGGCCGGTCGAATTGCGACGAGCCCATCCAGTCCTGGCGCGCGAGTTCGCGGCAATCGCGAATCCCCATGCGCCGCTGCTCGGGACTGTCGATGAAGAACAGTCCTCCGAGCGACCAGAAAGCCTGGCCACCGAGATTCTGCTCCCCCTCCTGGTCGAGAACGATCACCTTGCGGCCACCGGCCGCAGCTTCGGACGCCGCCACGAGTCCAGCAAGGCCCGCGCCGATGACCAGGACATCACAATCCATGAAAGGCGCCCTCCCCGCATCCCTCGACGTAACTGTTACGCAGACGTCAAGGTCAATTCAAGGGCTCGGGCCCGCCGCTATTTCTCGGTCAGCTTCAGCTCGATGCGCCGGTTTTGTGCCCGAGCTTCAGGATTGTCACCCTCGGCAATGGGCTGAAATTCGCCGAACCCCGCAGCCACCAGCCGGTCCGCAGGCACGCCCCTGGACATCAGAAACTTCACCACCGATGTCGCGCGGGCGGACGACAGTTCCCAGTTGTCGGCAAAACGGCCGGATCCCGACAGTTGCACATTGTCGGTATGGCCATCGACGCGCAGGACCCAGTTGATCTCGGCGGGGATTTCTTTCGCGAGATCAAGAAGCGCCGTGGCGAGTTTCGCCATCTCCGCCTGGCCCTCCGGATTGAGGTCGCTGCTGCCCGATGGGAAGAGCACTTCCGACTGGAAGACGAAGCGGTCGCCGACGATGCGGATGTTTTCGCGGTCGGAAAGGATTTCCCGCAGGCGACCGAAAAAGTCGGACCGGTACCGGTTAAGCTCCTGCACCCGCTGAGCAAGCGCGACATTCAGGCGGCGGCCGAGATCCGCGATCTTGGCCTGGGATGCCTGATCCTTTGCCTCCGACGCTTGAAGGGCGCCTTCAATGGCGGCGATCTGGCTGCGCAGCGCGGCAATCTGCTGATTGAGAAGCTCGATCTGGCTCATTGCGCGGGCGCTGACCTCCTTCTCGGATGCAAGCTCCGATCCGAGTCGGCCGATCTTCTGGTTCGCCGCTTCAGCGCTGCCGGCGCCCTGATTGAGCAACGCCTGCAGCCGCGAGCGCTCCCCCTCGGACTGGGCAAGCGAGGCCTGGAGGTTGGCAAGTGAATCCTCGAGATCCTGTTTGCCACTCTTTTCCAATGCCAAAAGCTGCGTCAGTTCGTTGATCTGGCTGTTCAGGCGGTTCAGCACCTCGTCCTTGCCGCTGATTTCCCGTCCGAGCAGGAACTGCGCCATCACGAAGACGCTCAAGAGAAACATGATCGCCATCAGCAACGTCGACAGCGCGTCGACGAAGCCCGGCCAATAATCAATCGTTCGGTGACTGCGACCTTTGCGGGCGAGGGCCATGGGCTCAGTCGCCTCCGCTCTCGTCTACGCGGCGGAACTGCGCAATCGATTTGTCGCCATGCACCGCGATCCTCTCGGCTTGGCCGATCCGCGACGTCAGCTTGTCGAGCGTCTTGCGCATCGCCTTCGCTTCCTCCTGCTGCGCTTCGATCCAGTCTCTGAGCATCTGCTGCTCGCCGCGCATATTCTTGACGAGCCCCTGGATGCCCTCGGCCAATGAGGCCATTGCGGCCGTCGTGCGCTGATTTGCACCACCCTCCTGATTGAGCCGCGTGAGCTGATCGGCCAGCCGGCGCAGCTCTTCGATGGGCGGCTCCGCGGCAATGCTGATCGGCGAGGAGATTCCCGAACCGACGTCGGTCACCGAGGAAAGCCAGTTTTCGAGTTCCGTGTAAAAGCGGTTCTGGGCGCGGCCGGCCTGCAGATCGAGAAACCCCACGATCAGCGATCCGGAAAGCCCGAAGAGCGAAGCGGAAAAGGCCGTTCCCATGCCCGTGAGCGGCGCGGACAGGCCGTTCTTCAGGGAGCTCAGCAAATCTTCCGTGCTGCCGGTACCGGCGTCCAGGGACTGGATCACCGTGTTGATCGAACCGATCGTGCCGAGCAGGCCCCAAAAGGTCCCGAGCAGGCCGAGGAAGACCAGAAGGCCGGCGAGATAGCGGGTTATGTCGCGCGACTCATCGAGACGCGTGGCAATGGAATCGAGAATCGAGCGCAACGCGATTGTGGAAATCGCGGTCGTCTGGCGACCGCCGATCAGTGACCGCATCGGCGCGAGCAGGACCGGGTCGCGTCCGACCTTGTCGGCGCTTCCGGCGGCACGAAAGGAGTTGAACCAGCGGACCTCCGGCCTCAGGCCCAGGACGTGATTGAAGGCGAGCAGGATGCCGATGAGCAGGACGCCGAGAATGAGCCCATTGAGGCCTGGATTGCCGGCGAAGGCTTCACGGGCCTGCCTGAAGAGAATGGCGGCGACGAAACCAACGATGATCAGGAAAAGGACCATCGTCCAGAAATAGGGCATGGGGCTCGAAAGCTTGTGCGGATTATAGTTCTCTTCCACGCTCTCCCGACCGTTCCATCCGGACAGATTGAGTTTCGTCATAGGTTAGCCAGACTCCCGGGTTCACTCCAGCGCCGCGCGCCCTCAGACACGCAAGGGTGCCGCAACACTTTGAATTACCGAAGCATTTCTCGAAAGCGATTCGAGAATTTGCATCGTCGGCAGCAGCACGGCACCGCTGGCCCGGAGACTAGTGGAACTTTGCGCCAAATTGAAGGGAAAACGAATGCCCCCGACGCATAACGCACCTGAGACTGCAAGGCTCGGGAGAGGGCCGTTGGCTACTTCGCCGGAACCGGGCGATGGATCACGTCACGCAGCGCCTTGGCGATGTATTCGTTGCCGCAAACGACCGAGCCGTCCTCGAGCGGCTTGCTGCCGCCGTCGACATCGGTTGCCCAGCCGCCGGCTTCGCGGATGAGCAGGATGCCGGCCGCAATATCCCACGCGGCAAGGTCCCGCTCCCAATAGCCGTCATAGCGGCCTGCGGCCACGTAGGCGAGATCGAGCGCGGCAGATCCGAAACGCCGGATGCCGGCGACTTCGCCCATGACATGGCGAAGTTCGATCAGATATTTGCCGTGATTGCCGCGACCGAGATGCGGTGTCCCGGTGGCAATGACGGCGTCCGAAAGGTTCTTGCGAGCGCCGACGCGCAGCCGGCGATCGTTGAGGAAGGCACCACCGCCCTTCTCTGCGGTGTAGAGTTCATCCGTTGCCGGATTGAAGACGACGGCAGCGACGATTTCGCCCTGACGCTCAAGCCCGATCGAAACGGCAAAATGCGGGATGCCGTGCAGGAAGTTGGTGGTGCCGTCGAGCGGGTCGACGATCCAGCGATGCGCGCCGTCGGTCCCCTTGATTTCCTCGCCTTCTTCGCCGAGGAAGCCATAGGTCGGCCTCGCCTTCAACAGCTCTTCCCGGATGATCCGTTCGGCCTTGCGGTCGGCCTGGGAAACATAGTCGCTCGGTCCCTTCAGCGAGACCTGGAGGTTCTGCACTTCGCCGAAATCGCGCGCCAGCGACTTGCCGGCCTTGAAGGCGGCCTGGACCATGACATTGAGAAGGGCAGAACGGGCCATGTGGCGATCCTTATGATAGCGAAGGCCGGCCGAGCCATCTCGAGCCGGACATTGAACCTGTCTGACGTATCCCGCACGATGTCGCGCACGGCGCGAGCGAAGCTGCGGGTTTCGTCGTCAAAAAACCGAGTGAAGTCACTCCGTCCGCCGGGCTGAATTAGGAAATGAGCAAGCCGCGGACAAAACCGCGGCTTCAAGACCACAAAAGCCGCAGAAGTTCAAGCGAAATAGCATTGCTGCAGCCATCGACGCCAGTGACAACCGCCTTGGCGGAGACCTGCCTCACGAGGAACGGAACTTGTTCGCAGCCGCGAGCGCCGACTTCTGCTGCGTTTCGTTGAGGCCGAGATAGAAGTCCTCGAGCGCATCGTCCTTGAGGCCGGCGCGACGCGACAGCACATACCACTTTGCCGCCTCGACCGGATCCGGGCGCGTGCCGATCGCATTGACATAAAGATGCGACAGCCGGTTCTGCGCGACGACATTGCCGCCTTCCGCCGCGCGCTTCATCCAGGCAAACCCTTCTTCGAGGTTGCGGTCGCCGGCGATCCCTTCGACGAACCAGATGGCGATGTCGAGCTGCGCGGTATCAAAGCCGGCGCGGGCGGCGCGCAGCAGCCATTCGCGGGCACGCGCGCGCTTGTTCTCCTCTATGCCGTCGACATTGATGTAAATCTGCGAGAGAGCGTATTGCGCATCGGCGATGCCCTGCTCGGCGGATTTCTCGTAATAGGGCATCGCCGCCTTAAGGCCCTTCTCGCCCGGCATGTCGGCAACCAGCGTTTGCCCGTAATTGAACTGGGCCGAGGCATTGCCGAGATCGGCCGCCTTCTTCATAAGCTCTTCGGATTTCTTCCTGTCGCGCTTGACGTAGCGCCCCTCCACCAGGATCAGGGCATATTTGAACATGGCGGCCGGATCGCCGTTATTGGCAGCCTGTCCGTACCAGAAGGCCGCCTCCTTGGCGTTGCGCGCAACGCCAAGACCCTGTTCGAGGATCGATGCAACCAGCGTCTGGGCAGCGGGATCGCCGAGCTGCGCCCGCGGCAGCGCAAGATCCATTGCCGTCAGATAATAGCCGCGCTGGAAGGCGCCATAGGCATCGTCCACTTTTCCGGTGAACGGCTTTTCTGCCGGGAGCGCCGGCAATTGCGCGCCCATGCGATCGAAGACATTGACGCCCTCCGAAGGCGTGCTGCCGTCTCCGGCCTTCGCTTTTTTTGCCGCGCCTGTCTCGGGCTTCTGCTGCGGAGCCGCCCCTTCCGGCACGATCGCCCCGTTGAAGGGTGTGATCCGGCCGCGCTTTGGCACAGTCCCCTCGTCCGCGACTCCATCCTCCGCCGGCACGCCCGTCGCCGGCTGCTGCGCGCGAGTCGGCACCGCCGCAAGTGCGACGGCCATAAAGAGGACTGCAGCCCGGCCAGGCTTCGACGACAAGCGGCTCAACATCGGACCGTCTTAATCTTCAAACCGTGGCGCTTTTTCGTCAAGCAGCGCGTTGACGGCCGCGACGACCGCCGGCGCCCGCTCCGGCTCGCCAAAGACGGCGAGGCGAAGTGCCACGAATTCGGCCCCCGTTTCGGCAACCGCGAGCACCGATTGCGGGTCCGTGCCGCCCATGACGACACAGGGGATTTCGATCATCGACGCCCACCATTCGGCAAGTGCCAGATTTTTCGGATGCGGCTCCGGCTTGATATCACCGTCGGTGCGACCGAAGAAGATGTAATCCGGCCTGAGTTCGCCGATTTCGAGCGCATGGTGGCGGTCGGAAGCATTGCCGCCGCCAACGATCAGCTTCGGCGTGTGCTTTTCGATCGCATCGCCGAGGACATCGGCGCCCCCAACGATATGCAGGCCATCCGCCTTGGCACGTCCCGCGACGCGCGTGTCACCTTCGATCAGCGCCGCAGCCCCCGCCTTCTGGATCACCGGCACCAAGAGCTCGGCGTGCTGCTGGAATTCGGCGTCGCTGAGGCCGTATTGCGGCAGGATGACGGAAGCCACGTCGCCTCCCCGCAAAGCGCCGGCAAGCACCTTCGAACGCTGTGCGAGATCCGGCATGTCCGGCACGACCAGCACAAGGCGGCAGCGGTTTTCTACATTGCTCATAGTATCCGTTCCTGGCGGCACCCGCTCATTGCATGATTCCTTTTAAGGACAAAATCATGCAGCACTTCAAAGTGCTACAGCGATCTTGGCGCGTCCGATTGGGCGCGCGGCGCTGTAGGAGCGAAGCCGCCACTCGATTTCGTTCGGGAAAACCGATAGACGGAGATGACAAAAGGATCAACCGCCACCCATGCTTCCCGATTTCGACTTCTATCTCGTCGCCATCCCCGCAGTCCTGCTCGTAGGCCTTAGCAAGGGCGGCATGGGCGAAGCGCTTTCGTTGATGGGGGTTCCGATCCTGTCGATGGCGGTATCGCCTGTCCAGGCGGCCGCGCTGCTGCTGCCGATCCTCATTGCCATGGATATCGTCTCCTTGTGGATCTGGCGCAAACATGGCGACCGGAAAACCCTCACGATGCTGCTGCCCGGCGCGATCGCCGGCATCGCCATCGGCTGGGCGACCTCCGCCTATGTGCCGCGCGACGCCTTGAGGCTGATCATCGGCCTCATCACGGTCGTCTTCGTGCTGCGCTATGTCTATACCGTCTGGCGCAGTCGCAGTGGCGCCCCGATCAGCCCCAAGAAACAGCGCGCCGGCCCCGCCGCGCTCTGGGGCTCCCTTGCCGGTTACGGCAGCTTCGTCGCCCATGCCGGCGGCCCACCTTTTCAGATCTATGCATTGCCGCTGAAGCTCGCACCGCGTGAGTATACAGGCACCATCGTGCGCTTCTTCGCGATCCTCAATGCGGTGAAACTCATTCCATATTTCGCCCTCGGCCAGCTCGATATCAGCAACCTGAAGACATCGGCCACGCTTTTCCCGCTGGCGATGGTGGCGACGGCCTGCGGCGCCTGGATCGTCCGGCGGATGAAGCCGCAGATTTTCTATCCGTTCATGTACACGATGGCCTTTATCGCCGGATCAAGACTTGTCTGGGACGGTCTTACCAGCCTCGTGTCGGGCGGCTGAGGCGTCCGGAAATGCTGCGAAGCAACCACATACCGCACCGCACAATTTTCTTGCCGCTTATGGAGAATTCGCTTAACGTCTGCCCATGACCATTGCGGACCCATTCGATGCCATCGCGGATCCGAACCGGCGCTACCTGCTGGAGGAACTCAGGCGCGCACCGAAAACCGTGAACGAACTGGCCGAAGGCCTGCCGATTAGCCGCCCGGCAGTGTCGCAGCACCTGAAGGCGCTGCTCGACTGCAATCTCGTGTCGGTTTCATCGAGCGGAACGCGGCGGATCTATGCGATCCACAAGCCGGGCTTCGACAAGCTGAACCTGTGGCTCGACCAGTTTTGGTCCTAGCGCATCGGCCCGAAAATCGGACCCGATTTTCGGAAAGCACGATGCGTGGAATCAAAGAGTTACAGCGTCCTTTGTGCGTCCTAAAGGACGCACGGCGCTATAGTGCATGGCCCCCAAAAATGCGCAGCGGTTTTGGGATAACGACATGCATAAGGAGGAAGGTTCGGAACTGAACGCCCGACAGAAATAGACCGGGCGTCGGGCCCGGTCGAGTGTTCCGTGTACTCCGTGATGGGAATGGATTCTTGACCTTGTTGCGTTGTCGCTGGGAAAGGAGACAACGCCTCCCGAAATACCGTTCAGAATTAGTGTGTCGAGGAACGGAGTCTTTCGATTTCGTCCTTGATGCGCAGCTTCCGCCGCTTGAGTTCGCTAATCAACTCGTCCTCGCAGGACGGTGAGTTGAGAGCAGCGTGGAGCTCCTGTTCCAGGGCGCCATGTTTTTTCTCAAGCGTTGCAAGATGAGCCTCAATGGTCATTTGGCAGTCCCTTCCTTTTGCTTGCATCCGGCAGGTAAATGCCGGATGTTCCATGGTGGTAACCTTACTACTCTGCCACGCCATTTTTCATTTGTCGAAGGCGAAATGATGACGTCGGATAACTTCCCGTTACCGCCCAAGATGTGGTAGAGCGGCGCATGAAAATTCCGGATCGCAGTTCGAATGCGATCGGGCTTATGGGGATCGTTTTGCATGCCGGACCAGGACCAGGCCGAACTCAGACTGACCATCGCGCGCCTGAGGCAGGAACATGAAGACTACGACGTCGCCATCAACGCCATGATCGAGACCGGCTGCGACGCCTTGCGCATTCAGCGCATGAAGAAGAAGAAGCTGGCCATCAAGGACAAGATCAGCAAGATCGAAGACCAGATCATCCCCGATATCATCGCCTGAAACGGATCAAGACAGACGTGACAGACACGACCACCCCGCCCGTCGCCATCATCATGGGAAGCCAGTCGGACTGGGAGACGATGAAGAACGCCGCCGACACGCTCGAAGCGCTCGACATCGCCTACGAGGCCCGCATCGTTTCGGCTCACCGCACGCCGGACCGGCTGGTGAGCTTCGCCAAGGGCGCACGTGACGAGGGCTTCAAGGTGATCATCGCCGGCGCCGGCGGCGCCGCGCACCTGCCGGGCATGTGCGCATCGATGACACCGCTGCCGGTCTTCGGCGTGCCGGTGCAGTCGAAGGCGCTTTCCGGTCAGGACAGCCTGCTTTCGATCGTGCAGATGCCGGCCGGCATTCCCGTCGGCACGCTGGCGATCGGAAAGGCGGGGGCTATTAATGCGGCGCTGCTCGCCGCCGCCGTCCTCGCCCTTGGCGACGACGATCTCGCCGACCGCCTCGACGACTGGCGCGAACAGCAGACCGTCTCGGTAGCCGAGTACCCGGTGGACCAGGCATGAAGACCATCGGCATTATTGGCGGCGGCCAGCTCGGCCGCATGCTGGCGATGGCGGCTGCCCGCCTGAATTACCGCACCGTCATTCTCGAACCGCAGCCGGACTGTCCCGCCGCCCAGGTCGCCAATGCCCAGATCGTTGCGCCTTACGACGACGCGCACGGGCTTGACGAACTCGCCGCGGTCTCCGATCTCATCACCTATGAGTTCGAAAACGTACCGGTCTCAGCAGCCATAAGATTGGCGGCCTCGCGCCCGGTTTTCCCCCCGCCGAAGGCGCTGGAAGTGGCGCAGGACCGGCTCGTGGAAAAGCGGTTCATCAATGACTGCGGCATTGCCACTGCGCGCTTCCACGCCGTCGACAGCCAGGTGGATCTTGAACTGGCACTCGCCGACTTCGGCGGCGCAGGCGTGCTCAAGACCCGGCGGCTCGGCTATGACGGCAAGGGCCAGCGCGTGTTCCGCTCGACTGCGGACGACCCCGCCGGCGCCTTCGCGGCCCTCGGCCAGGTCCCCCTCATCCTGGAAAGCTTCGTACCGTTCGAGCGCGAGATCTCGATCATCGCTGCGCGCAGCCCTGACGGCACGAGCGCCTGTTTCGATCCGGCAGAGAACGTGCATCGGAACGGCATCCTCCACACCTCGACCGTGCCAGCGTCCGTGGGCTCCGCGACGGCAGACGCCGCACGGGCAGCGGCAACTGCCATACTCGACGCGCTCGGCTATGTCGGCGTGATCGGAGTCGAGTTCTTCGTGCTGGCCGATGGCAGCGTCGTCGCCAACGAGATCGCGCCGCGCGTCCACAATTCCGGCCACTGGACGGAAGCGGCCTGCGTCGTCTCGCAGTTCGAGCAGCATATCCGCGCCATTGCCGGCCTGCCGCTGGGCGACCCCTCACGCCATTCGGACTGCGTGATGCAGAATCTTATCGGCGACGATATTGCCGAGGTCCCTGGCTTGCTTGCCGAACGCAACGTGCTCGTTCATCTCTACGGCAAGGCGGAGGCGCGCGTCGGCCGCAAGATGGGCCATTTCACCCGCCTGCGCTGAGAGAACGCCCACAGATTTGCACTGTGCGGAAGGAAAACCCCAGTCGTGCGGTTGACACAATAGGGGCGACACGGTATGTGCCTGCCTACTTGGAGCGCGCTGAATGGCGCGCTTTTGATTGTTAGAGATTACCGGGCGAATTTTCGTTCCCCGAAACCTGCGGATCAGGAAAATGAAGATCAAGAATTCGCTCAAGTCGCTGAAGGCCCGTCACCGCGAAAACCGTCTGGTTCGTCGCAAAGGCCGCGTCTACATCATCAACAAGCAGAACCCGCGCTTCAAGGCACGTCAGGGCTGACGTACCCGGGGCAGCGATCGGGTTGCCCTGCCGGATTGGCGGTTCGCTCCTGGTGATCCCCCATATTTGATTTGATCTTGTTCCATGGCGGGCTACGATGTCCGCCATGCGTATTTTTGTGACCTTGATTCTGGCATCGCTTGCCGTCCTCACCGTCTCAACCGGCAATCCGCTCCGGGCGGCGGAGCCAGCGCCGCAAACGGAAACGGCAACCCTCACCACACCGAAACAGCGTCTTGATTCCCTGTTCGCCGACCTGAAGAAGGAACGCGACGAGGCGAAGGCGCGGCAACTCGCCGACCGCATCCGGCTGGAATGGCAGGATTCCGGCAGCGCCACCGTGAACCTCCTGATGCAATGGGCCGACAAGGCAATCGCCGACGACAAGAAACCCGTTGCGCTCGACATCCTCGATCAGGTGATCGCGCTTGCTCCTAACTACGTGGAAGGCTGGAACCGCCGCGCCACCTTGCACTATCAAATGGGCAACTACCGCAAGTCAATGTCCGACATAAATCGCGTGCTCGCGATCGAACCACGGCATTTCGGCGCCATTGCAGGCATGGCCACCATGCTCGGTGCCGCCGGCAAGGACGAGCTGGCCATGCGCGCCTGGGAACAGTTCCTCGATATCTATCCATCGGATAGAAAGGCGCAGGAGCAGCTTGGCGAGCTGGCGGAGAAGCTGGCGGGCAGCCGGACCTGAGCTGGTGCGACAGGGGCAGCTTCGCCGAAGCGACGCCGACGGCGGAAGCCTGCCAGGATTGCTTCCGGAGGCACATGCGGTAGAGCCTGCACCCTTCTCAAGCGCAAATTGGGGAAGACCAGTCCGATCATGCTCGCGGCGTTGCTGCTTCTCGCCATCCTAACGATCGCCAGCATCGGCTACAGTGTCTGGCAGGCACGACGCATATCCGCCCGCTTCCCCAACCTGGGCGACCTTGTCGATGTCGGCGGCTTCCGTATGAACTGCGTCCAGGTCTCCGCGCCCGGAAGCCCCGATCTGCCGCCGATCGTCTTCATCCACGGTGCCGGCGGGAACCTGCTCGATCAGATGCATGCCTTCAGGCCGGCGCTCGAAGGCCGGGCGGAGCTGCTTTTCGTCGACCGGCCGGGCCACGGTTACTCGGAGCGCGGCGGATCCTTCAATGGCTGGCCAGACGGCCAGGCAGAGGCGATCGCCAGACTGATGGAAAGGCGCGGCATCGATCGCGCCATCGTCGTCGGCCACTCCTTCGGCGCTGCAATTGCCGCAAGCTTTGCGCTCCATCACCCGGAACGAACCGCGGGTGTCGTGCTTCTCGCACCGGCGACGCATCCCTGGCCCGGCGGAATCGACTGGTACTTCACCTTGGCGAAGCTGCCTTGCCTCGGCTGGCTCTTCGCCCATACGGTCGCCACCCCGCTCGGCCTCCGGCGCATCGACAGCGCGACACGCTCGATCTTCTCCCCCAATGAGCGCCCGCTGGATTACATCGGCAAGACCGCTCCGCATCTGGTGCTGCGGCCGGCAACCTTTCTCAACAATGCGATCGACGTTGCCAACCTGCACGCCTATGTGACGCGTGTCTCTCCGCGCTATGCCGAGATCGCGGCACCGACGGTCATCATCACCGGCGACAGCGACGCCATTGTCCTAGCCGATATCCATGCGCGCGGCCTTGCGCGCGACATTGTCGGATCGGAGCTGTTGTGGATCGCCAATCTCGGCCACAAACCGGATTACGTGGTGACCGAAGTCGTCGTTGCCGCGATCGAGAAACTGGCGGGCAAACCGTGCGACCTCCAGGAGGCCGCACGGCGGGCCGGAGCCCGCCTCGCGGTCAAGGACGCTTCAATGCCGGAGAAGTCCTATACGCCGGTAAGCCCATCCGAGCCGATATAGGCGATGCGCAGCATATTGGTGGCACCCGGCGTTCCGAGCGGGACACCGGCGGAGATGATGATGCGGTCGCCCGGCTTTCCAAAACCCTCCGCCGCGACGATGCGGCAGGCGCGGTTGACCATGTCATCGAGATCTTTCGCATCCTCGGTGACCACGCAGTGCAGGCCCCAGACGACCGAAAGGCGTCTTGCGGTCTCGACGATCGGCGAAAGCGCGATGACCGGCACCTGCGGCCGCTCACGTGCAGCGCGCAGGCCCGTTGCGCCGGACGACGTGTAGGTGACGATCGCCGCGAGCTTCAGCGTCTCGGCGATCTGGTGAGCGGCGAGAGAAATAGCGTCGGCGCCGGTCGCCTCGGGCGGCGTGCGCTGCGCATAGATAATGCCCGGATAATGCGGATCGCGCTCGACGTTGCTCGCGATCGAGGCCATGGTCGAAACCGCCTCGACCGGATACTCGCCGGAGGCGGATTCGGCCGAAAGCATTACGGCGTCGGCGCCTTCGAACACAGCCGTGGCCACGTCGGACACTTCCGCGCGCGTCGGAACCGGCGAGGAAATCATCGACTCCAGCATCTGGGTGGCGACGACCACCGGCTTGCCGGCACGCCGACAGGCACGCGTCAGTTGCTTCTGCAGGCCAGGGACGGATTCAAGCGGCATCTCGACGCCGAGATCGCCGCGCGCCACCATCAGCGCGTCCGAAAGCTCGATGATCTCGTCGATGCGCTCGATCGCCTGTGGCTTTTCGATCTTCGACATCAGGCCGACACGGCCGCGGGCAACCTTGCGGACCTCGGCAAGATCTTCCGGCCGCTGGATGAAGGAGAGCGCCACCCAGTCGACCTGCCCTGTCGCCAGAACGGCGTCGAGGTCGACGCGGTCCTTCTCGGTCAGCGCGCCGACGCCAAGCAGCGTGTCGGGCAGGCTCACGCCCTTGCGGTCCGATATCCTCGTGCCGGAGACAACGGTCGTGACGATGCTCTTGCCGTCCGTCTTCTCGGCCCTGAGGTGCAGCTTGCCATCGTCGATCAGCAGGCGATCGCCGGGCTTCACCGCCTCGAGGATTTCCGGATGGGGAAGGTAGACGCGGGTGTTGTCGCCGGGGGTCTCCTTGTTGTCGAGCGTGAAAGTCTGCCCGATTTTGAGCTCGACCTTGCCCTCGGCAAACTTGCCGACGCGCAGCTTGGGACCCTGCAGATCGGCCAGAATGCCGATCGGTCGGCCGCAACGGGCTTCGACACTACGGATCTTCTCGATCAGCGAGCGCATGACGTCATGGCTCGCATGGCTCATGTTGATACGGAACAGATCGGCTCCCGCCTCATGCAGCCTCTGGATCATCTGCTCGTCGGACGACGCCGGTCCGAGCGTGGCGAGGATTTTGACTTTTCTGTTCCGCTTCATCAATTCTGGCTTTCCTGCGTGCCGGGCGTGTCGGAAAGCTGAACCATCCAGCTGCCCTGCCGCCCCGTGTCGTATTCCTTGAATCCCATGCGCTGGAAACCGCGCGCGAAGCAGTCCTGCACGCCGGTGATCTTGAATTCGTTCTCGGCGACGCACATGTTGACCTCGCCGGTCCAGCGGCCGCCACGAGCCGCATCTTCCGCGTAGAGATAATAATATCTGGATTGAAGTTCGCCCTCGATCAGCGTCGCGCAGGTCGTTGCCGGCACCTGCCACCAGCCTTCCGTCACCCAGCCCTCCTTGGCGCGGTAGCCGATGGCCACACCTACCAGGGTTTGCGTGCCATTGCAGACACGAAAGTCGGCACGCGCCTCGTCAGCGAAGAGAAACGAACCAGAGATTGCCGTTAAAAACAGGAGGGTAGCCCAGAACGTTCCCAGGCCCGGTTTCGCTTTGGAAAAAGGATATCTAGACACGGCTTCCAACGGAACTCCGTTTTGATTTGCGTGGCACTTTCTTGCGATGCCCAGCCCCGAAAGTCAACGCAACACTAATCGATTACAATTGGCATTCTGGTGACAAAAGGCACAAGAGTTTCGCCTTTTTCTTGCGAATGGCCGTTGCGCGTGCGATCACGGACCGGCGTTGGCAGATCAAGCAGGAGCGGCATGCAGCACTATTCCCCTTACGAGATCATTGAAGGCAATTCAGCGAATGGTCTCGTTCTTTTGGCCGACCACGCCATGAATCGTCTGCCGCCGGAATACGGCAAGCTTGGCCTTCCCGACAGTGCCTTCACCCGGCACATCGCCTATGACATCGGCGTCGAGCCGCTCACGCGGGAACTGGCCTCGGCACTCAATGCGCCGGCCGTGCTCGGTTGCTTCTCGCGGCTGTTGATCGATCCGAACCGCGGCGAGGACGATCCGACGCTGATCATGAAGATCTCCGACGGCGCGATCATCCCGGGCAATCACCCGATTACCGACGAGGAATGGGAGAACAGGCTCAACCGCTTCCATCGCCCCTATCACCGCGCCGTTTCCCAAACGATCGCGCAAGCTGCGGCGGCAGGCGGCAAGGCGCCGCTGGTCATCTCGCTTCATTCCTTCACGCCGTCGTGGAAGGGTATCGCCCGGCCGTGGCATGCCGCGGTGCTCTGGGATAACGATCCGCGTGCTGTGTTTCCGTTGATCGAACGGCTCGAAGCGGCGGGCGATATCGTCGTCGGTAACAACGAGCCCTATGACGGGGCACTGCGCGGCGACACCATGTATCGCCATTGCATGGCGCCGGGTATCGCCCATGCGCTGATCGAGATCCGCCAGGACCTGATCGCCGACACGGCCGGCGTCGCTGCCTGGGCCCGGCGCCTCGCCCCCCTCCTTGCGGAACTCAACGGCCTGCCGACGCTGCATGACTATCAGCGCCACCCCTCGCGGACGGGTGCTTACGACGACTAACCCTGCATGTTTCCTTGGACCGCACCTATTTAAGAACAAGACCCGGCAGCAATTCAAAGTGCTGCAGCATCCTTTGCGCCTCTCATCCGGCGCGGGCGCTGCAGGAGGAGACCATCATGACAGAACTCAGCCAGGACCAGCAGACCGCCCTCGAAGCCGCGGCCTTCCGGCGGCTCGTTGCGCATCTGCGCGAACGCAGCGACGTCCAGAATATCGACCTGATGAACCTTGCCGGCTTCTGCCGCAATTGTCTTTCCAACTGGTATCGCGAGGCTGCCGAGGCCTCCGGCATAGAGATGAGCAAGGAGGAATCGCGCGAGATCATCTACGGCATGCCGTATGACGAATGGCGTGCGCGGCACCAGTCGGACGCATCCGCCGAGCAGAAGGCCGCCTTCGAGCGCAACCGCCCGAAAGAATAGCAATCCTCGCGATGCCGCTCGCGCGGGAAACGCGATGGCAATGTAAGGTCGCATCGCCCTTTTTCGGGGATCCTGCTCCGGGAAATAGCGCCGTTGTTGCGCAATCGCCCTTGACCTCGGCGGCTGTTCGCGGCAGGTCACAGCACCCACGAAATTCAATTCCCCATAAAAGGAGAAGACCATGTCGGATGCTCACGGCGTCGCACGCGACCAGCTTCGTGCTTTCATCGAACGGATCGAACGGCTGGAAGAGGAAAAGAAGACTATCGCGGACGATATCAAGGATGTCTACGGCGAGGCCAAGGCAATGGGCTTCGATACCAAGATCCTGCGCAAGGTCATTTCCATCCGCAAGCAGGATCATGACGAGCGCATGGAACAGGAAGCAATCCTCGACACCTACCTGCAGGCGCTGGGCATGGTTCCGGCAGCCGAAGACGCCGCATAAGCTCCTCTGACGGATCCCCAACGAAAAACCCGCCGACGCGTCGGCGGGTTTTTCCGTTTTCTCGAGTATAGTGGCGATCAGTTGGTGCTGAACTTCTTTACTTCCATGAAGTTCACTGCGTTGCCACTGAAGCGTGCCGTATCGACAGTGCGTACACCACTCGTGAAGCCGGCAGCATAGACCGTCGTCGGCGCGGCACGAAGCGTCTTGCTGACAAAGCGCGGCGCCTTGACCGGCTTCGAAAGAGTGGCGACGCGACCGGTCGAGAGCGCCCATTCCGAAATGATCTTCTGCGTGAGCTTCGGCTCGGTGCGGACAGACGAGCGGCTGGCCGCCTCGGCATCCTGCTTCTTCGGCCGGCTGCCCTTTGCCGATACCTCGCCCTCAGTGTCGAAGGCGCTGTCGAAGATCAATTCCTTCGAGCTCGTGTCCGACCGGGGCGCATAGGCTGCCATTTCGATCGGCTGAGCGGCTGGTTCAGGTTCCGTCGTCGGCGCCGCAAGCGCCACACGCGTCTCCGCCTGGGCAGCCGTGTCACGCGGCGCCTCGGCGGAGGCGACGACCGGACGATCCGCGAAAGCCGGGATGGCAACCTCTGCCTCGGCAACGGCCGCAAGCGCAGCCTCTCCGGCTGGGCGCATCGCCGGGACCGGCACGAAACCGAGCGCCTGAGCATCCCCTGTTGCGGCATCAGTGGACGCCACCAGCGTTCCGTTGGCAATCATCTCGTTCATATCACGGCGGTCGAGCATCTGCGGAACCGGCACCTTCAACGTGCTGAGATCCGCAAATTCCGATGGCACGGCCGGCGTCTGCTGCATGGCCGCGGCCAACGCCTCCTGGGCGTTGTTTTGCGCAGGCGCGACGAGTGCGACCGCGACGCCGCCATTGGCCGGCGCATCCTTGAAGGCCGGGCGAACGGTCGGAACCGGTGCGTTGATGTTCTGCTGTTCCTCCGAGGTCTGGCCGGCGACCGAGCCTGCGACACCCGGAAGCGCTTCCTGCCCAGCCGGAGCAGATGCGGTCTGAGCCGTGGCCGGAGCCTCGCCCTCGCCGTCGTCAGCCGCGCCGGCCGCGATTGCTTCTGGTTCTTCATCCTCGTCGCCGCCACCGCCGAAGAGCATGGCGAAGAGATTGCCGCTACGCTTGCCACTGGCAGCGTCGCCCGGTCCCTTGGCGCCGCCGCCGGCAACCTCGATAGCCGTCGCGCCGACGCGCCGCTTGTAATCTGCGACCGCCTGCTGATAGCCCGGCAACGGCTTGCCGTCAGACGGCACGTGCATGGTCTTGCCGTCCGGGAAGAGACGAGCGAGCTCGTTGCGGGTCATGCGCGGCCAGGCGCGCACGCCGCCGACGTCCATATGGACGAAGGGAGAGCCGGAGGTCGGATAATAGCCGACGCCACCCACCTGGAACTTCATGCCGATTTCGCGGAGTGTCTTGAGCTTCACGTCGGGCAGGTAGAAGTCCATCGCCTTGCCGAGCATGTGCTGGCTCTTCTTGGCGACACCCTTGGAGCGGGACCGAAGCATGCTGTTGGTGGCCGGAGAGCGATAAGCGGAAACGACGTGAATATAGTCGCGCGAACCGCTCCTTTGGTAGACCTCCCAGACGAGATCAAGAAGCCGCGGATCCATCCTGGTTGGCTCGTTGCGCCGCCAGTCGCGCAGGAAACGGTTTATCTCCTGCAATCCCCTCGAATCGTAGCGGCCGTTGCGCTTGAAGGTGATCTGCGCCTTTTCCTTGGTATGAATGAAATAAAGCTTCAAGGTCCGGGTCTGGCCGGCCGCTTCGACGGGAGGTGCCATGCCGGGTGTGACGAGGGACGATGCCAATGCGATCGAGGCAAGAACTTGTGGTCCCTTGCGGGCAATCGCCGAGCAGACTCTGCGCGCCAAGAAGCCGAGTGGCTTCTTCAAACCGAACAAATTTGGCATTCAATCCCCGCCTGCCGGACAACCGTGCTTCGCTGTCTCACTTGACTGTCAAATAAGGTGACAGCATGGCAATTATGCCACAGTAGTCACCGCCCCTTATAATATAGTGAACAGTTGACTAACAAGGTCTAAACGGCGGTGACGCAATTGTGCGGGCAATGAGTTGGGAATGCGTCGAAATTATGCGGCCTCACGCAGCGGATCGTCGGGGTCGATGCCGTAATCCTTGAGTTTTCGATAGAGCGTCGAGCGTCCGATACCGAGTTTTCGCGCGACTTGGCTCATCTGCCCACGGTAGAACTTCAAGGCAAAACGAATCAGTTCCTCCTCGACCTCGGCCAGCTTGCGTACATCGCCACCCTCATCGACGCTGGCGATGGCGTTCTCCAGGCGGTTGTCCGTTGCAGCCTCCCGGGAGGCCGGTTGCTCCGCAACCTTCAAATCGGCACGCGCGCCGGAAGCGTATTCGCCAACCATCGGAGCACGTTCCGGCCCGGCCTCGCCCCAGGAGAAGCCGGAACGGTCCGCGACGACGTAGCCGGGGATCTGGGTCGCGATCTGCGGAAAATCCTTGACCGTGAGCTCGTTGCCCTCCGCAAGCACCACCGCGCGGAAAATGGCGTTCTCGAGCTGGCGGATATTGCCCGGCCAATCGTAGGCCGTCAGCAGCGCCATTGCACCGTTCGACACGGTCAGCGGCTGGTTGAGCCTCTGCTCGGCGGCAAAGCGCTCGACGAAGGCGCGCACCAGCACCGGAATGTCTTCCTTGCGCCGGCGCAGGGCCGGAATGGTGATCGGGAAGACATTGAGGCGATAATAAAGATCTTCCCGGAACCGCCCTTCGCGCACCTCGTTGATGAGGTCCTTGTTGGTGGCCGAGATCAGCCGGACGTTGACCTTCTGCGGATGACGTGCGCCGACAGTCTCTATCTCGCCCTGCTGAACGGCGCGCAGGAGCTTGACCTGAACGTCAAGCGGTAGATCGCCGATCTCGTCGAGGAAGAGCGTCCCCCCATCCGCGTCGACGAATTTGCCGGTGTGCTTTTCGGTTGCGCCGGTGAAGGCGCCCTTCTCGTGGCCGAACAGGATGCTTTCGACGAGATTGTGCGGTATCGCGCCGCAATTGACGGTGACGAACGGCTTGCCGGCCCGGTCGCTCGCCGATTGGATCGCGCGCGCCACCATCTCCTTGCCGACGCCGGATTCGCCTTCAAGCACGATCGGAATATTGGACTGCGCGGCACGGCGGGCAAGATCGATGACCCGGATCATCGCCGGGCTCGCCGAAACGATGTCGGCAAACCCGACCGCGCCCCCGCGCGACCGGCGCGACGTCTTCACCTTGCCATCGCGGTGCGCCATTTTCAGCGCATTGCCGATCGCGACCGCGAGCCGCTCCGGCGACACCGGCTTGACGAGGAAGTCGAAGGCACCGGCCTGCATCGCATGGACGACCGTTTCGATGCCGCCTTGCCCGGTCTGGACGATCACGGGCGTATCGACGCCGCGTTCGGCAAGCGCTTCGAGGAAGCCATGGCCGTTCATCTCGGGCATCAGGAGGTCGAGCAGGATGACATCGATGATACCGCCCTTGCGCACCAGCAGTTCGAGGCCACTGCGCCCGTTGTCGGCGAGATGCGCGACGTGGCCCAGCCGTTCGATCATGTTCGTCAGCAACCGACGCTGGACCGGATCATCATCGATGACAAGAATATGTGATGTCACGAAAGCCTCCTGCTTAGGACACGCGGTACTCTTTGGCCAACCTCATGTGCCAAATCATGCCAGCTATTCGTGCCATAAAGGGCTGAACATCATGTTTTGAGAAAAGCTTGCATTTTATCCATCGGCGGCGATAGCAATGGGGCCCATATCGCCTGCTGCTTCCGCCACGAACACGGGAAATCCGAAGATGCCTCGATCCGCTCGAAACCCCGCCTTTTCTGCTGCTCAATCCGCGCTTCGTGCGACGGCCGGTCAGGCGCATGGTGCTGCCGCCGACCTCGGCGACCTGCCGTCCTGGCGGCTGGAAGATCTTTACGCCTCCGCCACGTCGGAGGCATTCCGCGCCGACATGGCGAAGGCGGAAGCCGACGCGATCGCCTTCGAAAACAAATGGAAAGGCAAGCTGACGGAGGCCGCCGGCAAAACCGGCGACGAGGGGATCGGCGCGGCGGTGAAGGAGTTCGAGGCGCTCGAGGAGTTGATGGGACGGATCGCCTCCTTTGCGGGCCTCACCTATTTCTCCGACACGTCCAATCCGGCGAACGGCAAGCTTTACGGCGACGTCCAGTCGAAGCTCACCGACATGTCGGCACATCTCCTGTTCTTCTCGCTGGAGCTCAATCGCATCGATGACGGTATCATCGATGCGGCGCTGACAAAGGACAGCCTCGCGGCACACTACAAGCCCTGGATCCTCGACCTGCGCAAGGACAAGCCCTTTCAGCTTGAAGACAAGCTGGAGCAGCTTTTCCTCGAAAAGTCGATGACCGGCGCGGCAGCCTTCAACAGGCTGTTCGACGAAACAGTCGCGGCACTCACCTTCAATGTTGATGGCGAGGCACTGCCGCTCGAGGTTACGTTGAATCTCCTGCAGGACCCCTCAGCGGAAACGCGCAGGAAAGCGGCAATGGCGCTCGCCGAAACCTTCAAGGCGAACATCCGCACCTTCACGCTGGTTACCAATACGCTTGCCAAGGACAAGGAAATCTCCGACCGCTGGCGCGGCTTCGCGGATATCGCCGACAGCCGCCATCTCGCCAATCGTGTCGAACGCGAGGTGGTGGACGCGCTGGCCGCCGCGGTGAAGGCAGCCTATCCGCGCCTCTCGCATCGCTACTACGCCATGAAGGCGAAATGGCTCGGCATGGAGCAGATGGACTTCTGGGATCGCAACGCTCCGCTCCCTGAGACGCCCAACGCCGTCATTCCCTGGGACGAGGCAAAGGACACGGTGCTCTCGGCCTATCACGCCTTCGCTCCGGAAATGGCGACGATCGCCCGCCGCTTCTTCGATGACCGCTGGATCGACGCACCCGTCAGGCGCGGCAAGGCGCCTGGCGCCTTCGCCCATCCGACGGTTCCCTCCGTCCATCCCTACGTGCTCGTCAACTATATGGGCAAGCCGCGGGACGTGATGACGCTCGCCCACGAGCTCGGCCACGGCGTGCATCAGGTGCTCGCCGGCGCTCAGGGTGCGCTGATGGCTTCGACGCCGCTGACGCTTGCCGAAACCGCCTCCGTCTTCGGCGAGATGCTGACCTTCCGCGCGCTCCTCGACCGGACCAAGGACAAGCGCGAGCGCAAGGCGATGCTCGCGCAGAAGGTGGAGGATATGATCAACACGGTCGTGCGTCAGATCGCCTTCTACGAATTCGAGCGCAAGGTCCACACTGCCCGCAAGGACGGCGAACTGACCGCCGACGACCTCGGCGACATGTGGCTTTCGGTTCAGACGGAAAGTCTCGGTCCCGCGATCCGGATTTCCGAAGGCTACGAGACCTATTGGGCCTATATCCCGCACTTCATCCACTCGCCCTTCTATGTCTATGCCTACGCCTTCGGCGATTGCCTCGTGAACTCGCTCTACGCCGTCTACCAAAAGGCCGAAAAGGGCTTCCAGGAGAAGTATTTCGAGCTCCTGAAGGCCGGTGGAACCAAGCATCATTCCGAACTGCTGGCGCCCTTCGGCCTCAATGCCACCGATCCGTCGTTCTGGGCGCAGGGACTGTCGATGATTGAGGGGCTGATCGACGAGTTGGAGGCGCTTGATAAGGCAGCCTGAGCCGGCGGGCGTATGCCCCAGCGGCTGATGTTGAACGGACGACGACCAGCTTGATGATCGAGAATGCGCCCTATGTCCTTTTCCGGGACGACAGCGAGAACCGGACGACGGTTTTCGCGGAGCCCTTGCGCGTCGTCACGGCGCGCACGCGAGCGGAATTCCGGCGCGGCCTCGCGGAAATCGAGAGCGCTCATCGGGCCGGAAAGTGGCTCGCCGGCTACATGGCCTATGAGGCCGGCCACCTCTTCGAAGAGAAGCTCACCCTCTTTGCCGAGGAGAACCGGGAAACGCCGCTGATGTCCTTCGGCATCTTCGACGCGCCGGCGGAGGATCATCCACTCGGCGAACCGCAGCGACGAACGGAAAACGAGCCCTTCCTCCTGGAGCCTCGCGCCGGCTGGGACTTTCCCGCCTACCGCGCGCGGTTCGAACGCCTGCACCAGCACCTGCGCCAGGGAGACTGCTATCAGGCAAACCTGACGATGCCGATCCATGCACGCTGGTCAGGCGACCCGCGCGCAGCCTTCTGGTCGCTAATCGAGCGCCAGCCGGTGAAATACGGGGCGCTGGTAGCGCTTGACGGCCCGGTTCTTCTCTCGCGCTCACCGGAACTGTTCTTTTACGTCGACGCCGACGGCTGGATCGAAACGCATCCGATGAAGGGCACGGCGCCGCGCGGCGCGACGGCCGAAGAGGACGCGGCGATTGTCGCCGCGATGCGGGCAGACGAAAAGACCCAGGCCGAAAACCGGATGATCGTCGACCTCTTGCGCAACGACATCTCCCGCGTGACCACGGTCGGAACGTTGGACGTCCCAAAACTCTTCGATATCGAAACCTATCCGACCGTTCATCAGATGGTGAGCCACGTCAGGGCCAAGCTCCGGCCCGACACCGGCATTGCCGACATTTTTGCTGCTCTCTTTCCGTGCGGTTCCATCACCGGTGCCCCCAAGATCCGGGCGATGGAAATCCTGCATGAGCTGGAAAGCGGGCCGCGCGACGCCTATTGCGGCGCCATCGGCTTCATCGCCCCGAACGGGGTCATGCGGTTCAACGTGGCGATCCGGACAATTTCTTTGTTTTCGGATGGCCTAGCAGTTTTCAATGTCGGCGGCGGCATCGTCTTCGATTCAAGGGCCGAGGCCGAATATGACGAATGCCTGTTGAAGGCGCGATTCGCCGTCGGCGACGCCGAGATCGTCCGATGACGGATTTTTCGCTGATCGAGACGCTGCGCTTCGAGCCGGAGACCGGCTTCGTCCGGCTGCCGCTGCATCTCGCGCGGTTGACGCGCTCGGCGCGGCGGCTTGGCTTTGCCGGCGCAGATGCTGCGGACGCCCATCTGAACGAAGCCGTGCGCGGTGCGGCAGGTCCGCTGCGGGTCCGCCTGACGCTTGACCGCCAGGGTACCATCGCCGTCACCACCGCTCCCTTTACCCCCATTCCCGACGATACCGTCTGGCGCGCGCGGATTGCTGCCGCAAGGCTCGATTCCGGCAACCGGCTGCTTCGGTTCAAGACGACACGGCGCGAAATCTTCGAGGCTGCGCGCAGCGAGTTCTCGCCGGCGGAGGCCGACGAGATCATCCTGCTCAATGAGAAGGGCGAGGTTTGCGAAGGCACGATAACCTCCGTCTTCCTCGATGACGGAAGCGGCATCCTCAAAACGCCGCCGATCGCCTGCGGCCTGCTTGCCGGGGTGCTGCGCACCGAACTCATCTGCCAGCGCCGCGCGCGCGTTTCTCGTCTCTCGCCTGCCGATCTTGAAGGTGGGAACCTCTATCTCGGCAATTCGCTACGAGGTCTGGTCCGGGCGACACTCGGGGTCTGAGCCTGCGAGCGTATAACGCTTCACGCGGTCGCGCCCCTCGCGCTTGGCAAGATAGAGGGCCTCGTCCGCGCGGGCATAGATGTCGTTGACGGTGTCGCCGTCGCGGTATTCCGCAAGCCCCACCGAGCAGGTGTAGTAGAACTCCGGGATGTTCGAAAGCGGGCGGGCAGTGCGCACCTTGTCCAGCACCCGGTCGAGGATGAGATGGCTCTCGCTGACCGTCGTGTCGGGCAGGATCAG
The DNA here is from genome assembly GCF_029714365.1 of Sinorhizobium terangae. Classification (NCBI taxonomy): domain Bacteria; kingdom Pseudomonadati; phylum Pseudomonadota; class Alphaproteobacteria; order Hyphomicrobiales; family Rhizobiaceae; genus Sinorhizobium; species Sinorhizobium terangae. The sequence goes on from NZ_CP121659.1 coordinate 2,968,553, forward strand.
CATGAACTCCTCGCCGCCGATCCGGCCGAAACAATCTGAACGGCGTACGATCCCCTGCATCTGGCGAGCGAAATCCAGCAGCACTTCGTCGCCGCGCTGGTGGCCATAGCGATCGTTGATCGCCTTGAAATAGTCGATGTCGATGATCGCCACGCAACCCCACATGTCCGGATTGCCGGTGCAGTTCACGATGAAGTCGTTAAGTCTGTCCATCGTGTAGCGCCGGTTCGGCACGCTGGTGAGCTCGTCCACCTGCGACGCACGCACCGCAAAATCGCGGTCCTGCCGTAGCTCGCGTTCCTCGGCGCGAATCGAGGTGATATCGACGGCGATGCAGAGCATGCAGCCGGTGGCATCGACCGTCTCGGTCATCCACAGCCAGCGGCCATCATGAAGGTCGGTTTCGAGCGCACGAAACGGTACCTTTCCCCGCCGATGGACCGTGGCCGCGATCCAGGCCTCGATGTCGTCCGTCTTCACCACCGTTCCCTTGCCGCAGGCATAGTTGCGCCGCATCAGATCGGACCAGGTCGGAAAGTCGTCGGGTGCGAGATTGTAGGCGGCGCGAAAGGCATCATTGGCAAAACACAAACGGTCATGCTGATCATAAAGCGCGATCAATACGGGTGATCGAGCCTGCAATGCCATCAAGGTCTGGAGATGGTCGCCAGTCACGGTCAATCTCAATCCCTCCGGGCAGACGTATTACAGCACCGCGCGTCCGATCGGACGCGCAAAGATCGCTGTAGCACTTTGATTTGCTGCATGATTTTGTCCTTAAATCGATTCCGATTTAAGCAATCATGCAGTAGGAAATGCAATTACAACAAGAATATTCAAGTGCAAGAGCTATAACACGAATCGCTTGTGGCCGAATGCCCGCCATGCCAATGGAAGGAAAATATGGTTAAGCGGCGAAGTCTTCCGGTTCCTCTGCATGAAACACACCCCCTACGACGGTTCGTCAAAACCCTTCACGATCGGCCTCGTCCAGCTCGATCCCGACCGGTGGATTGAACCGGACGATGCGCTTGAATTCTATCTCGACGAAAAGGCGCGACTGCTCGCCTCCATGCGCGAGGGCATTTTCATTGCCGAGCCGGGGACGGAGCCTGCGCAGGACGAACTCCTGAACGTGCTCACCGAATACCTGCCCAACCGATATCCGGCACTCTACCGGCGCGAGGGCGATGCCATGGTCGTCGGTGGCCGCCGGGTGGTGCTTGCCGGCGATGCCGCTCTCGTCACCGCCGGCTCTCTGGTCCAGGACGACCTTGCGATCATGGAGCGCAAGGATGGTGATTGGCGACTTGCCGCGGGTTATGTCGCCTTTCCGTCCTCCTGGTCGCTCGCGGAGAAATTCGGCAAGGCGATGCACGCGATTCATGCGCCTGTTCCCGGCTTCGGCGAAGGCACGCGCAATGCCGAACTCATCACCCGCATGTTCGACAATCTTTCGCCCGGACGTTTCGTCGAACGCTTCAACTGGGCGATCAACGTCGATGGCGCGCTGCATCTGCCGAAGTCGAAATCCGAAGGAGTCGATGCCAAGGCGGTGTCGCTTTCCGAAGACGACACCTTCATCCGGATCGAGCGCCAGACGCTTCGCAAACTGCCGGAGACCGGCACGATCGTCTTCACGATCCGCATCTATTCCGACCCGCTCGCCGCCCTCAGACGCCGACCGGATGCGGCAGCGCTTGCCCGGTCCTTTGTTGCCCAACTGCGCGAATTGACGCTGCCGCAGGCAGCCTACAAGGGTCTTGTGAGCAAGCGGGAGGCCCTGATCGCGGCGTTGCTGGCGATTGCCGGTTAAGTAAAGTCGCACGGCGCGGTTGACGCGACCGCCCTTTATTGTGACAGGAAACTATGCTCTAGAGCATCCGCTTTCAGCGATTTCCCCTGAAAGCGGGCAAGAAGCTCTCGAACTGCAGTGCTTCAGCGCCTCGGCGCCTTCATCGGACGCGCGGGCGCTTTTGGCTTGAACAGAGAGTCAAACGCCCGTTTTCCGCGCATTTCAACCAACCTCACAGGGATGTATCCTCAGGAGAAGACCAAAATGGCAGATACCAATTATCCGGTTTATGGCGAGATTACCGGCCCGATCGTCATGATCGGCTTCGGTTCGATCGGCCACGGCACCTTGCCGCTGATCGAACGCCACTTCAAATACGACAAGAACCGGTTGATTGTGGTCGAACCGCGCGAAGACGCCAAGGACACGGAGATTTTCGAGCGCCACGGCGTGCGTCACGTCAAGGCTTACGTGACCAAGGACAACTACAAGGAACTCTTGAAGCCGCTGCTGACCGAGGGCGGCGGACAGGGCTTCTGCGTCAACCTCTCCGTCGACACGTCCTCGCTCGATCTCATGAAGCTCTGCCGCAAGCTCGATGTCCTCTACATCGACACGGTCGTGGAGCCCTGGCTCGGCTTCTACTTCAACCCCGAAATGGACAACGCCGCACGCACCAACTATGCGCTGCGCGAGACGGTTCGTAAGGAAAAGCAGAAGAATCCGGGCGGCACCACGGCGGTTTCGACCTGCGGCGCCAACCCGGGCATGGTCTCCTGGTTCGTCAAGAAGGCGCTCCTCAACCTCGCCGACGACCTCGGCCTGAAATATGAGGAGCCGCATCAGGACGACCGCGAAGGCTGGGCGAAGCTGATGAAGAAGGCGGGCGTCAAGGGCATCCATATCGCCGAGCGCGACACGCAGCGCAGCAAGAATCCCAAGCCGCTCGACGTCTTCTGGAACACCTGGTCGGTCGAAGGCTTCATTTCCGAAGGCCTGCAGCCGGCGGAACTCGGCTGGGGCACGCACGAAAACTGGATGCCGAAGAACGCCAGGAAGCACAAGAAGGGCTGCCAGGCGGCGATCTATCTGGAGCAGCCGGGCGCAAACACGCGCGTGCGCACCTGGTGCCCGACGCCCGGCCCGCAGTACGGCTTCCTCGTCACCCACAACGAGTCGATCTCGATTGCCGACTTCTTCACCGTTCGTGACAAGGACGGCGAAGTCACCTACCGCCCGACCTGCCACTATGCCTACCATCCCAACAACGACGCCGTGCTCTCGCTGCACGAGATGTTCGGCAATGGCGGCAACGCGCAGCCGGTGCACCACGTTCTCGACGAGAACGAACTCGTTGATGGCATCGATGAACTCGGCGTCCTGCTCTACGGTCACGACAAGAACGCCTATTGGTACGGTTCGCGCCTGTCGCTGGAAGAAACCCGACGCATCGCGCCCTATCAGAATGCCACCGGCCTGCAGGTGACGAGCGCCGTTCTGGCCGGCATGGTCTGGGCCCTCGAGAACCCGAAGGTCGGCATCGTCGAAGCCGACGAGATGGACTACAAGCGCTGCCTGGAAGTGCAGCTTCCCTATCTCGGCCCGGTCGAAGGCCACTACACCGACTGGACGCCGCTTGAGGGTCGTCCGGGCCTGTTCCCGGAAGACCTCGACACCAAGGATCCGTGGCAGTTCCGGAACATCCTGTTCCGCTAAGACTCGCGGCATATAAGCTGCAGAATCCGGCCCGGAGCAGCACCGCTTCGGGCCTTTTCATTTGAGTGACAAGGTTGCACGAGAGGCGCGAAACCAACCGTCCCGGAAGAGGGAACAGCGCTCTAAGATCTTAGAATCGATCAGGTTTACGACCTGGTGCGAGGGCTACCAAAATCGCCGGGATTTCGGTGACGGTCTTGCTTTCAACTCATGATCGCGGCATGGTTTCGCGCACCGAACGAAACCGCCAAAGCAAGACGCGGGAGAAAACGCCAATGAAGCCTTTCGCCATTCCGACCCTTCTGGCCGCCGCGGCAACGCTGGCATCATGCCAGTCGTCGCCACGGGAATTGGGCGGGCCACCGCCGCGCCAGGCGGCCGGCGTCGAGGGCGCCTGGGTCGATCCGAACGGCATCGTTTCCACTTTCGCCGGCGGGACGTTCTCGACACGCACCACCGACACCAACCAGCTGCTTGCTTCCGGCAACTACGTGAATGTCAGCCCGACGCTCGTCGAAATCAGCATGACGTCGCTGGTGCGCAACACCCAGTCGAAGGTCAACTGCGCGCTCGTTACGCAGACACAGCTGAACTGCACCACCGATTCCGGCGCCCAATTCTCTCTTACGCGCCGCGGCTGAAGCGGATGAGCGAGGCGACAAACACCCCTGCCGACATCCTGGCGATATGACGAGGGCCCGCTCAAACGCGGGCCTTTTGTGATGTCGGAGAATGAAAACCTTCGTTCCATTTCGAGAGGACGATGCTGAAATCCTACACAGGAAGCTGCCATTGCGGTGCGGTTCGCTTCGAAGCCGATCTGGACATCAGTGCCGGCACCGGAAAGTGCAATTGCTCGATTTGCACCAAGATGCGCCTGTGGTCTGTTCGCGTGAGGCCGGAAGCCTTTCGTCTCATCGAAGGCGAGAGCGAACTGACGGATTTCCAGGGGAAGAACAAGGTCGCCCATCACCTCTTCTGCAAGCATTGCGGCATGCACCCTTTTGAGCGCATCGGTCTCCCGAACATGACGGGCGCTCCGTACCTCAACATCAATGTCGCATGTCTCGACGGCGTCGACGTCGACGAGCTGATGGCGGCACCGGTCACCTATTACGATGGCCGCAACGACAATTGGGGAGAGGCCCGCCGAAGTCCGGCATCTGTAGACCGGGGCGATCGGCTTCATAACCCCTGGATCCGCTCACTCGGCAGCCGGCTTAACCCTAGTTGGAATCCGGCGAAGGAAGGTCGGCTTTAGCGCTTGAAGTCGGCGGCAACTGATGAAAACATCCGGCACGCCACCTCGGTCAGGGGATCGAGCATTTCCGCGCGGTTTGCAATTGATCGGAAATCGACAGGCAGAACGGGAGAGCCTCATGATCAGACATATACGGACCGGCCTCATGACCGCGTCTATTCTCGCCCTTTCTTCGGGCGCCGCCTTCGCCGATTATGAATTGAACATCCTGCACATCAACGATCTTCACTCCCGCATCGAGTCGATCAACAAGTTCGAGTCGACCTGCTCGGCGGAAGAAGAAGGCAAGAACGAGTGCTTTGGTGGCGTCGCCCGCCTGAAGACGCTGATCGACCAGAAACGCCAGGAGCTGACGGGCAAGAACCTGCTTCTTCTCAATGCCGGCGACAATTTCCAGGGCTCGCTCTTCTTCACCACCTACAAGGGCGCGGCAGAAGCGGAATTCCTGAACCTGATGAAGTTCGATGCGATGACCGTCGGCAACCACGAATTCGACGAAAGCGAAGACGGGCTCGCGAGCTTCCTCGACAAGGTCACCTTCCCGGTCGTAACCGCCAACGTGCTGCCGAGCTACAAGTCGAAGATCGGCGACCGGATCAAGCCGTCGATCGTGCTCGATGTCGGCGGACAGAAGATCGGCATCGTCGGCGCGGTCGCCAACGACACGCCCGAGCTTTCTTCTCCCGGGCCGGACATCCTGATCGGTGAAGATGTCGCGACGATTACGAGTGCGGTGGAGGAACTCAAGAAGCAGGGCGTCAACAAGATCATCGCGCTGACCCATGTCGGCTATCCGCGCGACCTCGCCGCCATCGCCAAGATCCCGGACATCGACGTTGTCGTCGGCGGCCACTCCCACAGCCTGCTGTCGAACACCGATGAGAAGGCGGAAGGCCCATATCCGACCATGGTCGAAAATCCCGGCGGCTACAAGGTGCCGGTGGTGCAAGCCGGGTCCTATAGCAAATATCTCGGCGACCTCGTCGTGACCTTCGATGACAGCGGCGTCGTGAAGGCCGCCAAGGGCGATCCGATCCTCATCGACTCCTCGGTGAAGCCCGACGAAGCCGTGCTTGCCCGTATCAAGGAACTCGCCAAGCCGATCGAAGAGCTGCGCACCAAGGTTATCGCCAAGACCGAGGCGCCGATCGACGGTTCGCGCGAGAATTGCCGCGCCAAGGAATGCGAAATGGGCACACTGGTGGCCGACGCCATGCTCGACCGCGCCAAGGGCCAGGGTGTCACGATCGCCATCACCAACGGCGGCGGACTGCGCGCCTCGATCGACGCGGGCGACGTGACCATGGGCGAAGCCATCACCGTGCTTCCCTTCCAGAATACGCTTGCGACCTTCCAGTTGAAGGGCGCGGACATTCGCGCTGCGCTGGAGAACGGCTTGAGCCAGGTCGAAGAGGGCGGCGGACGCTTCCCACAGGTGGCCGGCATGAAATTTTCCTTCGACCGCTCCAAGCCGGCCGGCAGCCGGCTCGTGTCTGTCGAGGTGAAGGAGGGCGAAACCTTCGTTCCGCTCGACCCCGAAAAGACCTATTCGCTCGTCAGCAACAATTTCATGCGCGGCGGCGGCGACGGTTATGCCGTCTTCAAGACCAAAGGCGAGAACGCCTACGACTATGGTCCGGGACTGGAGACCGTGCTCGCTGACTATCTCGCGGCACACCAGCCGTTCAAGCCTCATACAGATGGCCGCATCACCGAAGTCGCCGCGGCGGCAGGTGCACCGGCCAGCGGCACGGCGGCGCCGTCCACCGAGACGAAACCGGCAGAGAGCACAGCCGCCGCACCGGCGCAGCCTTCAACGGGGGCCGCAGCCGGCGGGCCGCAGAAGCATGTCATCGCCAGGGGTGACACGCTTTGGGATCTTGCCGAGTCCTACTATGGCGACGGCGTGCTTTGGCACAGGATCTCCGAAGCCAACGGCGACCCCGCTCCGCGCCGGCTCGAAATTGGCCGCGAGCTCGCAATTCCGGCCAAGTAAGACAATTTGCCCCTGACAGATCGGCCGGCGCGGTCTTCCCTGCGCCGGCTTTTCTTTTTAGAAGGGTTTGAAAATGAAGGCGCCGGCAACCAAGAGGCGCCCATGAGGACCGAGATGACCCACGCCGAACCGAGCACCGACCAAGCTGCCCTGAAATCCGGGAAGATCGGCGTGCTGCTTGTCAATCTCGGAACCCCGGACGGTACCGACTACACCTCCATGCGCCGCTACCTCAAGGAGTTCCTGAGTGACAGGCGCGTCATCGAATGGTCGCGTCTCTATTGGTATCCGATCCTCTACGGCATCGTGCTCAACACCCGCCCCGGCAAGGTCGGCAAAGCCTACGAGGTGATCTGGAACAAGGAACGCAACGAAAGCTGGTTGCGCACCTACACCCGCAACCAGGCCGAACTGATGGCGAAGGCCTTTGCCAATCGGCCGGAGGTCGTGGTCGACTGGGCGATGCGCTACGGCCAGCCGTCGATTGCTGCGCGCATGGAGGCGCTGCAGCAGCAAGGTTGCGATCGCGTCCTCGTTTTCCCACTTTATCCGCAATATGCCGCAGCCACGACCGCGACGGTCAACGACAAGGCCTTCGAGGCGCTTTTGAAGATGCGCTGGCAGCCGGCGCTGCGCACCGTTCCGGCCTATCCCGGCGACCCGGTCTATATCGATGCGCTCGCCGCCTCGATCAGCAAGCATCTCGCAACGCTCGACTGGGAGCCGGAAGTCGTGCTCGCCTCCTTCCACGGCATTCCGAAGAGCTATTCCGACCAGGGCGATCCCTATTATCTCCAGTGTCAGGAGACAGCACGGCTGCTGCGCGCGAAGCTCGGCTGGCCGGAGGCTAAGCTGCAGGTTACCTTCCAGTCCCGCTTCGGCCCGGAGGAGTGGTTGCAGCCCTATACCGACAAGACGATCGAGAAGCTGGCGAAGGACGGCGTCAAGCGCCTTGCCGTCATCAACCCCGGCTTCGTCTCCGACTGTCTGGAGACGCTGGAGGAAATCGCCGGCCAAGCCGCCGAAAGCTTCCACCACAACGGCGGCGAGAAATTTGCGCATATTCCCTGCCTGAACGACAGCGCCGAAGGCATGGCAGTGCTCAATCACGTGGTCCGCCGCGAGCTTGAGGGCTGGCTCTGATAGACCCGTCTCTGCACACCGCTTGAATTCTCCCGGCGAATCGCCACGTCATATCCTAGGGGCACTCCAAACGTTGGAGTTGCGAAGAGGGAGATATGTCGGTGGGCGGCATGGATATCGCAGTCATTGCATTCGTCGTTCTCGTCATCCTGGTGCTCTTTGCCGGGATCAAGACGGTGCCGCAGGGCTATCAATACACTGTCGAACGCTTCGGGCGCTACACGAAGACCATGGAGCCGGGGCTGAACCTGATCATTCCCTTCATCGATCGCATCGGGGCGAAGATGAACGTGATGGAGCAGGTTCTCGACGTGCCGACCCAGGAGGTCATCACCAAGGACAATGCCAGCGTGTCGGCCGATGCGGTCGCCTTTTATCAGGTGCTGAACCCTGCCCAGGCCGCCTATCAGGTGGCCCATCTCGAGAATGCCCTCCTCAACCTGACGATGACCAACATCCGCTCGGTGATGGGCTCGATGGACCTCGACGAGTTGCTTTCCAATCGCGACACGATCAACGACCGCCTGCTCCGCGTCGTCGACGAGGCCGCCAGTCCTTGGGGAATCAAGATCACCCGCGTCGAGATCAAGGACATCGCGCCGCCGACGGACCTGGTCGAGGCAATGGCCCGGCAGATGAAGGCGGAACGCGAAAAGCGCGCGCAGGTGCTGGAGGCGGAAGGCGCCCGCAACGCGCAGATCCTGCGCGCCGAGGGCGCCAAGCAATCGGCGATCCTTGAGGCCGAGGGTCAGCGCGAAGCTGCCTATCGCGAGGCGGAGGCGCGCGAGCGCCTGGCGGAGGCAGAAGCCAAGGCAACCCGCATGGTATCCGAAGCGATTGCCGCCGGCGACGTGCAGGCGATCAACTATTTCGTCGCGCAAAAGTACACCGAGGCGCTCGCTTCCATCGGCACGGCAAACAATCAGAAGATCGTGCTGATGCCGATGGAGGCCTCCTCGCTGATAGGCTCGCTCGGTGGCATCGGCGCCATCGCCAGGGAGATCTTCGGCGATGCCCAGCCTAGCGCGCCTCGCCCGCGCCAGTCGACGCCGCGCACGGGTCCGGCCGCCAATTCCACCGAACCGACCTCTTGAGGGCGCCCCATGATCGCACGCATCGTCCTCGAACTCGGACCCTGGAGCTGGTGGGTGCTCGGTCTCGTCCTGCTGGCGGCGGAATTGGTGTTGCCAGGCGTCTTTCTCGTCTGGATCGGGTTCGCAGCGCTCGCTACCGGCAGCCTGTCCCTCCTCCTCTGGGATGCCGCATTCTGGGTCTGGGAGATCCAGGTCGTCGTCTTCGCGCTGCATTCGGTGTTCGCGGTGCTCATCGGGCGGCGCTTCGTCTCCTCCTCGGTCGGGAGCGACGAGCCGCTGCTCAACAAGCGGGGCGAAAGCCTCGTCGGCCGCACGGCGGTTTTGGAGCAGCCGATCGCCGAGGGCCGAGGGCGCGTCCGCTTGGACGACACGACCTGGTCGGTCGAAGGGCCGGATCTGCCGATCGGCACGCGCGTGCGCATCGTGGCAAGCAGCGGCCGCCATCTCACCGTCGAGCGCGCCTGAGCGCATCGCCAAAATGGTCCGGAAACCCGATTTTCCTTTTGGAAACGATTGGTTAACCACGCGCCTTTACGGTTGCGAAACGATTGCAATCACGGTTTCGCGGACAGACGGCGCATGGAGCCCATAATTTCACGCTCGATCACGGCGGGCGCCTTGCGTCCGAGGATGCGGGCGTGGCTTCTGGCGGGCTGCGCTCTCTTCGCCGGCACGTCCGCCGGCGCGCAAAGCCTCGACAATCCACCGATTGCCGGCACCGCAGCAGGCATCACCGGCGCAACGGGCAATACCGCTGCGATCACGGATCCGGAAACGACCGGCGCCGTTGCCGCCAGCGATCTTCCTCCGGCGCTCGACGAGGACTTTAACCGCCTGAACCGGCGTGAGGAGACGATCGATGGCCTCCGCACGCGCATCGACCCCTACGAGGGCCAGGCACCGGGCATCCGTATCGGTACCTTCGTCCTGAAGCCCGCTCTCAGCGAAACCTTCAATCATGAGCGCCAGAAGACGGGGAGCCAGAGCGAGAGCCGCAGCTTCATCGAGACCGGTCTCAAGGGATCGCTGACCTCCGACTGGTCCCGCCATCAGTTGAGCGTCACTGGCGAAGGCGTCCTGCAGAACAACACGTCCGGCGAGGGCGAGGAAGAACCGCGCGCGGATGTCGACGCCGAACTGCGCCTCGACCTCAGTGACCAGACGACCGCCCGGCTGACGACGGGCTACAGCTTCGAGCGGGAAGACGCCAACGATCCCAACGCCATTGCCAATGCCGAAACCCAATCCGGCGTCAACATCTATCGTCTGGGCGCAGCAGTCGAGCGCGATTACGGCCTCATTCGCGGATCACTCGGCGTCGATTTCGAGCGCCGGACCTATGGCGATGTCGAGCTCGACAATGGTACAAGCCTTTCCGTCGAGGACCGCAACCGCAATATCGGCATCCTGGACGCGCGCATCGGCTACGAGCTGTCTCCTGCCCTCATCCCCTTCCTTGAAGCCTCAGTTGGCAAATCGAACTACGATCTGCGCGAGGACACGCTCGGCTTCGAACGGTCCTATCAAAGCTATGCGGGACGTGCCGGGCTTGAGGTCGACCTGGGCGAAAAGCTAAACGGCGAACTCGCACTCGGCTATGGAACCTATCGTTTCGACGACGACCGTCTGGGCGATCTTCGCGGCCTTTCGGCGGACGGGCGGGTCAACTGGTCGCCGCAGCGCGGTACGGATGTCCTGCTCGGTCTCGCAACCTACCTCGACCCTTCGACGACGCCGGGCGACGCAGGTTCGATCAACTACGAGCTGACGAGCATCGTCACCCGACAACTGCGTTCGACGCTGGTTGCCCGCCTGTCGAACAGCCTGACGCTGCGCAACTTCCCCTCGGATGCCACATCCTCCGACGAAGCCACCTGGCGAACCGGCGCCGGCCTGACCTGGGACGTGACTCGCTATCTCGCACTCACCGGCGACGTCAGTTACGAACGCACGAACCGGGACCGCGGCGAGTCAACCGATACCGCCCGCATCGGCGTCGGACTGACGCTGAGGCGCTAATGCCTGTCGCCCAAAGTGTGCAGCGGCTTCGGGCGACGACATGCGTAAAAGCAATGACTTAAAGCGCGTCGCGCATGAGTACGATCGAACGCGACGCGCTTGGGAGCGGGATGAGGAAAAGTGTGTGCGGTTTTCCGCACGGCACCGCGCAGTCGCAATAAATTGGCCGCGCCTTTCGACGCGGCCTGGATTCGCCGTCCGTAGAGATCACTTCAGGCTTTGCAGCAATGCCTTCAGCGGTCCTTCGACGGTGGGCCGAATGTCGCCGCGCTCGAGCGCGAAGGCAACGTTCGCGAGGATGAATCCGTCCTTCGCCCCGCAGTCATAGGTGTCGCCGCGGAAGTGATAGGCGGCGAAAGGCTGGGCGCCGGAAAGCTTCACCATGCCATCGGTCAGCTGGATCTCGTTGCCGGCGCCGCGCTCCTGCCGTTCCAGAATCGGGAAGATCTCCGGCTGCAGGATGTAGCGGCCGTTGATGAAGAAGTTCGAAGGTGCGGTACCTGGCGCGGGCTTCTCGACCATCTTGGTGATCTTGAAGCCTTCGCCGATCTTGTCGCCGACGCCGACGATGCCGTATTTGTGGGCCTGGTCGGGCGCACATTCCTCAACGGCGACCACATTGCCGCCGCTCTGCTCATAGAGCTCGACCATGCCCTTGAGGCAGCCCTTCTCACCCTTCATGATCATGTCGGGCAAAAGCAGCGCGAAGGGTTCGTTGCCGACGAGATCGCGCGCGCACCAGACCGCATGGCCGAGGCCGAGCGGCGCCTGCTGGCGTGTGAAACTGGTGGTGCCCGCCTTCGGCAATATGGCCTCCAGAAGCTCGATTTCCGCCTTCTTGTTGCGTTCGCGGAGTGTCTGGTCGAGTTCGACTTGGATGTCGAAATAGTCCTCGATCACCGCCTTGCTGCGGCCGGTCACGAAGATCAGATGCTCAATGCCCGCTTCCAGCGCCTCGTCGACGACATATTGGATGACCGGCTTGTCCACCACCGTCAGCATCTCCTTCGGCACGGCCTTGGTTGCCGGCAGGAAACGCGTGCCAAGTCCCGCCACAGGGAACACGGCTTTGCGGACTTTACGCTTGTCGGTCATGGACACCTCCTTGCAGTGTTTCTCAACTCTAGCCCGAAAAAGACAAATTGGACTGGATTTAGTCGCCGATCGCTATTTTTTTGCAAAAGACGGCGACGTGCCTTATTCATGGTAAAGACTTTGTTGACTTCGTTTCTGTAGGCTTCTCCCCTGATCCGATGCGATTTCCGCTGTTCGGAGTGAAGAAGAAACCGCAAGCTGCCCCTTCGCGGCCTGCTGCGGGCGACATTGCAAACCCGGAGTATTCCGTCCGGCATGAACGCCGGCTGAACGCTCGCTGAGAAACGGAACCGATAGCTGATGATCACAACCCGCAGGACGTTCTTTAGCCATATCGCCGCCGCCCTCATCGTTACCGCCGCCACGTTTGGCTCAGCACCTGCACATGCAGACACCGGCTTCCAGACCTGGATCAACAATTTCTACGCGACCGCCGCCAAGAGCGGCATCACCCAGGCGACCTACCGCAAGGCCTTCGCCGGCGTGAAGACGCCTGATCCCGTAGTGCTCGAAAAGGCGAACTTCCAGCCTGAGTTCAAGCACAAGATCTGGGAATATATCGACTCGCGTGTCAATCCGTACACGAAGCGCGTCGGCCAGGAAATGGCCGCCGAGCATGCCCGCACGCTCAACGCGCTTGAACGACACTTCGGCGTCGACAGGAACGTTCTGCTCGCAATCTGGTCGATGGAAACGAACTATGGCGCCGTCCTCCAGAAGGATGACCGGCTGCACTATGTGCCGCGCGCACTGGCGACGCTCGCCTATGCCGATCAGAAGCGGTCCAAATATGCCAAGGCGCAATTGATCGCGGCCTTGAAGATCCTCCAGAGCGGTGACATCACCCCGCGCGAACTGACCGGGTCCTGGGCGGGCGCCATGGGACACACGCAGTTCATTCCGACGAGCTACCTGCTTTATGCGGTCGATGCGGACGGAAACGGGCACCGCGACATCTGGAATTCGGTCCCGGACGCATTGGCCACAGCCGCCAACCTCCTGAGGAAGAACGGATGGCAGCCCGGCGAGACCTGGGGATACGAAGTCGTGCCGCCGGCGAATGCAGCGAAATATTCCGGCCAGACGAAGACGCTCGGCCAATGGGCGGCGCTCGGCTTCCTCCGGCCGAACGGCAAGGGTTTTCGCAGCCCGAACACGCGCGCCGAACTCAAGCTTCCAGGTGGCAGCGGCGGTCCCGGCTTCCTGATGACGCGCAACTTCTTCGTCATCAAGCGCTACAACGCGTCCGATTCCTATGCGCTCGGCGTCGGGTTGCTGGCAGACCAGATCGCCGGCTATGCGGGCATGCAGCAGCGCTGGCCGCGCCCGGACGGATCGCTCGATATCAGCGAAAAGTTCGAACTGCAGAACCGCCTGAAGGAGCTCGGCTACTACGACGGTGAAGTCGACGGCAATTTCGGCTCGGGCTCCAAGGCCGCGATCCAGGCCTTCCAGACCCAGAACGGCCTGACGCCGGACGGCGAACCGACGCAGCACCTCCTGCGCGCCCTGCGCAACTGACCGCACCTCGCGGAATTTTACCCCGCTCACGGCGATTTCCGATCATTCGGTCCCAAATCACCGTGATTTGGCGTATGGTGGAGGTGTGCGTGCGCCACGCGTCTCATTGACGCAAAGGTTGCCGAGTACTTTGAATTGCTGCGTTCGACGGTGAAAGCGATCATGTTGCCAATCAAAAACGCACCGATGAGACGGTTCCTGCGTCCGTTTCGTCTAGCGCCGATCTTCATGGGTGCGGCAGCGATGCTTTTTGCCGGTCTTTTTGCCACGGTGGCGGAAGCGCAGGAGCCGATGCCGCGCCGGAATGTCCTGCAGAGGCTCTTCGGCGTCTTCATCCCCCAAAGACGCTATTACCAGGAGCAATACGACTTTCCCCGTCAGCCGCAGCCACGACGCGTGCTCAAGCGCCGTCAGCAGCCGACAGAGCCGCAGCGCGCGCGCCCTGGCCGCGCCAAGCCTCGGCTCGCCGACGCGCCGCCGCCAGCACCGGTCATCGCAAAATCGCCGGATGCAAAGAAGGTCCTGGTCGTCGGCGACTTCGTTGCCGGAAGCCTCGGCGACGGCCTCAAGACTGCGTTCGAAACGACGCCGGGGGTTGTGATCGAGACGCGCGCCAACGGTTCCTCTGGCCTTGTCCGCAACGACTATTTCGACTGGCCGAAGATGCTACCGGACTATGCCGCGGAGGTGAAACCATCCGTTATCGTCGTCAGCCTCGGCGCAAACGACCGCCAGATGATGCGGATTGGCGACTCGAAGGAGCAGTTCCGCACTGATCTCTGGACAGAGGAATACCGTAAGCGGGTGAACGCGCTCGCGACTCTGGCGCGCAAGGACGGATTGCCGGTTCTCTGGGTCGGCATGCCGCCGTTCCAGTCGAGCGCCATGACCGCCGACATGGTGACGTTCAATGGCCTCTTCCGCGAAGAGGTGGAGAAGGCCGGCGGCCAGTTTATCGATATCTGGGATGGTTTCGTCGACGAGGGCGGCAAATTCGTCCTGACCGGCTCCGACATCAACGGTCAGCAGGTCCGCCTGCGCGGCTCGGACGGCATCAATCTCACCAAGGCCGGCAAGCGCAAGCTCGCCTTCTATGTGGAGAAGGATATCCGCAAACTGCTCGGCGAGGCGGCCGCCACGACCGACGTGCCGGGTGCCGAGGAACTGAAGGACCTGGTCGTCACGGCTCCGCTTGCCAACGAGGATATCGTCAAGACGCAGCCGATCAGCCTGACCGATCCGGCACTTGACGGCGCGACCGCCTTGCTCGGGGGCGATGCGCCCTTGAAGAGCACCGGCAAGAGCCCGCGCGACCTGCTTATCGAGAAGGGCGAGGTCGTCGCCGCACCGCCCGGACGCGTCGATGATTTCCGGCTCGCAAAGCCGGAGACGGTGGTAAGCGGCCGGTGAGCGCCGCGAAAGTCCTGCCCAGATTTGCCCCTCATCCGGCCTGCCGGCCACCTTCTCCCGCAAGCGGGGCGAAGGGACTCGCGGCGATGCTCTGCCCAAAGTCCCCTCTCCCGGCACGCGGGGAGAGGGTTAGGGTGAGGGGCAATCCAGGAAGATGAACGCCTACCGCGGCAGGATGCTCGACCCCATCAGCGCTTCGTCAATGGCCCGGGCCGCCTGTCGGCCTTCGCGAATCGCCCAGACGACGAGCGACTGGCCGCGGCGAACGTCGCCGGCGGTCCAGAGCTTGTCGACCGACGTCTTGTAGTCCCGCTCGTTGGCGACGACATTGGTCGAGCCGCGCCGGTCGGTGTTGAGCGTCAGCTTGTCGCCGAGATCCTTGAGCACGCTGTTCACGAAAGGACCGCGGAAACCGATGGCGATGAAGGCGAGGTCGGCCTTGATGATGAACTCGGTTCCGGCGATCGGCTTGCGGCGCTCGTCCACCTGACAGCACTTGACGCCGGTCAGCACACCGTCCTCGTCACCGATGAACTCCAGCGTGGCGACTTGGAACTCGCGAACGGCACCCTCCGCTTGGCTCGAGGAGGTGCGCATCTTCGTCGCCCAGAACGGCCAGACGGCGAGCTTGTCTTCCTTTTCCGGCGGTTGCGGACGAATGTCGAGCTGCGTCACCTTGACCGCACCCTGGCGGAAGGCCGTGCCGACGCAGTCGGACGCGGTATCGCCACCGCCGACGACGACGACATGCTTGCCGCCGGCGAGGATCGGGTCGGATGGCCAGCCGACGCTGTCGACGTTTTCGCGGCCGACGCGGCGGTTCTGCTGCACCAGATACGGCATTGCATCGTGCACGCCGGCAAATTCCACGCCCGGAATTCCGGCGTCGCGCGGGGTCTCGGAGCCGCCGCAATAAAGAACAGCGTCACAGTCGTCGAGAAGCTTCTGCACCGGCAGGTCGACACCGATATTGATGCCGCAATGGAAGGTCACGCCCTCGCCCCGCATCTGCTCGACGCGGCGATCGATGAAGTTTTTCTCCATCTTGAAATCCGGAATGCCATAGCGCAGCAGCCCGCCGGGCTTCGATTCGCGCTCGTAGACATGGACTTCGTGGCCGGCGCGGGCAAGCTGCTGGGCAGCCGCCATGCCGGCCGGGCCCGAGCCGATGATCGCGACCTTCTTGCCGGTCTTGGTCACGGCCGGCTGGGGCACGATGTATCCCATTTCGTAGGCCTTGTCGGCGATCGCCTGCTCGACCGTCTTGATCGCGACCGGCACATCCTCAAGGTTCAGCGTGCAGGCTTCCTCGCACGGTGCCGGGCAGACACGGCCGGTGAATTCCGGGAAGTTGTTGGTCGAGTGCAGGTTGCGGATCGCCTCGTCCCAGTTGCCGTTGTAGACGAGGTCGTTCCAATCCGGGATCTGGTTGTGCACCGGGCAGCCGGTCGGGCCATGGCAATAGGGGATGCCGCAGTCCATGCAGCGCGCGGCCTGCTTCTGCACCTCCTGATCGGACATTGGAATGGTGAATTCACGGAAATGGCGGATGCGGTCCGACGCCGGCTGGTACTTCGCCACCTGCCGATCGATCTCGAGAAATCCAGTTACCTTACCCATCGTATCATCCTGAAAGCTTCGCGTCTGAACAGGCGCTCTTGCCGAGCGCGCGTGAGGGGCCCCCGAATCAGTCTCTGATGAACCGGGAGCCTGTTTCACCGGGGCCTCCTATTCGGCCGCCTCTGCCATTTTCATGCGTTCCATGTCCTCGAGCGCACGGCGGTATTCGACCGGCATGACCTTGCGGAACTTCGGCCGGTAATCCGTCCACTGATCCAGGATCTCCTTGGCACGGGGCGAGCCCGTGTAGTGCAGATGGTTGGAGATCAACTGGTAGAGCCGCTCCTCGTCATGACGCGTCATGTCGCCGGAAACGTCGACCATGCCCTTGTGCATGAGGTCGCCGCCGTGGTGGTGCAGCTTCTCCAGCATGTCGTCTTCCTCCGGCACCGGCTGCAGCTCGACCATCGCCATGTTGCAGCGGCGGGCGAAATCGCCCTCCTCGTCGAGAACATAGGCGACGCCGCCGGACATGCCGGCCGCGAAGTTGCGGCCCGTTCCGCCGATGACGACGACCACGCCGCCGGTCATGTATTCGCAGCCGTGATCGCCGACACCCTCGACGACCGCGATCGCACCGGAGTTACGCACTGCGAAGCGCTCGCCGGCGACGCCATTGAAGTAACATTCGCCCGAGATTGCTCCGTAAAGCACGGTGTTGCCGACGATGATCGACCGATGTGGCTCGATCCGGGAGGCTTCCGGCGGCCGGACGATGATGCGCCCGCCCGAGAGCCCCTTGCCGACATAGTCGTTGCCGTCGCCCACGAGGTCGAAGGTGATGCCGCGCGCGAGGAACGCGCCGAAGGATTGGCCCGCCGTGCCCTTGAGCGTCACGTTGATGGTATCGTCCTTCAACCCCTTGTGGCCCCAGCGCTTGGCGAGCGCACCGGAAAGCATCGCGCCAGCCGAACGGTCGACGTTCTTGATTTCCGCCTCGAAGGCGACGGGCTCCTTGGTTTCCAGCGCGGTCTTCGCCTTTTCGATCAGCCTGCGATCGAGAATGTCGTCGATCGGATGCTTCTGGCGCTCGGTCCAATAGGTCGCTTCCTTGGGAGCCTCCACCTTGTGGAAGATCTTCGAGAAGTCGAGGCCCTTGGCCTTCCAGTGCTCGATCATCCGGTCGCGCTCAAGCAGTTCGGAGGCGCCGATGATCTCATCGAGCTTTCTCACGCCAAGCGAAGCAAGGATCTCGCGCACTTCCTCGGCCACGAAGAAGAAGTAGTTGATGACGTGTTCCGGCGTGCCCTTGAAGCGCTTGCGGAGCACCGGATCCTGGGTGGCGACACCGACGGGACAGGTGTTCAGGTGGCACTTGCGCATCATGATGCAGCCGGCGGCGATCAGCGGTGCGGTCGCGAAACCGAACTCGTCCGCACCGAGCAGCGCGCCGATGATGACGTCGCGGCCGGTCTTGAGCCCGCCATCGACCTGCAGCGCGACGCGCGAGCGCAGACCGTTGAGCACGAGCGTCTGCTGGGTTTCGGCAAGGCCGATTTCCCACGGGCTGCCTGCATGCTTCAGCGAGGTCAGCGGCGAGGCGCCGGTACCTCCGTCGAAGCCGGCAATGGTGATGTGATCGGCGCGTGCCTTGGCGACACCGGCCGCAACCGTGCCGACGCCCACTTCCGACACCAGCTTGACGGAAACATCCGCCTCCGGGTTGACGTTCTTCAGATCGTAGATCAGCTGCGCCAGATCCTCGATCGAATAGATGTCATGGTGTGGCGGCGGCGAGATGAGGCCGACGCCCGGGGTCGAATGCCTCGTCTTGGCGACCGTCGCGTCGACCTTGTGGCCGGGAAGCTGGCCGCCCTCGCCCGGCTTTGCACCCTGGGCCACCTTGATCTGCAGCACGTCGGCGTTGACCAGATATTCGGTGGTGACGCCGAAGCGGCCGGACGCGATCTGCTTGATCGCGGAGCGCTGCGGGTTCATCGAACCATCCGGCAGCGGCATGTAGCGGTCACTCTCCTCGCCGCCCTCGCCGGTGTTCGACTTGCCGCCGATGCGGTTCATCGCGATCGCGAGCGTCGTGTGCGCCTCGCGGCTGATCGAGCCGAAGGACATCGCCCCGGTCGAGAAACGCTTGACGATATCCGCCGCCGGCTCGACCTCGTCCACCGGAATCGGCTTGCGGCCGACGGCCTCGGCGCTCTTGATCGTGAAGAGGCCGCGGATCGTATTCATGCGCAGCGACGACGCATTCACCATGTCGGCAAATTCGCGATAGCGGTCCTGAGCATTGCCGCGCACCGCGTGCTGCAGCGAGGCGATGGCGTCCGGCGTCCAGGCATGGCTCTCGCCACGCATGCGGTAGGCGTATTCGCCGCCGATATCGAGCGTGTTGGCGAGCACCGGATCGGCGCCGAAGGCCGCCTTGTGGCGGGCGACCGTTTCGGCGGCAATCTCTTCGAGACCGATACCTTCGATCGTCGTCGCCGTGCCGAAGAAATACTGGTCGACGAGCTTCGACGACAGGCCGACGGCGTCGAAGATCTGCGCGCCGCAATAGGACTGGTAGGTCGAAATCCCCATCTTCGACATGACCTTGAGGATGCCTTTGCCAACCGCCTTGATGTAGCGGTAGACAACCTCGTTGGCGTCGACTTCCTTCGGGAACTCGCCGCGCTTGTGCATGTCGACCAGCGTGTCGAAAGCGAGATACGGGTTGATTGCCTCGGCGCCGTAGCCGGCGAGCAGGCAGAAGTGATGTATCTCGCGCGGCTCGCCCGATTCAAGCACGATGCCGACCGAGGTGCGCAGGCCCTTGCGGATCAGGTGATGGTGCACGGCCGCGGTCGCCAGCAGCGCCGGGATCGCGACGCGATCCGGGCCGACCTGACGGTCGGAGAGCACGATGATGTTGTAGCCGCCCTTGACCGCCGCTTCCGCCCGCTCGCAGAGGCGATCGAGCATTTCCGGCATCCCTTCTGCACCGCGCGAAATGTCATAGGTGAAGTCGAGCGTCTTGGTGTCGAACCGGTCCTCCGTGTGACCGATCGAACGGATCTTTTCGAGATCGCCATTGGTGAGGATCGGCTGGCGAACCTCGAGCCGCTTGGCATGCGCCATGCCCTCGTGGTCGAGGATGTTCGGGCGCGGACCGATGAACGAGACGAGGCTCATCACCAGCTCCTCGCGGATCGGGTCGATCGGCGGGTTGGTGACCTGCGCGAAGTTCTGCTTGAAATAGGTGTAAAGCAGCTTGGGCTTGCTCGACATGGCCGAGATCGGCGTGTCGGTGCCCATCGAGCCGATCGCTTCCTGCCCGGTCGTCGCCATCGGCGACATCAGGATCTTGGTGTCTTCCAGCGAATAACCGAAGGCCTGCTGACGGTCGATCAGCGAGACGTCGCGGCGAAGCGCCCGCGGCTCGACCGGCTTCAGTTCCTCCAGGATCAACTGCGTGTCGTCGAGCCACTTGCGGTAGGGATGCTTGTTGGCGAGCGACGACTTCACCTCATCGTCGGAGATGATGCGGCCCTCTTCCATGTCGATCAGCAGCATCTTGCCCGGCTGCAACCGCCACTTCTTGACGATCTTGTCCTCGGCGACCGGCAGCACGCCGGCCTCCGACGCCATGATGACGCGGTCGTCGCTGGTGACGATGTAACGCGCCGGACGCAGGCCGTTGCGGTCGAGCGTCGCGCCGATCTGGCGGCCATCGGTGAAGGCGACCGCGGCCGGCCCGTCCCACGGCTCCATCAATGCCGCATGGTACTCGTAGAACGCCTTGCGCTCCGCCGACATCAGCTGGTTGCCGGCCCAAGCTTCGGGGATCAGCATCATCACCGCATGCGCGAGCGAATAGCCGCCCCTGATCAGGAACTCGAGCGCGTTGTCGAAACAGGCAGTGTCCGACTGGCCCTCATAGGAAATCGGCCAGAGCTTGGAGATGTCGTCGCCGAAAAGCGGTGAAGAGACCGAAGCCTGTCGCGCCGCCATCCAGTTGACGTTTCCGCGCAGCGTGTTGATCTCGCCGTTGTGCGCGACCATGCGGTAGGGATGCGCGAGCTTCCACGACGGGAAGGTGTTGGTCGAGAAGCGCTGGTGCACCAGCGCCACCGCCGACTGGAAGCGCTCGTCGGAAAGATCCTTGTAATAGGCGCCGACCTGGTAGGCGAGGAACATGCCCTTGTAGACCACGGTCGAAGTCGACAGCGATACGACATAGAAGCCGAGGTCGCCGCCGTCTGCCTCCGCATAGATGCGGTTGGAAATCACCTTGCGGAGCGTGAACAGCCGGCGCTCGAATTCGGCGTTTGTCGCGGCCTCGCGGCCGGCACCGATGAAGACCTGCACGTGGTGCGGTTCGGTAGCCGCGATGTCCGGCGCCTTGGAAAGCGACGAATTGTCGACCGGCACGTCGCGGAAGCCGAGCAGGTGCTGGGCTTCCTCGGCAACGACCTCGCTGATCACGTCCTTGAAATGGGCGATCAGCTTTTCGTCGCGCGGCATGAAGAGATAGCCGACGGCATATTCGCCCGCCTTCGGCAGGGTGACGCCCTGCTTCGCCATTTCCTCGCGGAAAAAGCGATCGGGAATCTGAACGAGGATACCCGCGCCATCGCCCATCAGCGGATCGGCACCAACGGCGCCGCGATGCGTCAGGTTTTCGAGCATGAAAAGGCCGTCGCGCACGATCTGATGCGACTTCTCACCCTTCATGTGAGCGACGAAGCCGACGCCGCAGGCGTCGTGCTCGTTTCGCGGGTCGTAGAGCCCCTGTTTTCGCGGTAATCCGGACGGGAAAGCGGGCGTTTTCGCAACCGTCGCACCATTGCGTGCGAGGTGGAGCCCTGATTGCTTTGATGGCGAATGATCCGTCATCGTCTTCCCTCCTATTGGACCCGGAAATTCCGGGCATACCGCCGCCCGCGCACTCCTCGCCGCGCTTTTCGCGCTGCGGCAAAGCCGGGCATTATCGTCGCATGATCCTGATCAGGTCGCAAATAAAGCGCGGCTGCACCAGGCACGAATGTCCCGCGACCATCCTGATGGCAGGCGTCAACACCGGATGAAACCCGGCGCAAACCCCTTGCGCTACACGCCAAAAGCCGCATTTTGCGGGCCTTCCGGCGATTGTTCCGGTCCCCAGACCGAAATAGGACAGCAAACCTGTCCTATTTCATGCGCTCTATGCCAGAAAGCGCCCCCATTCGCAAGGGGCATATCAGCAAATAATGGAAGAGAGTTTGCCGAAGATTGCCGGAAATTTCGCGCTTTTAAAATTAAATTACAATCGCTCGGCGGTTTCTTCACTTTGGTTTCAAACTGGTCTTGTGTTGGCATGCCTGTCAGACAGCCGCATTGATCGTCCGTGGAAGTCGGCTATGGTCTCGCCGGAGCGGCCGAAGGGTGGCCGAAAACAGGGTGACTTCAGATGATCTTTTCCTCCGACAACTGGGCAGGCGCCCATCCGGCAATCGCCGAAAGCCTGGTGGCTCATGCAGGCGGCTATGCTTCTGCCTATGGCACAAGCGAACTCGACCGGAAGGTGGAAAGAAAATTCTCGGAAATCTTCGAAAGGGACGTGGCGGTATTTTTCGTCGGCACCGGCACCGCCGCGAACGCGCTGGCGCTGTCCAGCGTCAACCGGGCTGGCGGCGTGGTCTTTTGCCATCGAGACGCGCATGTCAACGTCGATGAGTGCGGTGCACCGGAATTCTTCTCTCACGGGGCCAGGCTCTGCCCGGTCGACGGCATTGGCGGCAAGATGGACGCGCCGGGGCTGGAGGCCGAGATCCGTCGCTTTCCCCCGGAATTCATCCATGGCGGCCGGCCGATGGCAGTGACCATCACCCAGGCGACGGAAAGCGGCACAGTCTATTCGCCGGCAGAAATCGATGCGATTGCCGCCGTCGCGAAATCGCACAAGCTTCCGCTGCACATGGACGGTGCGCGCTTCGCCAACGCGCTGGTCAGCCTCGGGACGACGCCGGCGGAAATGACCTGGAAACGCGGTATCGACCTATTGTCGTTCGGCGGCACCAAGAACGGCTGCTGGTGTGCCGAAGCGCTCGTCCTGTTCGACCCTTCGAAGGCGCACGAAATGCATTTCCTGCGTAAGCGCGCCGCCCAACTCTTTTCGAAATCCCGCTTCATCGCCGCGCAGTTCGACGTCTATCTCTCAGGCGATCTGTGGCTCAATCTCGCCCGTCATGCGAACGCGATGGCGGAGCGCCTTGCCGACGGCATTTCCGCCTCGGCGAAAAGCCGGCTCGCCTGGTCGCCGGACGCCAACGAGGTTTTCGTGATCCTCAAGCAGGACGTGGCGTCGAAGCTGCAGCAACATGGTGCGGTCTTCTACGACTGGCATGTTCCGGATCACCTGGCGGACAGTGTGGCCGCTGACGAAGGGCTCTACCGGCTCGTCACCAGCTTCGCGACACGATCGGAAGACGTCGACCGCTTCGTCGAAGCCTGCTGATGGGCAAAAGACGAATACGAAGAAGGCGGCGCCATTCGGACGCCGCCTTCTTGAATTCCAGTCCTTAGATCAGATTAGAGGGTCTGGGCCTCAATCTGCTTCGGCTGCGAGGCAACCGAGGTGATCTCGATGCGACGCGGCTTGGCTGCCTCCGGGATCTCGCGCACGAGATCGACGTGGAGCAGGCCGTTCTTCAGCGAAGCGGACTTGATCTCGACATGGTCGGCGAGTTGGAAGCGGCGCTCGAATGCGCGCTTGGCAATGCCGCGATGGAGAAACTGGCTTTCCTCGCCCTTGTCTTCGCTCTTTTCGCCCTTGATCGTCAGCGTGTGTTCACGCGCTTCGACCGAAAGCTCGCTCTCGTCGAAACCGGCAACGGCCATGGTGATGCGATAGGCGTTTTCGCCCGTGCGCTCGATGTTATAGGGCGGATAGGTCTGCGACTGATCGGGCTGTCCAAGGCTGTCAAGCATGGTGAACAGGCGATCAAAGCCGACTGTGGAACGATAAAGGGGGGAGAAATCAAAGTGACGCATGGTGTCCTCCTTAAGAGCAACGGTTTGCGATGTCTGGTCTGCCACCCCATCAGGCGGCGGCGCGACCGGTGAACGGACCCGTGATCGGCGTCCGTGATGAAAACATGGGAACGCTCGTGCGCCAGTTCAAGGGAATTTCTGCGCCGATTCTTCGGGATTGGCGCTTGGTGAACAGAACATGAATGACTGGTTCGGTCCCCATTCAGCCGCCGTGGATTAAAACAAGGACACTGGGAAAAATTCCTGGCGCTGAAGTACATGTCCCTTCTGCTTCAGCGGCCGGAAACGGTGATCGTCCGGATTTCACCCACCGTTTCCGGCCCTTTTTTCTTTGACGCGCTTGAGGCCACCGCCTATCCCTCAGAAGACGCGGGTGTTTGGCGGAACGCTTTCATTGTTCCCCTGTCCACGCCAAGGATTTCAACGCGCTTTAGATCTCGGGCCGTCGCTCTTCATGACCATCCTCTATTCGATACCGGACAACCCGATACCGGGCAAATATGCGGCAGGCTTCTTCGATGGGGTCGGCAACCGCAAGATTCGCTATGCGGTTTTCAAGACGGAAGTCTCGGTTGCCCGCGGCACCATCGTGCTGCTGCCGGGCCGCAACGAGGCGATCGAGAAGTATTTCGAGACAATCGCTGATCTCATCGCCGCCGGTTTCTGGGTCGCCACCTTCGACTGGCGCGGCCAGGGCGGCTCCGAGCGCTTGCTGCGCCACCCCGGTCGCGGCCATGTCGCTCATTTCACCGACTACGAGCGCGATCTCATGATCTTCCTCGAGGAGATCGTCCTGCCCGACACCCGCCTGCCCTTCTCCATCGTCGCCCACTCTATGGGCGCGCTGGTGGCGCTGTCGCTGGCGCCGATGCTCGCGAGCCGGATCGACCGCATGGTGCTGCTTGCGCCCTTTGTCGGCCTCGGCGGCCAGGCCATCGACCAAAAAGGCATTTTTGCGATCGCGACGATAATGGACTGGCTCGGCTTGGGAAGGCTGCCGCTCCATGGCGACAAGGGCAACCTTCCCTTCGCGAATAACGTCCTGACGGCCGACGCGCGCCGCTTTGCGCGCAACCAGGCGCTGACCGATGCCTACCCGCAATTGCGGGTGGGACCACCAACCGCCCGATGGCTGCACGAGACCTTCCAGGCAATGCGGCGCGTCCTGCGCCGCGCGCATCTGACGCAGGTCAGCGTGCCGACCATCATCCTGGCGCCGACAGCCGACCGCCTCGTGCCGCATCTTGCCGTGGAATTCCTGGCGCGCAATTTCCGCGCCGGGCACATGATCCCGATCGACGGCGCGCGTCACGAGCTTTTCCAGGAAGCCGACCGTTATCGTGCCCAGGCGATGGCTGCAATTTTCGCGTTCCTGCCCGGATTCGAGAACGCCGGCCAGGCGCCCCACCAATTCGAGGAAAGCTTAGTTCCCACTGCATGATTCCTTAGATCGGAATCGATTCGAGGACAAAATCATGCAGCAATTTAAAGTGCTACAGCGAACTCAGCGCGTCCCGTCGGACGCGCTGAGTTGCAGTATTTTCAGCGCCTGCGCGTGGATCTCGCGGCTGCCGGCGGCGATGATCTCGCCGCCCATTTCCGCCGCGCCGCCCTGCCAATTGGTGACAATGCCGCCAGCCTGTTCGATCAGCGGAATGAGACCGCCGACGTCGTAGGGCTTCAATCCGCATTCGATCACAAGGTCGACGTGGCCGGATGCGAGAAGCGCGAAGGCGTAGCAGTCGCAACCATAGCGGAAGAGCCGCACCTTGGCCTGCAATGCCTCGAAGCGCTCCTTGAGATCGCCGGTATAGAGATGCGGCGAGGTGGTGAACAGCACCGCTTCCGAGAGCGCGTCGCAGGCACGCGTGGAAAGCACCTTCTCGCCATCGGGACCGCGATAGGTCGCCTTCTCGCCGTCGGCAAAATAGCGTTCGCCGGTAAACGGCTGGTCCATCAGCCCCATCACGGCCTTGCCGTTGCGGTAGAGACCGATCAGCGTTCCCCAGACGGGAAGCCCGGAAATGAAGGCGCGCGTCCCGTCGATCGGATCGATCACCCAGACATGTTCGCGGTCGAGACCGACATTGCCGTGCTCCTCGCCCAAAATGCCGTGCTGTGGAAACGTATCTTCGATCAACGCGCGGATTGCCGCCTCGGCCGACCTGTCCGCCTCCGTGACGGGGTCGAACCCGCCTTCCAGTTTGTTGACGACGCTGGCGCCGGTCCGGAAAAGCGGCATTGTCTCCGCTTTGGCAGCGTCGGCGAGGCGGTCGAAAAAGGTGCGGTCCGGCAACATGTCGCTCTCTCGAAGAAAGTATGGGGAAGGGGAACCCTGATTAGACGAATTTGATCGAAAGGCAAGAATGCCGGAATTCGCGCAAATGGAAGCCGGGAGCGGAGGCTCGAAACGTTCCGCATCGCACCGTCGGTTTCAGGAAATTCCCGCTGCGCCTGCGAAAGTTTTCACCCTCAAAACTTGACATTTGTGCAGCGCAACAATAGAGTGTTTAAGCAGTCACCCATGGCTGCAAATACCCTCCTTGGGTGTTTCCTCCCTAGACTTGACCGCGCCGCTGGCGCGGTTCTTTTTGAGAGCGCCGGGCCGCGCTATTCCGCCGCGAGCGGCAGATAGGCGCCATATTCCTCGACATGTTGCGCAAGTGCGGCGATAAACGTCGTGAGGTCGGCCGTCAGCGCGGCAAATCCGGGCTTTTTGACGAGGGTCACCTCGTCGACATAGAGGCTCCGGTTGATTTCGATCTGGAGCGCGTGCAATCCGCGTGTCGGCCGGCCGTAATGCTCGGTGATGAAGCCGCCGGCATAGGGCTTGTTGCGGGCGACCACGTAACCAAGCTGTTCGAGCAGGCCGACAGCGGTGCGTGACAACTCCGCCGCCGCACTGGTGCCATACCGGTCGCCGACGATGAAGTCCGGCCGACGGCTGCTGCCGGGAAGATGGACGTTGCCCGGCATCGAATGGCAATCGATCAGGACCGACATCCCGAACTGCACATGGGTGCGGGCGATCAGCTTCCTGAGCGTCGCGTGATAGGGCTTGTAGATCGTCTCGATGCGTCCCAGCGCTTCCTCGACCGGAAACCGGCCACGATAGATCTCCATATTCTCGGCGACAAGGCGCGGCACGGTTCCAAGACCGCCGGCGACCCGCATGGAGCTTATGTTGGCATGCGGCGGCAACTGCCCTTCGAACATGCGCGGATCGAGT
The DNA here is from genome assembly GCF_029714365.1 of Sinorhizobium terangae. Lineage (NCBI taxonomy): Bacteria > Pseudomonadati > Pseudomonadota > Alphaproteobacteria > Hyphomicrobiales > Rhizobiaceae > Sinorhizobium > Sinorhizobium terangae. Next base: position 2,995,421 of record NZ_CP121659.1, read on the forward strand.
TCGTAGGGTTCACGGTTGACATCGAGAAAGGCGCGCGGGAAATGGGCGCGAAGCAGCGGCGCGCCCAGAAAGGTCGCGTTCTGAAACAGCTCATCGACGAAGTGATCTTCCGAACGGCGGATCGAATGCGCATCGAGCCGCGATTGATCAAGAAAGGACTGCGGATAGAACTGGCCGCTATGCGGGGAATTGAACACAAAGGGGATCCGCTGACTTGCGGGTTCCAGGACCTCGAAAAACTCCCGCTCGACTGCTTCCCCCATCGCAACCCTTTTTACCATGTCCGGATCTTGCTGTTCGGATCATGTTGCCAGTTGGTCGCCTCTGTGTCCATAGTGACGTCTCGCTGGTACCTGGGCATTGTTATGCCCTGTTCACCAGATATTTACCATGTTGCGGTCTGCTGAGCTGCCGCACTCCACAAGCATCGAAAAGAAGTAGCCACGGCCGAATACATGACTGCGAAAATCCTCCTTGCCGAAGACGATAACGATATGCGCCGCTTCCTCGTGAAGGCGCTGGAAAAGGCTGGCTATAAGGTCCTGTCCTATGACAATGGCGCCAGCGCCTATGACCGGCTTCGCGAAGAACCCTTTTCGCTTCTCTTGACCGACATCGTCATGCCGGAGATGGACGGCATCGAACTCGCCCGCCGCGCGACCGAACTCGACCCGGACCTCAAGGTGATGTTCATCACCGGCTTTGCCGCGGTGGCGCTGAACCCCGATTCGAAGGCGCCGAAGGATGCCAAGGTCCTTTCCAAGCCCTTCCACCTGCGCGACCTCGTCAACGAGGTCAACAAGATGCTGGCCGCCTGACGGCGCCTTGCTACTGCATGATCCTTAAATCGGAATCGATTTAAGGACAAAATCATGCAGCAAATCAGCAATTCAAAGTGCTGCAGCGACCTTTGCGCGTCCGATTGGACGCGCGGCGCTGGAGGACGGCCCTGTTGAAATTGTTGGCCCCGCCAACTCCGCGCGGGTGCACATTGCTTCGAGGCTGCGGCCGATCCGTGCTGATCGGCCGCAGCCTTTGTCATTTCAATAATTTATCGGAAGATTCCGCTCGGCCGAGGCATCCGGCGAAGGTGTTTCGCTGAGAAATGCGGTCAGTGAACATCTCCGAAATTTCTGTCAAAAAACCTTCGAAAAGCCTATTGACGCGGACGAGGGTTTTGTGGTCTATGCGCCGCATCGGATGGGCGTGTAGCTCAGCGGGAGAGCACTACGTTGACATCGTAGGGGTCACAAGTTCGATCCTTGTCACGCCCACCATCCAAGTTTCTGATGTTGAAGGCCTTTCGAGAAATCGAGAGGCCTTTTTACTTGGTGCCCCTTACAGCGCCGTGCGTCCTTTAGGACGCACAAAGGACGCTGTAACTTTCTGATTCCACGCATCGTGCTTTCCGAAAATCGGGTCCGATCTTCGGGCCGATGCGGTAGGTTCACTGAACCTCCTACAAAGGCATTGGCGATGAGCCGAGCCGCTTTCCGCCAGGCAGATGTGGAACGGTTTTATCCGCGCCGCACCCTTGTCGGCACGATCTTGTCGGCCTTCTCCTCAGAGGACGTTGCGACGCCTGCACTGGTAGGGACGGGAAGAGAATTGAGACGACTGACGATGCATGTCACGCTCTCGTCATCATCGCTGGTTATACAGGTCGCATCTCGCCATTGACCACGGATGTACTGGCAATGGCTCTAGGAAGGTCGGGTATGCCCCGGCCTTTTTTGTTTGCGAGCCTTTCCTCCGTCCTTACAGCGCCGCTCGTCGAACCAGACGCGCAAAGGTCGCTGTATTTTGAGTTTCTGCAGGCAGTAGCGGGCCAGATCTCTCCTCCATAATTCTCACTCGAGACGGTAATCCTGCGCCGGATCCATCGCAAGGCACCGCCGACCCGTCTGACCGCTCGCAGATTGAAAGCGAGCCATACTTAGAAGGCAGGCGGCCGCCCTTTGCCAACCAATTGGGCATTTCGGATTTTGCTTTATTTTTGAGCAGATATGAATTATACGACAGTTATGCGATGCGGTCCCTCCCAAGCGCATCGCCGGGTTCGCGTACCGATATAGCCTGTCGCTGATGCATCGGCGCCAGGCTTTCTTTTTCGGCCACCGATGCGCGGATTCGCAAAAACGCCACAGACCAGCAGATCTCCGTTTTGCTTCACTTTCGACCGGCGCTAGCGCATCGGCCCGAAAATCGGACCCGATTTTCGGAAAGCACGATGCGTGGAATCAAAGAGTTACAGTGTCCCTTGCGCGTCCCAAAGGACGCACGGCGCTGTAGCGGCGATTGTCCATCTCCTCCGCCGGCCTTGGGCGTTGAACCAACCAGCCCGTTCCAAGCGATCAGGTCCATTCCAAAACGTTTCGGCTTGACTCCCAAAACGTTTTGGAGAATTCTCTCCGATAGGGAGTGAAAGCATTGGCCAATCTGAAACAGCTCGCGCAATCGCTTGGACTGTCGATCACGACGGTTTCCCGTGCGCTGGACGGCTATTCCGATGTCTCTGCCGCCACCCGCGAGCGGGTGCGCGAGGCCGCGGAGAAGGCAGGATACCGGCCGAATGCATCTGCCCGCAGGCTCCGCAAGCAACGTGCCGAATTGGTCGCCGTCACACTGCCGAGTGACCCCGGCCATATCGGCCCGCCGCACTTTCTCGACATGCTTTCCGGCTGTGCCGAACATCTGGCGAGCGCAGGCCTGAACCTCGTCATCGCACCCGTTCCGCGCGGCGAGAGCGAAGTAGAAATCTGCCGCCGCTTTGTCGATGGCCGGCGTGTCGACGCCATGCTCCTGGTGCGCACCAAGCGGCGCGACGAGCGCGTCGAGTTCCTGCAGTCGCGCGGCATCCCCTTCGTCACCAATGGCCGCACCGAAAGCCTTGAGCCGCACCCCTATATCGATGGCGACGGCTTTGCCGGGTTCCTTGCCGCGACCCGGCGTTTCCAGGCCACCGGCCACCGCCGCATCGGCCATATCGCCGGCCCGCAGGAATATTACTTCGCGCATGTGCGCCGCATGGGCTGGCAGGCGGCCATGGACGATGCAGGCCTCGAATCCGACCTCTGCGCCGAGGGCGCGCCGACCGAACAGGGGGGCTACCTCGCGGCCCTTGAGCTGCTCCGCCGTCCTTCGAGGCCGACCGCGCTCGTCTGCGCCACCGACGAAATGGCGATCGGCGCGCTCAGGGCATTGCGCGAGATCGACGGCGGCGATCACATCAGCGTCGTTGGACACGACGATCTGCCGATCGGTGCCTATACGAGCCCGTCGCTTTCGACCATGCGCATGACCGGCGAGAACCTTGGGGCGAGCTTCGCCTCACTGCTGCTTCGTGCCATCGCGGGCGAACCGGCGGCTGAGCTCCAGGAGCTTCACGCGATCGAATTCGTCGACCGCGACAGCCACCGACGCCCGCGCGGGTGACGGCATAATCGATTCGATCACGGCCGAGAACAATGAAGGAGGAGAAGATGAAACGCCTGATGTCATTCGGAATTGTGGCTTCCACCGTGCTGGCTTTTGCCTCACCGGTGCTCGCCCAGACGGTTTTTGTATCCACGCAGCTTCGTCCGATCGAAGAAGCGACCGTCGTTCGCGAGGAACTGCTGCAGGATGTCGGCGACGTCGACTACGTCGTCGAAGAGCCGCCGCAGTTCGCGGTGCGCATGGAGGCGGAGCGCCAGGCCGGCACCCGCACGGTCAGCCTCGTCGGTGCGCTGCACGGCGAGCTTTCGCCGCTCGCCGACAGGGATTCCCTTGAGCCGCTCGACGATCTGGCCAAGACGCTCGCGGCCGGCGGCATGCCGCAATCGCTGCTCGATCTCGGCAAGCTCGGCAAATCGACCCAGCAATACATCCCGTGGATGCAGGCGACCTATGTCATGGCCGCCAAGAAGGAAGCCCTGCAGTACCTGCCTTCCGGTGCCGACGTGAATGCCCTCACCTATGACCAGCTCATAGAGTGGGGCAAGAAGATGCAGGAAGCGACCGGCCAGCCGCAGATTGGCTTCCCCGCCGGTCCGAAAGGCCTGATGGCACGCTACTTCCAGGGCTATTTCTACCCGTCCTTCACAGGCGGCGTCGTGCGCACCTTCCAGAGTGCCGACGCGGCGGCTGGCTGGGAAAAGCTGAAGGCGCTTTGGGCCTATGTGAACCCGAATTCGACCAACTACGACTTCATGCAGGAGCCGCTGGCTGCTGGCGAGGTCATGGTCGCCTGGGATCATGTCGCGCGCCTGAAGAACGCCATCTCCGCAGCTCCGGACGATTACGTGGTCTTCCCCGCACCGGCCGGCCCGAAGGGCCGCGGCTACATGCCGGTCGTCGCCGGTCTCGCGATCCCGAAGGGCGCACCGGACAAGGATGGCGCCACGAAGATCATCGAGCATCTGACAACGCCGGACGTCCAGCTCCTTACCGCATCGCGGGTCGGTTTCTTCCCGACGCTCAACGTAAAACTGCCTGAAGACCTGGATCCGGGTGTCGCGCTGCTCGCCGGCGCGGTGACGGCCACGCAGGCTTCAAAGGACGCGCTGATCTCGCTTCTGCCGGTCGGCCTCGGCGACAAGGGCGGCGAATTCAACAAGGTCTACATGGACAGCTTCCAGCGCATCGTGCTGCAGAACGAGCCGATCGCCGACGTGCTCAAGACGCAGGGCGAGACCATGGCCAAACTGATGACCGACACCAAGGCGCCCTGCTGGGCACCGGACGCCAAGAGCGACGGCCCCTGCCCGGTCGAATAATCCTCGCGAGGATGCCCGGGCGGATTGTTCGGGCATCCTCATCGAAGTCTTCCGAGGCGGGAACCGATGACCAAGAACCGATCCTGGATCCCCTATCTGCTGATCCTGCCGTCCGTCGCCTTCCTGGCGCTGCTCTTTATCGTACCGCTGCTGCAGACGATCTGGCTGGCGTTCTCGGACAATGGCGTGCCGTCGCCGGCAAATGCCCAGCGCATGATGGCCGACATCAATTTCACTCGCTCGGTCAAGAATACCTTCCTGCTGACCATCGCGGTCGTGCCGGTCCAGCTCGCCATAGCGCTTGTCATGGGCACGATGGTCGCCAAGGTCGGCCGCGGCCGGGAGACCATTCTCTGGGTCTGGACGATCCCGCTCGGTATCTCGGATCTCGCCGCCGGTCTCGTCTGGCTGTCGATCCTGCAGAACAGCGGCTATTTCAATTCGCTGCTGCTCGGCCTCGGCGTCCTCGAGCGGCAGGCGAGCTGGCTCTCCTACCAGACGCCCGTGGCCCTCTTCTTCGCCATCGCGGTCGCCGAGATCTGGCGCGGCACGGCGATTGTCATGGTCATCATCGTGGCCGGCCTCAATCAGGTGCCGAAGGAATTCAGGGAGGCTGCCGAAATCTTCGGCGCCGGGCCCTGGACGCGCTTCTGGCGCATCACCCTGCCGCTTATCCGGCCGGCGCTGCAATCGGCGCTCATCCTGCGCACGGTACTCGCCTTCGAGGTCTTCGCGGTCGTCTATGCGCTCGGCGGACGCAATTTCCCGGTCCTCGTCGGCGAGGCCTACACTTGGCAGAACCAGAACCAGAACTACGGCGTCGCCGCGGCCTATGCCGTGCTGATCATGATCATCTCGCTTGCTGCCACGCTCATCTATTTGAAAGCCATCAAGGTTGATCCGGAGCGCCTGCCATGAGTGCGCAAACCACGAGCAAAGCGGGCCCCGCAGGCTTCGTGTCCTCCCGCCGCTGGCTTCTCTGGAGCGGTATCGCAGCGCTCTGTGCCTGGGTCCTAGTGCCGATTTATCTCGTGGCCCTCGGCGCGCTCGGCGGCCGGCAAGGCGTTTATCAATGGCCGAAGACTGGTCTGCCGACCGGCGTCTCGCTAGACCCCTTCATCCTGTTCCTGAAGACCGAGGGCGTGCTGCAGTCCTTCCTGAATTCGCTGGGAGCGGCGGGAATCACCGTCGCGCTTTCGATCCTGCTCGGCGCACCGGCCGGCTACGCGCTCGCCCGCTACAATTTCCATGGCAAGGACAGTTACCGCCTGCTGGTGCTGCTCACCCGCGCTTTCCCGCTAGCGATCCTGGCGCTGCCCCTCACCGTTTCGTTCATCAAGCTCGGCCTCTACGACACGATCATCGGCGTCGGCCTGATCCACACGGTGCTCGCCCTGCCGTTTGCCGCACTCGTGACGCAGGGCATCTTCATGGGCGTGCCGAGGGAGCTTGAGGAGGCCGCCTGGGTGTTCGGCTGCACCCGCGTCCAGGCTTTCTTCAAGATCGTTGCGCCGCTGGCACTGCCCGGCATCGTCGCAACGGCAGTCTTCGCTTTCGTCATTTCGTGGAACGAGGTGTTCGCGGCCTCGGTGCTGACGGTCCGCAACCGCACGCTGACGGCCTATCTGCTAACGGTCCTTTCCGAAAGCCCGATGCATTACCGCTTCGCCGGCGGCCTGATGCTCATCCTTCCGTCGGTTGTCTTCATTTTCGCGGTGAGGCGTTACCTCTTCGCGATCTGGGGCATTTCCTCCAAGTAACGGGACCATACCCATGGCCAACATTGTCATTGACCGCATCCGCAAGAGTTTCGGGACCTTCGAGGCCCTGAAGGAGGTCTCGCTGACGATCAACGACGGCGAATTCGTCTCGCTGCTCGGTCCTTCCGGCTGCGGCAAGACCACGCTGCTGCGCATCATCGCCGGATTGGAAACCTCGACGTCCGGCGACGTCCTGATCGGCGGCAAGTCCGTGATCGCTCTGCCGCCCAAGGAGCGTGGTCTTGCGATGGTTTTCCAGAACTACGCCGTCTTTCCACATATGACGGTCTACGAAAACGTCGCCTTCGGGCTACGAATGCAGAAGGCCGATGATGCGCGGGTGAAGGCACAGGTCGAGAAGGCGGCGGGCCTGCTCCACATTGAGCAGTATCTCGACCGCTATCCAAACAAGCTTTCGGGCGGTCAGCGCCAGCGCGTCGCTGTCGCTCGCGCGCTGGCAGTCGAGCCGAAGGTTCTGCTGATGGACGAGCCGCTTTCCAATCTCGACGCGCTACTGCGCCTCGAAATGCGCACCGAGCTCAAAACTGTGCTGCAGTCGGCGGGCACCACGACGATCTATGTCACCCACGACCAGACGGAGGCCATGGGCCTCTCCGACCGCATCGCCGTCATGCACAACGGTGTGGTCGAACAGGTCGGCACGCCGGTCGACGTCTACAACTATCCGGCGACGCGCTTCGTCGGCGGCTTCATCGGCAACCCGCCGATGAACTTCATCAAGGTGCCGGTCACGAACGGCCAAGTGGCCGCCGGCAGCGAACCGCTCACAGTGCCCAAGGAAACCGGCAATGAGGTAATTCTCGGCCTGCGCGGCGAGGCAGTGCAACTGGCGCCCCTGGCGCTCGGGCTGGAGATGAAGGTCCGCGTCGCCGAGCCGATGGGGTCGCATTTGCTGCTGACCGGCTCGATCCACGACCAGCCGGTGCGCGTCATCCTGCCATCTTCGGAAACCGTCAGGAGCGGCGACGTCATCGGCCTCAAGCTCGATCCGAACCGCATCACCTGGCTTTCGCCCGAAAGCGGCAAATCCTTTCCGGCCGCAACGGCCCGATAATTTTGGAGTACCCGGCATGAACATGCATATCGACCAGGCCAAGCGGATTCTCGTCGCCAACGATCGCGGCGGCTACACCGTGCCGACCGACCGGCTTTACCCCTTCCAGTGGAACTGGGATTCCGCTTTCGTCGCCATGGGTTTCGCGCTCTATGACACCGACCGGGCCTACCGCGAGTTGGAGCGCCTGGTGGAGGGCCAATGGGCCGACGGCATGATTCCGCACATCGTCTTCCACCAGCCGAGCGATACCTACTTCCCCGGTCCGAACGTCTGGCGCACGAAACACAAGATCCCGACGTCCGGCATCACCCAGCCGCCGGTCTTCGCCATTGCGCTGCGCAAGCTCCACGAGGCTGCAGGCAGGCAAGCGGAAGCCCGCACCCTGCCGCTCTACGAGGCGGCGCTGAAATGGCACCGTTGGTGGTACAAGGCCCGCGATCCCGAAGGCACCGGCCTCGTGGCGCTTCTTCATCCCTGGGAAAGCGGAAGCGACAACTCCCCGGCCTGGGACATCGCGCTCGCCCGCGTGCCGACCACCACTGATACGCCCGTGGTTCGCAAGGATACCGGCCATGTGAATGCTGACATGCGGCCGCGCGACGATGACTACAAGCGTTTCATCCATCTCGTCGACGCCTATGCCGCCTGCGGCTGGGATCCGGCAAGGCAATGGGAGAAAGCGCCGTTCAAGATCGCCGAAATCCAGACGACCGCGATCCTGCTGAAGGCCGGCGAGGACCTTGCATATCTCGCCGGCTTGTTCGGCAGGACGGAAGAGGCGGCCGAGATTGCCGCCTTCAACGACCGCACCCGGAGGGCAATCCTCGCCCAATGGCGGCCGAAGCTGTCGCGCTTCGTTTCCCGCGACCTGATCTCCGGCGACGACGTGGAAGCCGCCACACAGGCGGGTTTCATCCCTCTCCTATCGCTCGATCTGGACACCGTGATTGCAGGCGCGCTGGTGACCGAAATGAGAGCATGGTCGAAGGGCCTCAAGGTTGCATTCCCGACCACGAAGCCAGGCATCGCAGGATGGGAACCGAAGCGTTACTGGCGCGGCCCGGCCTGGGCCATCATCAACTGGCTGCTGATCGACGGACTGAAGCGCAACGGTCATCAGGATGCGGCGGAAGAGCTCAGGAAATCGACGATTACGGCGATCGAGACAGAAGGTTTCGCTGAATATTTCGACCCGGTGACCGGTGAGGGCTGCGGCGGCCTTGGTTTCTCATGGACGGCCGCCGCCTATATGTGGCTGACCAAAGCCCGCCTTCCTTGAAAGGCTACAGCGCCGTGCGTCCTTTAGGACGCACAAAGGACGCTGTGACTCTTTGATTCCACGCATCGTGCTTTCCGAAAATCGGGTCCGATTTTCGGGCCGATGCGCTAAGACCGCCTTCCGTCAAGAATCCACCGTTTCAGAAAAAGGTGGATTCTTTGACCGGCTCCGATGAGCCGTCAGTGCGCCACCTGCGATGCCGCCGACATCACTTCTTCCGGCGCCGGAGCCCGGAACATATTGCGGCCGTCAGGCGTCACCTCGGTGAAGCACCAGCGCACCACGCCGTCCCGGTCGAGCAGGAACTGTCCGACCATCTGGCCCATGCCCGTGGCGATCATCCGGTTGTCTTCGTCCGTTATCTCGTATTCGTCCTTCTTGTCGAGATATTCCGACGCGGCGAACGGATCCATTGGCTCCGGCAATTCTTCGGGCATGTCGATGCGCATCGACATCGCGGTCTGCATACCGACCTTGCGCGGCCAATCATCCTCGTTTTCGGTGAATTCCAGGTTGGGCAGACCGAAGGCACGGTGCGAAATCCGCTCCGGATCGGCTGCTGCAAGAAGGTTCGGCAGGGGATGGTAGCGGAAGTAGAGCCGTGCCCGCTCGATTGGCGTATTCACAACCGTCAGGCTTTCGACGCCTTTTTCGTTCAACGCACCCTTGAGCTGCGCCATGGCGGCGATGTGCCGGCGGCAAAACGGGCAATGGAGGCCCCGAAACAGGCCCACCAAAACCGGCTTGTGACCGCGAAAATCATCAATGGCGATCTTGCCTTCCTGCGTGATCGCGTCGAGTACGACATTCGGCGCGCGATCGCCCGGCTGCAATGGCCCCGTGCTGCGATATTCGACCATGATGCACTCCTCCCACTAATCATCCAGCGCCAGACATCTTCGCAGAAATCGAAGCCCGATGTCTTAGTGCAACTCCGGCAATGTGTACGGTTTACCGCCCGGAATTGCGTTATCCAACGAGTTGGATCCCTTCACTGTTTCCATGAAACGATCAAACGATCTAGTCGAGAAATGGCAGTATCATCAATGCTTCAGGATCAAGATCGTGACGTGCGCAGATGTCTCGAGCCAAGGTAAAATAGCGCTCGGCCGCCTCCAGATCTCCCGCATCAAGGCAGAGCGCTGCAAGACCATCATAGCACGGAAACAGCACCTGTGCCTCGTTCGTTTCGGCGGCGAGATCTATCGCCTCGCCATAGAACCGTCGCGCCTCGTGCGGGCGGTCGTGGCACTGGTAAATCTGCCCGAGCACAAGCAACGAAACCGGCAGGTGCTCGCGCTGGTCGAGGGCGCGGTCGATTTCGATCGCCTTCTCGGCGGCTGGCACGCCGTCGTCGGCGCAGCGGTCGGTGAAGGTGCAGTAGGCCACGGCCAGGTTGGCGAGCAGCCGCGCCTGAAAGCCGAGATCGCCGATGCGCCGCGCCATATCCAGCCCGCGTCGGCAGACCTCGACCGCAAGCTTCGGATCGACGATGGTGTAGAGCACACCGAGATTCGTGTATCCGCGGCAGGCCGCCTGCATCAGGGTAGCCGCCTCGGCAACGGCAACGCTCTCCTCCACCGCAGCGATCGCTTCGCGCGTCTGGCCACGCCGCGCCAGCGCCACGCCCCTGGTGTTCAACGCCTCGGCCGTCACCAAGGCCGCCTCGCGCCGCGCCTCGTCACTGGCGTCTCGCGCCAAATCCCTGACCCGGCTCAACGCGTCGTCGGCCCATTCCGACGCGGCAAGATAGTCGCCCATGCGAAAAGCAAGATGTCCGCGCTCCTGCAGAAGGGAGGCGCTCTCCACGGGCGCATCCGCGCTTGCGAGAAGGGCCGCCGCATCGCTGAAATTCGCTTGTGCCTGTTCGCGATTGCCGGCCTCCCAGAGAAGATGGCCGAGCTTGCGGAGGATCCGGGCGGAGGCAACCGGGTCGGTCGAGACCCGCTCGCAGCCGAGCAGCGCGTGATAATGCTCCTCCGCCGCGGCACGCTCACCGGTCGGCACCAGGAGATCCGCGATGCGCTCGCGGGCGACGAACCATTCCGGCCTTTGTTCGCCCAAGGCCGCAAGGGCTGCCATGGCCTGCCGGTAGTAGCGGATGGCATCCTCGTTGGCACAAAGCTGGCGCGCTCGATCGCCGGCCGCCATGAGGTAGCGCGCGCCCCTGATCCTGTCTGCCGACTGGCTGAAATGGTGGCCGAGCAGCGCCAGTTCCTCGAACCGCTGCGGGTTCTCGCCATAGCGACGCTCGAGCGCCTCGGCGATGGTCGCGTGAATTTCCGTGCGGCGCTTCACGAGCAGGTTGTTATAGACCGCCTCGTGTAGCAGCGACTGCGTGAAACGGTAGGACTGCAACGATCGCTCGCTCCCCGCCTCCTCTATGATTTCCGTGTCGCAAAGCAATTCCAGGCCCCGGTCTACCTCGGCCGGCGCCACGGAGATGCTCCTGAGCAGGTTCGCGTCGAAGCTCGGGCCGATCACCGCGGCGCAATGAACCAGCCGGCGAACCTCCTGCGGCAACCGGTCGATTCTTGCGAGCAGCATCGCCTCGATGCCGATGGGGATATCGACCGTCGCTTCACCGCCGGCCACGCGCCAATGGGAACCGTCGCGCGTGAGCGTCTCCAGATCGATCAGGCTGCGGACGATCTCCTCGACGAACAGCGGGTTGCCGCCAGCCCGCCGCAGGATCCGTTCACACAATTTGTTGGGCAGACCGCCTTCTCCGAAGAAGGCCGACAGGAGGTGCTGGCCATCGGCAGCGGATAATGGACCAAGGCGCAAGGCGGTGATGCTGGTGCGGCCGGGCGCCAGCCGGTCGGGACCGGCATCCGGCCGCTGCGTCGTCAAGAGCATCAACGGCCGGCGATCGAGCCTGTCCAGCACGAAGCGCAGCGCCTCGAGCGAAGCCGAATCCGCCCAGTGCAGGTCCTCTATGACGAGGAGAAGCGGCGCCTGGTCGAGACGGCGCTCCATGATCGTCCGGATGGCGGAGAACAGCTGCCGCCGAACCTGTTCGGGCGCAACGTGCTGCAGCATCCCATCGCGATCGTCGATGCCGAGAATATGAAAGAAGAGCGGCATGAGCTGTTCGATCTCGTCCGGCGGAAAGCCTATTTCGGCAAGGCCCAGGGACAGGCCCTCCTCTGTCTCCTGCGGCGTGTCGGCCGGGGATATGCCGTAGGCACTGCGCAGGACCCGGGCGAGTGTTCCGTAGGAGGGTTCGCCGAGTGGGGAACACGCGGCCCGCCGCACGGCGACGTGTGCAAACTCGGGCTCCTCGCCAAGGCCGGCAAGAAAGTCGTTGACGAGACGTGTCTTACCGATCCCGGCTTCACCGGTCAGGCGCACCAATTGCGCCGTACCGCTGGAGGCCAACGCAAGACAGTCGCGCAAGCGCCCGATTTCCTTGTCGCGCCCGATCAGCGGCGCGCTCAGGCCGAGCGCGTCGAGCCCCCGTGCCGCGCGCGGCACGTCGAGTACCCCGCTCATGCGGTGAACCTGCACGCTGCCGGCCTTGCCGCGCAAGGTGACCGCCCCAAGCGTCTCATAGGCAAAAGCATGCCGCGTGAGGCGGTGCGTCACCGGCCCCACAAGTATCTCATCAGGCCCCGCCATCGACTGCAGCCGCTGCGCGGTGTTCACCGTGTCTCCGGTGACGGAATAGGATTTGCTGTCGCCTGCACCGAAGGCGCCGGTGACAACGGGGCCGGTATTGACACCGATATGGAGGTTCAGCGGCAGACCGATCCGCACGCGCCAGCGTTCGCCCACGTGCGCCGCCCGGCGCACCATTTCCATCGCCGCACGAAGCGCTCGTTCCGGGTCGTCCTCATGCGCCACTGGCGCACCGAAGAGGGCGAGCAACGCGTCGCCGATGAACTTGTCGACGAAGCCGCCGAAGGCTTCCACGGCCTCCGTCAACTCCTCGAAGAGTTCGTTCTGCAGCGTCTGCAGGATCTCAGGATCGACCTGCTCGCCCAGGGTGGTGAAGCTGCAGAGATCGGCAAAGACGATCGTAACCGTGCGGCGGTCGGCACCACTGTCCGCGCTCGAACGTGGCGGAGAGACGGCCTGCGGTGCCGGGCCGGGAGTCCGGGGGCGTTGCGCCGGCACGGAGGGAGCCGACGCACCGAGCTGCGTGCCGCATCGCGGGCAAAAGGCAAAGTGCGGCGGACAGGAATAGCCGCACCCCGGACACAGGTTCTGCTGTTTCGCACCGCACTTCGGGCAAAACGCAAAGCCGCTTTGTATTTCGTAACCGCATTCGTGACAGTTCATCTCGGACGAACCCTCAAGAAGTCCGACACGTCCGGGAAAGGGCCTGTCGGGTATGAATGCCCAATGACAATGGACTTGTTGTCTTGGCTTGGCAAGCAAACGCAGGATGGCCGCGGCAACGCGCGCCAGCGACACGCTAAGGTGACGCGGCGACCCACCGCCAACTGCTCAGTCGGCGGAAATAATCTGACGCAAAAGATGACGCGCGCGCAATTTTGCGCTAGTACCCTGCACCGGCGCTCCCGTATCGCCATATCCGCATAATGACATTCGTCCGTGAAGGAACACGTTCATGCCTGCCTATCGCTCCCGCACCACCACACACGGCCGCAACATGGCCGGCGCCCGCGGCCTCTGGCGCGCAACGGGCATGAAGGACAGCGACTTCGGCAAGCCGATTATCGCGGTGGTGAACTCGTTCACGCAGTTCGTGCCGGGTCACGTGCATTTGAAGGATCTGGGCCAGCTCGTCGCGCGCGAGATCGAGGCGGCCGGCGGTGTTGCCAAGGAATTCAACACGATCGCCGTCGACGACGGCATCGCCATGGGCCATGACGGCATGCTCTATTCGCTGCCCTCGCGCGAAATCATCGCCGACAGCGTCGAATATATGGTCAACGCGCACTGCGCCGACGCCATGGTCTGCATTTCCAACTGCGACAAGATCACCCCCGGCATGTTGATGGCGGCCCTTCGCCTCAACATCCCGGCCGTCTTCGTCTCCGGTGGCCCGATGGAAGCCGGCAAGGTCGTTCTGCACGGCAAGAAACACGCGCTCGACCTCGTCGATGCAATGGTCGCTGCCGCCGACGACAATATTTCCGACGAAGACGTCAAGGTCATCGAACGTTCCGCCTGCCCGACCTGCGGCTCCTGCTCGGGCATGTTCACCGCGAACTCGATGAACTGTCTGACCGAGGCGCTCGGCCTGTCGCTTCCCGGCAACGGCTCGACGCTGGCGACCCATGCTGACCGCAAGCGCCTCTTCGTCGAGGCGGGTCACCTGGTGGTCGACCTCGCCCGCCGCTACTACGAACAAGAAGACGAACGCGTCCTCCCGCGCACGATTGCTTCCAAGCAGGCCTTCGAGAATGCCATGGCGCTCGATATCGCCATGGGCGGCTCGACCAACACCGTGCTGCACATCCTCGCCGCCGCCTATGAGGGCGAGGTCGATTTCACCATGGACGATATCGACCGGCTGTCGCGCAACGTCCCGTGCCTCTCGAAGGTCGCCCCCGCGAAGGCCGACGTGCATATGGAAGACGTGCACCGGGCCGGCGGCATCATGTCGATCCTCGGCGAACTCGACAAGGGCGGCCTCATCAATCGCGACTGCACGACCGTGCATAGCGACACAATCGGCGACGCCATCGACCGTTGGGACATCACCCGTACCTCGAGCGAAACGGTCCGCAATTTCTTCCGTGCCGCCCCCGGCGGCATCCCGACCCAGGTCGCCTTCAGCCAGGACGCTCGCTGGGAGGAGCTCGACACGGACCGCGAGAAGGGCGTCATCCGCTCGGTCGAGCACCCCTTCTCGAAGGACGGCGGCCTCGCTGTGCTCAAGGGCAACATCGCGCTCGACGGCTGCATCGTGAAGACCGCCGGCGTCGACGAGAGTATCCTGAAGTTTTCCGGCCCCGCGCGGGTCTTCGAAAGCCAGGACGCCGCCGTCAAGGCGATCCTCGGCAACGAGATCAAGGCGGGCGACGTCGTCGTCATCCGCTATGAAGGGCCGAAGGGCGGGCCGGGCATGCAGGAAATGCTCTATCCGACCAGCTATCTGAAGTCGAAGGGCCTCGGCAAGGCCTGCGCGTTGATCACCGACGGCCGTTTCTCCGGCGGCACGTCCGGTCTCTCCATCGGCCACGTTTCGCCGGAAGCGGCGAATGGCGGCACGATCGGCCTCGTGCGCGAAGGCGACATGATCGACATCGACATCCCGAACCGCACGATCAGCTTGCGTGTCGACGAAGCCGACCTCGCCACCCGCAGACAGGAGCAGGACGCCAAGGGCTGGAAGCCGGCCGAGCAGCGCAAGCGCCAGGTGACGACCGCGCTCAAGGCCTACGCCGCTTTCGCAACCTCTGCCGACCGCGGCGCCGTGCGGGATCTCGGCGACCGGTGATCGGCGCAACTCGCAAACGCAAGAAGGCTCCCGTCGCGGCGGGGGCCTTTTCGTTGCAAGCCGCTTGAATCACATGTACCGTGTCTCGGCGGGCGGGTTCCACCAGTTGTTGTGCAGCCCGTCCATATACTGGATCGGCAAGGCCGCGAGCACGGCCGGATCGACATCATCCAGGCAGGCGACGTTGATCGAGACGAAGGCGCCGCCGAGCTCCTCGACATATCCGTGGCCGTAGGGCGACAGCCCACAGGTGGGGCAGAACCGGTGATGGCCGCTCATCGTACCGAACTGATAGTCGCCGATACCCGCCTCCTCGCACATCAGCCGGAAGTCCTCCGGCTTCACGGTCGCACCCCAATAACGCTGCTTCGAGCAATACGAACAATTGCAGCGACTGGTCCCCGCCTGGAGATCGGCATCGACCTCATAGCGAATTCGTCCGCAATGGCAGCTGCCCCGATAGGTCGTCTTCATCGGCATCACCCCTCCCTTTGGTGCCATCAGGTCTTCGATTTTCGCAAAGTTAGAGCGGGAAACGCGGACGGAAAGGCCTCCCAATCCGCTTCGGCGCCTATAGCGCCGCGTGTCTTATCAGACGCGCGAAGGACGCATTAGCGCTTTGAATGGCTGCAAAATGCCGGCCCGACCGTTCACGCCTCTACGGATAGGACCTCGGCGGCTCGCGTTCCGTCCTGGGTTAGCGCCAAAAGATCGGCGCGCAGGCGTTCCGGAACATTCGGGCCCAACCGCGCGTCGACCTCGGCATGGGTTTCCTTCCAGATCGGCACTGCCCGGGCGAGCAGCCGCTCGCCTTCCGCCGTCAGCCTCAGGCGGCGCAACCGGCGGTCCTCAGGGTCGACAAGGCCATCCACCAGTCCGCGACGCTCAAGCGGCTTCAGCGCGGCGGTCAGCGTCGTACGGTCCATCGCAAGCAGCGAGGCAACCATGCTCATGCTCGGAGGTTCGGGCCGGTTGAGCGACATCAGCAGCGAGAATTGCCCGTTTGTGATATCGAGAGGCCGAAGCGCCTCGTCGAACCGCCGCGCGAGTGCCCGGGCGGCGCGCTGGACATGCAGGCAGAGACAGTTGTCCCTGACGAGGACGGTGGTGGCGAAGGGTACCAGAAGCGACTTTGACATGGTTGAGTAATGTTGATATCAACGTAATTAGTCAAGTGCTACATTTCATGAGGAGGAAGGAGCATGAGACCACACCATGCCGTCGTGTCGCACGAGGAATGGCTGAAGGCGCGCAAATCACTTCTCGCCCTGGAAAAGGAACACACCCACCTGCGAGACCGGATCAATGCCGAGCGTCAGGCACTGCCCTGGGTCAGGATGGATAAATCCTACATCTTCGAAACGCTTGCCGGCCCCAAGACATTGTCCGAGCTTTTCGACGGGCGCAGCCAGCTCGTCGTCTATCACTTCATGCTTGGACCAGACTGGGAAGCCGGCTGTTCTAGCTGCTCGTTTCTGGCCGATCACTTCGCCGGCATGCTGCCGCATCTTAATCACCACGACGTCACGCTGATCGCAGCTTCGAATGCGCCGCTCGCCAAGATCGAGGCCTATCGCAAGCGAATGGGCTGGCATTTCCCGTGGGTGTCGGCGCAAGGCAACGGTTTCAACAGCGACTTCCATGTGTCCTTCACGCCCGCCGAGCTTGCGGGCGACAAGGTCGTCTACAATTTCACCGAAATCGACAGCAGCGAGGCCTACGAAGAGCTTCCCGGACTCAGCGCCTTCTACAAGGACGAGGACGGCACCGTCTATCATACCTACTCCACCTATGCCCGCGGCC
The DNA here is from genome assembly GCF_029714365.1 of Sinorhizobium terangae. Taxonomy (NCBI): domain Bacteria; kingdom Pseudomonadati; phylum Pseudomonadota; class Alphaproteobacteria; order Hyphomicrobiales; family Rhizobiaceae; genus Sinorhizobium; species Sinorhizobium terangae. Next base: position 3,012,513 of record NZ_CP121659.1, read on the forward strand.
TGGAGGAGCTTGTCGGCACCTTCATGCTGCTCGATCGGGCGCCGAAGGGGCGGAACGAAGGTAAGGTCATGGACTTCGTCCGCCGCCACGACGAATACGAGGAGGCGCCCAGGCAAAGGGCCTGAGCCTGATGACAACCAGGGAACCATCGGCGTTTCCGAGCGTTGCTTTATCGCGCGGCGCTCCAGTTCGGGGCGCCGCGTCTCGCCATTGGAGGGATTGATGAAGGCGGAACCTCAGGAGGAGCACCGGTGGCTTGAACAATTGCTCGGTGAGTGGGAGGTGACGTCGCTACCTCCGACCGAGGGCGACCAGCCGCAGACTCCATGGACGGAAAACGTTCGCTCGATGCAAGGTCTGTGGGTCGTCTGCGAGGGAAAAGGCACGATGCCGGACGGCAGCCCCGCCCAGTCGCTGATGACCCTTGGCTTCAACCCGCAGACGAACCGCTATGTCGGCACCTGGGTCGGCTCGATGATGACGCATATGTGGGTCTATGACGGCGTGCTGGAAGACGACCGCAAGACGCTCACACTCAACTGCGAGGGGCCGGACTTCGACCGACCCGGCAGATCCGCAAGCTATCAGGACGTAATCACCCTTATCGACGGCAATCATCGCACGCTGACGGCCCGCGTCCAGACCGAAGACGGGAGCTGGAAGGAGGTCATGGCCGCCGAATATCGCCGGCGCTAATGCATGTCGCCCAAAATTGTGCAGCAGTTTTTGAGCCGACGACATGCAAACGACACGCTGAAGAAGTAAACCGCGTAGCAGGAAAACCACTGTTCGGCTGCCGCGAATGGCAGCACATCCCCACAAGAAACCGGAGGAGAGACAATGACGGGTCAGCACGGGAAATTCGTCTGGTACGAACTGATGACGACTGATACGAAGGCCGCCCAAACTTTCTACGAGAGTGTCGTTGGCTGGAGCGGCAGCGATGCCGGTATGCCGGGCATCGAATACACGCTGTTCTCCGTCGGTGATCGGCATGTGGCGGGACTGATGACGATGCCCGAGGGCGCGCTCGATATGAAGATCCCGCCGGCCTGGCTCGGCTATGTCGCCGTCGATGACGTCGATGCGGCGGCTGCCAAGCTCGCCGCGGAGGGCGGCAATGTTCACCGCGCGCCCGATGACATCCCGGGCGTCGGCCGCTTCGCCATCGTCACAGATCCGCACGGTGCGGTCTTCGCGCTCTTCAAGGGAACGAGCGAGGAGCCCCCGGCGCTCGAGCAGATGGCGCCCGGAAACGTCGGCTGGCACGAGTTGATGGCCGGCGACCTTAATACCGCCTTTCCGTTCTATTCCAACTTGTTCGGCTGGACCAAGGACCAGGCAATGGACATGGGCGATATGGGCACCTATCAGATCTTCGCCTGGAACGGCACCCCGATCGGCGGCATGATGACCAAGCCGAAGGAGGTTCCCGCCCCCTATTGGCTCTACTATTTCAACGTCGAAGCGTTGGACTCGGCCATCGAGCGGGCAAAAGCCGGCGGCGCGAAGATCGTCCTGGAGCCGATGGAAGTTCCGGGCGGCTCCTGGATCGTCCAATGCATCGATCCGCAGGGCGCACTTTTTGCCCTTGTCGCGCCGAAGCGTTGATGGCGGCGTTTCGGATACGGACCGACAACTCATGACACTTTAAGAGGGGCGCCTCTCCGCGTGGGGCGCCCCTCTCCAATTCAAGCCTTGCGTATGTCTCACGCTGAAGCCGTCTCAACCTGAGCCTGGTCATCGCTCGGCCGCGCGACCGGTTCCGGCGCCACGCGGGCGTGCTTGGCGAGAAAATCAAGGACGGCCCGAACACGCGCGGGAAGCGCGCCGCCCTGGCCGAGGAAGACGGCATGAATCTCTTCCAGATCGCCGGGATTCAAGTCTTCCAGCACGGGAACGAGCCGCCCGGCGTCGATGTCGGCGCGCACGGTGAATTCCGCAAGCCGCGCAAGCCCCGTGCCGGCAAGGGCGAGATGGCGCAGTCCCTCGCCGTCGCTCACCTGCAGCGTCCCCGAAGCCGGCAGAATGATGGTTTCCCCATCGGATTTGATCGGCCAGCCGTCGACGGCGCGCGCGTAGCAGAAGCCGAGCCGGTTATGGACCTCGAGCTCTTCGATGCTCGAGGGCGTCCCGTTCCGCTCGAGATAGGAGGGCGCCGCGACGATCACCATTCGCGTGGCGCCGAGCTTGCGGGCAATCAGCGCCGAACTCTTCAAGGGCCCTGATCGGATGGCGATATCGGCACGCGCCTCCATCAGGTCGACCACCGCATCGGTCTGGACGATGTCGAGCGAGACGGCGGGAAAGCGCTCGCGGAATTCCGGTAGCAGCGGCATCAGGACATGGGTTGCGAAAGAAGCACTGACATTCAGCCGGACCCGGCCCGTGGGCATCTCGCCTCCGGCCGCACAGCGTTCGGCCTCCTCGATGTCGGCGAGGATGCGGGCGGTGCGCTCATAGAAGGCACAGCCCTCCGGCGTCAGTTGCAGCCGCCGCGTGGACCGGTTGACCAAGCGGACGCCGAGCCGGTCCTCGAGCCGCAGGACGAGCTTGCTGACCGCCGAAGGCGTCATGCGGAAATGGCGCGCTGCCGACGAAAAGGCGCCAAGCTCGACCGCCTTGGCGAACACTTCCATTTCCCCTGAACGATTGATCGAAAGCCGCGACATATGACTTCAACTCACAAATGATATTCCGAACCGCAGTCTATCTCCAAAAGGAAGGGAACTCCATCTTCATGTCTCCAGACACATCGAGACGACAAGGGAGTTTGAGAGATGGAGTATCGACGGCTTGGCTCGTCCGGCTTGAAGGTTCCGGCACTGAGCTTCGGCGCAGGCACGTTCGGCGGCAAGGGTCCGCTCTTCGGCGCCTGGGGCACGACGGACGACGCGGAGGCGCGCCGCCTAGTCGACATCTGCCTTGAGGCGGGCGTCAATCTTTTCGACACGGCTGATGTCTATTCGGACGGCGCCTCGGAAGAGGTGCTCGGCGCGGCGATCAAGGGACGACGCGAAAAGGTGATCCTTTCCACCAAGATGTCGCTGCCGCTGGGTGACGGCCCGAACGATGCTGGCTCCTCCCGCTCGCGCCTTATCCACGGTGTCGAAGCGGCACTGAAGCGTCTCGGGACCGACTATATCGACCTCGTGCAATTGCACGCTTTCGATGCCGGAACGCCTATCGAAGAGGTGCTTTCGACACTCGATACCTTGGTTCGCGCTGGCAAACTCCGCTACGTCGGCGTCTCCAATTTCTCCGGCTGGCAGCTGATGAAATCGCTCGCGCTCGCCGAGCGGCATGGTTATCCCCGTTACGTCGCCAACCAGGTCTACTATTCACTGGTCGGCCGCGACTACGAGTGGGAACTGATGCCACTCGGCCTCGACCAGGGTGTCGGGGCACTCGTCTGGAGCCCGCTGGGCTGGGGTCGGCTGACGGGCAAGATCCGCCGCGGCGAGCCGTGGCCGGCCGGAAGCCGGCTGCACGACACCGCCGCCTTCGGACCGCCGGTCGACGATGAAAAGCTCTACGATATCGTCGAGGTGCTCGAAGCGCTTGCGGAGGAAACCGGCAGGACGGTGCCGCAGATCGCCATCAACTGGCTTCTGCAGCGGCCAACCGTTTCGAGCGTCATCATTGGCGCCCGCAACGAAGCGCAGCTCCGACAAAATCTTGGCGCTGTCGGCTGGTCGCTCTCCGCCGATCAGGTCGCGCGCCTCGACAAGGTCAGCGCGACGACGGCACCCTATCCGCATTTCCCCTATTACCGGCAGGAGGGTTTTGCCCGCATCAACCCTCCACCGGTTTGAGTAGACGGGAAAGCCGGCCGTGATTCACCCCCCGGGTTTCGGCTTGCTTTCTTTCTTCGCATTGCACAAAATTCCCATGAATGGCCGGCAACGGACCGGCCATCGAGGGGAAAAATCTGCATGTCGATCAAGGCCAGTATCTACCACCTCACGCACTATACCTATGACCGGCCGGTAAGGCTCACACCGCAAATCATCAGGCTGAAACCGGCCGCGCATTCGAAGACCAAGGTCATCAGCCACTCGCTGAAAGTCTCCCCTGCAAACCATTTCGTCAATTTGCAGCAGGATCCCTACGGCAACTATCTCGCCCGCTACGTCTTTCCTGACCCCGTAACGGAATTGAAGATCGAGGTGGATCTGGTCGCCGACATGACCGTCTACAATCCGTTCGATTTCTTCGTCGAGGAAGAAGCCGAACATTGGCCTTTCCCTTATCCTGAAGACTTGAGCGAAGACCTGAGGATCTACATGGCGCCGGAGCCTATGGGGCCGAGGCTTTCGGCATTCATGGAGAGCGTCGACCGGTCACGTCAGCGCACCGTCGATATGATCGTCGCTCTCAACACGCGGCTGCAGAAGGAAATCGGCTACGTCATCCGTATGGAGCCGGGCGTCCAATCGCCGGAAGAGACGCTCGGCATTGCCAGGGGCTCATGTCGCGATTCCAGTTGGCTCCTGGTGCAGATCCTCCGCAATCTCGGCTTTGCCGCGCGCTTTGTCTCCGGCTATCTCATCCAGCTCACGCCGGACCTGAAGGCCCTCGATGGTCCCTCCGGCACCGAATACGACTTCACCGACCTTCACGCCTGGGCGGAGGTCTATCTTCCAGGCGCCGGCTGGATCGGGCTCGATCCAACGTCCGGCCTCTTAACCGGAGAGAGCCATATTCCGCTGGCCGCCACTCCGCACTATCGTAACGCCGCACCCATATCCGGCGAGTTCTTCGGCGATCCGGAGACGAGAAGCAATTTCGCCTTCGAGATGAAGGTTGCCCGCGTCGCCGAACATCCGCGCATCACCAAGCCCTTTTCGGACGAGAGCTGGGAAGCACTGAATGCTCTCGGTGATCAGGTCGATCGTGTGCTTGCCGAGAACGACGTGCGCTTGACCATGGGCGGCGAGCCGACTTTCGTCTCGATCGACGATTTCGAATCGGACGAATGGAACACCGCTGCGGTCGGCCCGACGAAACGCGAGAAGGCGGATACGCTCATCCGGCGCCTGCGCGAGCGCTTCGCGCCCGGCGGCTTCCTGCATTATGGACAGGGCAAGTGGTATCCGGGCGAAAGCCTGCCGCGCTGGACCTTTTCCCTCTACTGGCGCAAGGACGGCGTGCCGATCTGGCGTGAGGCCAATCTGATCGCGGAGGAAACCGGCCGGCGCCACATCACCGAGCAGGACGCCGAGCGCCTGCTCGTCGCAATCGCCGGCGAGCTCGACGTCGATGCGGAGATGGTCGTTCCGGCCTATGAGGACCCGGCCGAGTGGATCGTCAAGGAAGCAAACCTTCCGGACAACGTCGATCCTTCCAATTCGAAACTCAAGGATCCGGAAGAGCGCAGCCGCCTCGCCCGCGTCTTCGAGCGCGGCCTGACGACTCCGACGGGCTACGTTCTGCCGGTGCAGGCCTGGAACGCACTTGCGAGTGGCCGGCGATGGATGAGCGAGAAATGGAAGACCCGCCGCGGCCGGATTTTCCTCGTGCCCGGCGACAGCCCCGTCGGCTATCGCCTGCCGCTCGGCTCGCTGCCCTATATCGCTCCCTCCGCCTATCCCTATATCAATCCGGTGGATCCGACGGTTCCACGCGGCGACCTGCCGGATTTCAGCCGGGGCCGGGCGCAGCACTCGCGCTTCCAGCCGTCGGAGGAGCCGCCCACACCGCTGCCGCCCTCTCGCGACGAGATCGACGGCGCCGTACGTACAGCGATCAGCGTCGAGCCGCGCGATGGCCGGCTTTGCGTGTTCATGCCGCCGACGACGAGCATCGAGGAATATCTCGACCTCATCGCCTCGACCGAGCGGGCCGCCGCCCCGCTCGGCATGCCCGTGCATATCGAAGGCTATCCGCCACCGCAGGATGAGCGCATCAACGTCATCCGCGTCGCCCCGGACCCCGGCGTGATCGAGGTCAACATCCACCCGGCGGCAAACTGGCGGGAATGCGTCGATATCACCACGGCGATTTATGAGGAGGCGCGCCAGAGCCGGCTCGGCACCGACAAGTTCATGATCGACGGTCGTCATACCGGGACGGGCGGCGGCAATCACGTGGTCGTGGGCGGCCGCAACCCTAACGACAGCCCCTTTCTGCGCCGGCCGGATCTTCTGAAGAGCATCGTGCTCCACTGGCAGCGCCACCCTTCGCTCTCCTATCTCTTTTCCGGCCTCTTCATCGGACCGACCAGCCAGGCGCCGCGCATCGACGAGGCGCGCCACGATTCCCTCTATGAACTGGAGATCGCGCTCGCGCAGGTGCCGCGGCCCGATGCCGATCGCCCGCCCCCGTTGCCGTGGCTGGTGGACCGGCTGTTCCGCAACCTGCTCGTCGACGTCACCGGCAATACCCATCGCTCCGAAATCTGCATCGACAAGCTCTTCTCACCGGACGGACCGACCGGGCGGCTCGGGCTGATCGAGTTTCGCGGTTTCGAGATGCCGCCCAACGCGCGCATGTCGCTCGCCCAGCAATTGCTCGTCCGCGCACTCATCGCCCGCTTCTGGAAAAGTCCGGTCGATGGCGGTTTCGTGCGTTGGGGCACGGTCCTGCACGATCGCTTCATGCTGCCGCACCATGTCTGGCAGGATTTTCTCGACGTGCTTGCGGACCTCCGCGCCCACGGCTTCGACTTGCGGCCCGAATGGTTCGAGGCCCAGCTCGAATTCCGCTTCCCCTTCTGCGGCGAGGTGGAATATGAAGAGGCGAAGCTCGAACTGCGTCAGGCGCTGGAACCCTGGCACGTGATGGGAGAGCAGGGCGCGATCGGCGGCACCGTGCGCTACGTCGATTCCTCGGTGGAGCGATTGCAGGTGAAGCTCGAAACCGCCAATCCGGACCGCTACACGGTCGCGTGCAACGGCCGGCCCGTGCCACTGACCCGAACCGGGAAAGGTGGTGTGGCCGTCGCAGGCGTGCGTTACAAGGCTTGGCAGCCCGCCTCCGGCCTGCATCCGGTCCTGCCGGTCAACACTCCCCTTACATTCGATATTTATGATAAATGGTCGAATCGAGCGATCGGCGGCTGCGTCTACCACGTGGCGCATCCGGGCGGGCGCAACTATGAGACATTTCCGGTCAACGGCAACGAGGCCGAAGCACGCCGTCTGGCGCGCTTCGAGCCCTGGGGCCACACCACCGGTGGCTATCGGCTTCAACCTGAGGCTCCGCCGGCGGAATTTCCGCTGACGCTCGACCTGAGGCGTCCAGCAGGAGTGTAAATGGCGAAGAAACAGGCGGCAAAGGCGGAAGAGAAGGATCGGCTCGACCCGGCGTTCGGCTATCGCGCCCTTCCGGGTATCGCCGACGAAATGCTCGATCCGGACGGCAATGTCAGGCCGGTCTGGCAGCGGCTGCTCTCGGCGCTTGGCCAGATGGACGAAGCGGATCTCACCAATCGCTTCGCCCGTGCCGACCGTTATCTGCGCGATGCCGGTGTTTTCTATCGGGCCTATGGCGGCCAGGATAATTCGGAACGAAGCTGGCCGCTGTCCCACATCCCCGTCCTGATCGACGAGGCGGAATGGGCGGTTGTTTCGCAAGGGCTGATCCAGCGCGCCGAACTGCTCGAGCGTGTGGTCGCCGATATCTATGGCGAAAACCGGCTGGTCCGGGAGGGCCTGCTGCCTCCTGCCCTCGTCGCCTCCAATCCGGAGTTCCTGCGCCCGCTGGTCGGTGTCAAACCGGCCGACGGACATTTCCTGCACTTCTGCTCGTTCGAGATCGGACGCGGGCCGGATGGCAACTGGTGGGTGCTTTCCGATCGCACCGAGGCTCCCTCCGGCGCCGGCTTCGCACTGGAAAACCGTGTTGCGACGACGCGCGCCTTTTCCGATATCTATGCCGAAACGCACGTGCACCGACTGGCGGGCTTCTTCGGCGCATTTCGCGATACGCTGCAGGCTCGAAAGCAGCATCCGGACGATCGCATCGCCGTCCTCTCGCCCGGCATTGCCAATGAGACCTATTTCGAACACGCCTATATCGCCCGTTACCTCGGCTTCATGCTGCTCGAAGGCGAGGACCTGACGGTCGTCGGCGGCCGTGTCATGGTGCGCACGGTTGCCGGCCTCAAGCCTGTCGGCGTGCTGTGGCGCCGGCTCGACGCGGCCTTCGCCGATCCGCTCGAACTCAACCAGTCTTCCCATATCGGCACGCCCGGGATCGTCGAGGCGCTGAGGGCCGGCTCCGTCTCGATCGTCAATGCGCTCGGCTCTGGGATCCTGGAGACCCGCGCCCTTCTCGCCTTCATGCCGGCGATCTGCCGCCACCTGCTCGGCGAGGAGCAAAAGCTGCCGTCGATCGCCACCTGGTGGTGCGGGCAGCAGTCCGAACGCGACAATGTCGCCGGCAATGTCGAGCGCATGGTGATCGGTCCAGCCTATTCGACCCGCCCCTTCTTCGACGACAACGGACAGTCGGTCCTTGGCACGTCGCTCTGCGAGGACGGCACCTCGGTTTCGGAATGGCTAGGGACCGGCGGCGGCAAGCTGGTGGGACAGGAGGTCGTCACGCTGTCGACGACCCCCGCCTGGGTGCGCGGACGGCTGACGCCGCGGCCGATGAGCTTGCGGGTCTTCGCTGCGCGCACGCGCGACGGCTGGCAGATCATGCCAGGCGGTTTCGCGCGTATCGGTTCCGGCGACGACGTGGCGGCTATCGCGATGAAGGCGGGCGGGACGGCCGCCGATGTCTGGATCGTCAGCGACAAGCCGGTCGAGCGCACGACACTGCTCCCGGCCGAGGAGAGCTTCACGCGCAACATGCCGGGCAGCCTGCCGAGCCGCGCGGCTGACAATCTCTTCTGGCTGGGCCGCTATATCGAGCGGTCGGAAGGTGCACTCAGGATCCTGCGAGCCTGGCACGGGCGCTTCGCCGAGGCCGCCGATCCGAAAATGCCGCTTCTGAAGGACGTCACGGACTATCTCGCGGCCCTCGACATCAACACGCGCCAACCGGTACCCGACAGCCTGCTCGCCAATATCGACAGCGCGCTCTTCAGCGCCGGCAATATCCGCGACCGGTTTTCGCCCGACGGCTGGCTGGCCCTCAACGATCTGTCGAGGACGGCGCGGAAGTTTCATGCGACCGTGCAGGCCGGCGACGACGCCACGCATGCGATGACCATTCTGTTGCGCAAACTTGCCGGCTTTGCCGGTCTCGTCCACGAAAACATGTACCGCTTCACCGGCTGGCGGTTCCTGACGATCGGTCGCTATATCGAGCGCGGCCTCCACATGACCCGCTTGCTTGGGCATATGTCTGGACCCGAAGCTCCGGACGGCGCCTATGACATGCTGCTCGAGATCGGCGACAGCGTCATGACCCACCGCCGCCGCTACAACGTCAACACGGCAGCGCTGACTGTCACCGACCTCCTCGCCCTCGATCCGCTCAATCCGCGCTCGGTTCTCTATCAGTTGAACGAGATCAAGACCGAGGTGGAGCTCTTGCCGAACGCTTTCGTCAACGGTCAGATGTCACCCTTCTACCGCGAGACGATGCGGCTTCATTCCGGCCTTGCGGTGATGACGCCGGAGGCAATGACGGCGACCGTCTACAAGCAGCTCGAACGGGATCTCGAAAGGCTTTCGGACCTGCTCGCGCAAACCTATCTCGGCTAGAGCGGAATGAGTCACGCGGCACGCGAATGCTACCCCTCCCCAACCCCTCCCCGCGAGGGGGAGGGGCAGTCTTTGCCGCACCGTCTCCCACTCCACGTCACCCTTGCGCCTGAAGCGAGGCTTGGAAACGACAGGAGATCGCAGCTGGCGCCTGGCCCCTCCCCCTCGTGGGGAGGGGTTGGGGAGGGGTCTATCCACCTCGAAACGCCCAACGAAGGCGGCACTTGCCAATGCTCTACGACATCAACCTGACGATCACCTACGGCTACGAGGCCCCGGTTGCCGGCGGACGCCACCTCGTACGTGTGCTGCCGGCCTCGATCCCCGGTCGTCAACGGCTTGTCGTCGGCTCGATAAGCTGCCAGCCGACTCCGGGCGAACGGGTCGAAAGCGTGGATTTCTTCGCGAACCCCACCACGTCCATCCTTTTCCGTTCGGTGCACGACAGCCTCGCCATTCGCATGCAGGCACGCGTTCAGGTGGAAGCGCAGGCGCTCACCGCCGATCTTACCCCGCCTCTTGCCGGTTTGCCGTCGCAGCTTGCCGCGTGCTGGTCGGTCGATGCGGAGTCCCCGCACCATTTTGTCGGGCCGAGTCCGCTCCTGCCGGACGCCCCGGAGATTGCGGCCTACGCGCGGGCGATCGCCGACGAAGGAATGACCGTGCGCCAGATTGGGACGGCGATCTGCGAGCGCGTCCACCGCGACTTCGTCTACGATACCGAGGCGACGACCGTAAACACGACGGCTGCCGAAGCCTTCAAGCTCAAGCGCGGCGTCTGCCAGGACTTTGCACATGTGATGATCGTCGCCCTTCGCAGCCTCGGCATTCCGGCGGGCTATGTCAGCGGGTTCCTCAGAACCTTGCCGCCGCCAGGCAAGGAACGGCTGGAAGGCGCCGACGCAATGCATGCCTGGGTTCGCTTCTGGTGCGGCACCGCGAGCGGCTGGATGGAACTCGACCCGACGAACAATATTCCGGCCGGCACGGATCACATCGTCGTAGGCCACGGCCGCGACTACGGCGACGTCGCGCCCGTAATCGGCATACTCAAGAGCTATGGCAGCCATACCACGGAACAGGCCGTGGACGTCGTTCCCGTTGGCTGATCCGAATTGGTACAGTCGGGTCCCATATCCGGTCAACCAGTCCCGGGCAAATCATTGGAAACCATGGAACTTCTTCCAAAATTCATTAAAATTCAAGCAATTGGCTGAACGAGATAGTAATTCGTCGCCGCTAATGCTCGCCCCAAGCTTGCAATGTATTTCTTGGGGTGCGCGAAGATGGGAAGACGATCCATGAGGGGCCGGTCCTTCGGCATGATGCTGAAGGACCGCGGCGGTAATTTCGGAATGATGACGGCGCTGGTGGCACCGCTGCTGCTGGCAGCGGGTGGTGTCTCCATCGACATGGCCAACATGCTGATGACCAAGAACCAGTTGCAGGACGCCACCGATGCCGCCGCGCTCGCCGCTGCTTCCGCGCTGGTCTCGAACGAGCAGCCCAACATTGAAGAGGCCAAGGCGATTGCGCGCAAATTCCTGAAGGCGCAGATGGCAAGCTCGAGCTCGGCGGACACCCCGGCCGATGGTGACCAGACGCCAACAGCAACCGCCCAGTCGGCGGACAGCGCAGCGGCTGCCTCCGAGGCGCCAGATTGGGACGATGTCAATACCTCGGAAGTTAATATCATCGAGACGCCCAATGGCGTGAAGGGGAAGTCCTTCAAGGTTTCGATCGTCAACAAGCATCTGATCCAGTTCAACGCGATGACGCGCCTCCTGGGCACGGATTCGATCGAACTCGAAACCAGGGCAACGGCGGAAAGCGCAACCGAGAGCAAGAACGCCTTGTCCATGTATCTCGTGCTCGACCGCTCCGGATCGATGGCCTGGAAGACGAATACGATCGACACGACGAAGTCCAAGTGCTCCAATTACACGGAGGCGAACTGGGACAGGTATCCGAACCTCAAGGCGACCAGCCCGTGCTACGTCACAAAGGTCAATGCTCTGAAGACGGCCGCTGACGACCTGTTCGCCCAGCTGATGCTCGCCGATCCGGAGCAGATCTATGTGCGCACCGGCGCCGTTTCCTACAACGCTTCGCAGGATCCCGCGGGCAGCCTCGCCTGGGGAACGACGGGCGCGTCAGCTTACGTCAATGCGCTGGTCGCGACAGGCGGAACGGCTTCCGGCAACGCCTTCAAGACCGCCTACAACAAGGTGACCGCATCGACGGAAGACACGGCGCACAACAGCAAGAACGGTCAGGTTCCGACGAAATACATCGTCTTCATGACCGATGGCGAGAACAACTACGCCAACGACGATACGGTCACCAAATATTGGTGCGACGTCGCCAAGGCCAACAAGGTTCAGATCTACAGCGTCGCGTTCATGGCACCGGACCGCGGCCAGGCCCTCTTGAAGTATTGCGCTTCCTCCACCGCGCATTATTTCGAGGCCGAGGAAGCAGCCGACCTCGTTGCCGCCTTCAAGGCGATCGGCGAACGGGCCTCTGCCATGGTCTCCCGGCTTACCGAATAGTCCGACGCCAAACCGCTCCGTTCATGCCGTCCGGCCCCGCTGGGCGGCATTTTTCTTTATGCGCAAGTACATGTTGCAAGCGCTTCGGATCGATGCATAAATTGCCCTAAAGCGCGTTGCGTTCAATCGGACTCATGCGACGCGCTTTAGGTCATTGTTTTTATGCATGTCGTTGTCCAAAAACCGCTGCACACTTTTGGGCGACATGCACTAACTCCCGGTCGGCGCCGGCCCGCGGTCTCCCACACGCGAAAAGGGCAAACAGAAAAAGGTAATGACAGTTCTTATGATCAATCGGCTCTCCACATCCGAACTGCCGCACCCCGCACCCAGGTCGTCCGAGCCCGGCCAACTCGCGGTGGAAATCCTCGAACGCCTCAAATACCGCATCGGCAAGGACCCGAAAGTGGCCAAGCCGCATGACTGGTTGACGGCCGCCATTCTCGTTGCGCGCGACCGGATCACCGACAAGTGGATGGATTCGACCCGCAAGACCTATGCCACCGGCGCCAAGCGCGTCTATTACCTGTCGCTCGAATTCCTCATCGGCCGCCTTATGCGCGACGCGATGACGAATATCGGCCTGATGGACGAGATGCGCGATGCGCTGGCGTCGCTCGGCGTCGATATCGACGTGATTGCGCAGCTTGAACCGGATGCAGCGCTGGGCAATGGCGGCCTCGGCCGTCTTGCCGCCTGTTTCATGGAATCCATGGCGACCGTCGACGTACCCGCTTACGGCTACGGCATCCGCTACATGCACGGTCTGTTCCGCCAGCAGATGGCCGACGGCTGGCAGGTCGAACTGCCCGAGACGTGGCTGGCCCACGGCAACCCTTGGGAATTCGAACGGCGCGAAAGTTCCTATGAAATCGGTTTCGGCGGCGGCGTGGAAACCGTCAATATCGACGAGGAGGTTCAGCGCTACGTCTGGAAGCCGGCCGAACGCGTCATCGCCACTGCCTTCGACACGCCGGCGGTCGGCTGGCGCGCAAAGCGCGTCAACACGCTGCGCCTCTGGGCGGCGCAGCCGATCGATCCTATCCTGCTCGAAGCCTTCAACGCCGGCGACCACATCGGCGCGCTGCGTGAAAGCAACAAGGCGGAAAGCCTGACGCGCGTGCTCTATCCGGCCGACGCGACGCCGGCGGGACAGGAACTGCGCCTCAGACAGGAGTATTTTTTCTCATCCGCCTCGCTGCAGGACATCCTGCGCCGCCACCTGCAGCAATATCCGGACTTCACGTCCTTGCCGGACGCGGTCGCCATCCAGCTCAATGATACCCATCCGGCCGTTTCCGTGGCGGAGCTCGTGCGTCTCCTGACCGATGTCCACGGACTCGATTTCGACCAGGCCTGGGATATCACCCGCCGCACCTTCGCCTACACCAATCATACGCTGCTGCCGGAAGCGCTGGAAAGCTGGCCGGTGCCCCTCTTCGAGCGGCTCCTGCCGCGCCACATGCAGATCGTCTACGCCATCAATGCCAAGATCCTGATCGAGGCACGCAAGCAGAAGCACGCGACCGACGAGGAGATCCGCAACATTTCGCTGATCGAGGAGACGGGCGAGCGGCGTGTGCGCATGGGCAATCTCGCCTTTGTCGGTTCGCATTCGATCAACGGCGTCTCGGCGCTGCACACCGAACTGATGAAAGAGACGGTCTTTGCCGATCTGCACCGGATCTATCCCGACCGCATCAACAACAAGACCAATGGCATTACGCCGCGGCGCTGGCTGATGCAGTGCAATCCCGGCCTGTTCGGCCTCATTCGTGAGGCGATCGGCGACGAATTCATGGACAATACGGAGGCACTGCAGGCGCTTGACGCCTTTGCCGACAAGGCGGACTTCCAGGAGAGATTCGCCGCGGTCAAGCACGCCAACAAGGTGAAGCTTGCGAAGATCATCCAGGCGAATCTCGGCATCCGGCTCGATCCCTCCGCAATGTTCGACATCCAGATCAAGCGCATCCATGAATACAAGCGGCAACTCTTGAACATCGTCGAGGCTGTCGCTCTCTATGACCAGATGCGCTCGCATCCCGAACTCGACTGGGTGCCGCGGGTCAAGCTCTTTGCCGGCAAAGCGGCCCCGAGCTATCACAACGCCAAGCTGATCATCAAACTTGCCAACGACGTCGCCCGCGTCATCAACAACGACCCGGCCGTTCGCGGCCTCCTGAAGATCGTCTTCGTTCCGAACTACAATGTGTCGCTGGCCGAAGTGATGGTGCCGGCCGCCGATCTTTCCGAACAGATCTCGACCGCCGGCATGGAGGCCTCCGGCACCGGCAACATGAAGTTTGCGCTGAACGGCGCGCTCACCATCGGCACGCTCGACGGCGCCAATGTCGAAATGCGCGACTGGGTGGGCGAGGAAAACATCAAGATCTTCGGCATGACCGCCGAGGAGGTGGCGCAGGCGCGGGCGGAAGGGCACAATCCGCGCGCCATTATCGAGGGCTCGCGCGAGCTGTCGCAGGCGCTTTCCGCGATCGCCTCGGGCGTGTTCTCGCCGGACGACCGCAATCGCTTCTCCGGGCTTGTCGACGGTCTCTACAACCATGACTGGTTCATGGTCGCGGCTGATTTCGAGGCCTATGCAAAGGCACAACGTGAGATCGATCAGCTCTGGACCAGGCCCTCCTCCTGGTACGCCCAGGCGATCCGCAATACCGCGCGCATGGGCTGGTTCTCGTCCGACCGCACGATCCGGCAATATGCCGGGGAAATCTGGAGCGCTGGATGACGGATTCGCCCGGCAAGGACCCAGCGCCCGATCCGTCCGGTGTGCTGCCAGCGGCGGATATCGCGGCAATACTTTCCGGCACCCACGACAATCCCTTCGCTGTTCTCGGCGTTCATGCCGCCGGCAAGGACTATGTTGCCCGCTGCTTCATCCCCGGCGCCGAGGCCGTGACGGCAGAAACCCTCTCCGGCAAGGAAATCGGCACGCTCAACCGGCGCGACGACGCCGGCTTCTTCGAGGGCGTCGTGTCGCTGCGCAAGGAGCAGCCCGTTCGTTATCGCGCCGTCAACAGCGGCGGTGAATGGGTCATCGTCGATCCCTATAGCTTCGGCCCCGTTCTCGGGCCGATGGACGACTACTATATTCGCGAGGGCTCGCATCTCAGGCTCTTCGACAAGATGGGCGCCCATCCGATCTTGCACGACGGCGCGGAAGGCTTCCACTTTGCCGTCTGGGCCCCGAACGCGCGACGGGTGTCGGTGGTCGGCAGTTTCAACGACTGGGATGGACGGCGGCACGTCATGCGCCTGCGCGCCGATACCGGCATTTGGGAGATATTCATTCCCGGTATCCCGGCTGGCGCGCCGTACAAATATGAAATCCTCGACAGCGAAGGGACGCTCCTGCCGCTGAAAGCGGATCCGTTCGCCCGCCGCTCGGAACTGCGCCCCGATACGGCTTCGATGACGACGGGCGAGATTGCGCAGATCTGGGAGGACGAAGCGCATCGCCGGCATTGGGCCGAGGTCGATCCGCGCCGGCAGCCGATCTCCATCTACGAGGTGCATGCCGGTTCCTGGCAGCGGCGCGACAATGGCGAGATGCTCTCCTGGGACGAGCTGGCGGACCGGCTCATTCCCTACTGCGTCGACATGGGCTTCACTCACATCGAGTTCCTGCCGATCTCCGAATTTCCGTTCGACCCATCCTGGGGCTATCAGACCACCGGCCTCTACGCCCCGACGGCCCGTTTCGGCGAACCGGAGGGTTTCGCCCGCTTCGTCAACGGCTGCCATAAGGTCGGCATCGGCGTCATCCTCGACTGGGTGCCGGCGCATTTCCCGACAGATGAGCACGGCCTGCGCTGGTTCGACGGCACTGCGCTCTACGAGCATGCGGACCCGCGCCAGGGATTTCATCCCGACTGGAACACGGCGATCTACAATTTCGGCCGCCAGGAGGTTCTCGCCTATCTCGTCAACAATGCCCTCTATTGGGCCGAGAAGTTCCACGTCGACGGTCTGAGGGTCGATGCGGTCGCGTCGATGCTCTATCTCGACTACTCGCGCAAGTACGGCGAGTGGGTGCCGAACGAATATGGCGGCAACGAAAACCTGGAAGCCGTCCGCTTTCTGCAGACGATGAACACCCGCCTCTACGGCATCCATCAAGGGGTGCTGACGATCGCCGAAGAGTCGACCTCTTGGCCGAAGGTTTCGCATCCGGTGCATGCGGGCGGTCTGGGCTTCGGCTTCAAGTGGAACATGGGCTTCATGCACGACACGCTGCAATATCTCTCGCGCGAATCCGTGCACCGGAAGTTCCACCACAACGACATGACCTTCGGGCTGCTTTACGCCTTCAGCGAGAATTTCGTGCTGCCGCTGTCACACGATGAGGTGGTGCACGGCAAGGGATCGCTGATCGCCAAGATGGCGGGCGACGACTGGCAGAAGTTCGCCAATCTCAGGGCCTATTACGCCTTCATGTGGGGCTATCCCGGCAAGAAACTGCTCTTCATGGGCCAGGAATTCGCCCAGTGGCGGGAATGGTCGGAGGATCGCGCGCTCGACTGGAACCTGCTCGAATACAATATGCACGAGGGAATGCGCCGCCTGATACGCGACCTGAACGGCACTTACCGCTCGAAGGCGGCGCTGCATGCGCGAGACTGCGAGGGCGAGGGTTTCGAGTGGCTGATCGCGGACGACCGGGACAATTCCGTCTTCGCTTGGCTCAGAAAGGCTCCGGGACAAAAACTCGTCGCGGTCGTCACTAATTTCACCCCGGTCTATCGCGACCACTATGACGTGCCGCTTCCCATCGCGGGGCGCTGGCGGGAGATCCTCAACACCGATGCGGAAATCTATGGAGGGAGTGGCAAGGGCAACGGCGGCGCCGTTTATGCCGAGACGAAATCGAACGGAGAGACGATCGCCACCATCACGCTGCCGCCTCTGGCGACGCTGATGCTGGAGCAGGACTAGCCGTCCCGTACGAGGGGCGGGGCAGGAGGACGTCATCTGGACCGCGAGGCGTCGCAGGAGCCGCCGAGCAGTCCTCGAACTGGTAATGGGGAGGACAAATGGTGGAAAAGCGTACACAACCCCTGGCCCGCGATGCCATGGCCTATGTTCTCGCCGGCGGCCGCGGCAGTCGACTGAAGGAATTGACCGACCGCCGCGCAAAGCCCGCCGTCTATTTCGGCGGCAAGGCGCGCATCATCGACTTCGCGCTCTCCAACGCGCTCAATTCCGGCATCCGCCGCATCGGCGTCGCCACCCAATACAAGGCACATTCGCTGATCCGGCATCTGCAGCGCGGCTGGAACTTCTTCCGGCCCGAGCGCAACGAGAGCTTCGATATTCTGCCGGCAAGCCAGCGCGTGTCCGAAACGCAATGGTATGAGGGTACCGCCGACGCCGTCTATCAGAACATCGACATCATCGAGGATCACGGCGTCGAGTACATGGTCATCCTCGCCGGCGATCACGTCTACAAGATGGACTACGAACTGATGCTGCAGCAGCACGTCGATTCCGGCGCCGACGTGACAATCGGCTGCCTCGAGGTGCCGCGGATGGAGGCGACCGCCTTCGGCGTCATGCATGTCGACAAGACGGACCGCATCATCGCCTTTGTCGAGAAGCCGGCCGATCCGCCCGGCATTCCGGACAGCCCGGACCTGGCGCTCGCCTCGATGGGCATCTACGTGTTTCACACCAGGTTCCTCATGGACATGCTGCGCCGGGATGCCGCCGATCCAAAGTCGAGCCGTGACTTCGGCAAGGACATCATCCCCTATATCGTCGAACACGGAAAGGCGGTCGCCCACCGCTTCACCCGGTCCTGCGTCCGCTCGGATTTCGAGCGGGAGGCCTATTGGCGCGATGTTGGCACGATCGACGCCTATTGGCAGGCCAATATCGACCTTACGCACGTGACACCTGAACTCGACATCTATGACAACACCTGGCCGATCTGGACCTTTGCCGAAATCAAGCCGCCGGCGAAATTCGTGCATGACGACGAGAACCGCCGCGGCTCGGCGACCTCCTCGCTCGTTTCGGGCGATTGCATTATCTCGGGCGCCGCGCTCAACAAAAGCCTTCTGTTCACCGGCGTCCGGGTCAATTCATACTCCAGACTCGAAAATGCCGTAGTTCTCCCCGACGTGACAATCGGGCGGCACTCGACGCTGCGCAATGTGGTCATCGACAGCCGCGTCGTCATTCCTGAAGGCCTGGTCGTCGGCGACGATCCGGAACTTGACGCCAAGCGCTTCCGCCGCACGGAAAGTGGCGTCTGCCTGATCACCCAATCGATGATCGACAAGCTGGGAATGTAGCCGCGTATGAACATCCTGTCTGTTGCGTCCGAGGTCTATCCATTGGTCAAGACCGGGGGGCTCGCCGACGTCGTCGGTGCGCTCCCCGCGGCTCTCGTTCCGCACGGCATCCGGACGCGCACGCTGGTGCCCGGCTATCCCGCCGTCCTGCACAAGCTGAAAAAGAAGCACAAGGTCGGCAGCTTCGACGATCTCTTCGGCCATCCTGCGACGGTACTTGCGGCCGAGATCAACGGACTGGATCTGCTGGTCCTCGACCAGCCCGCCCTTTACGCCCGCGACGGCGGACCCTATCTCGATCCGACCGGGCGCGACTACCCCGACAATTTCCGCCGTTTCGCGGCACTCTCGCTTGCGGCGGCCGAAATCGCCGGCGACAATATCATCCCCGGCTGGAAGCCGGACCTCGTCCACGTTCATGACTGGCAAACGGCGCTGACCCCCGTCTACATGCACTTCGGCTCGGCGCGGAACATGCCGACGGTGATGACGATCCACAATATCGCTTTCCAGGGGCAGTTCGGCGCGTCGGTGTTTGCCGAACTCGCACTGCCGCCGGAGGCTTTCTCGATGCAGTTCGTCGAATACTACGGCGATGTCGGCTTCCTGAAAGGCGGCCTGCAGACGGCGACGGCGATAACCACGGTAAGTCCTTCCTACGCGCAGGAAATCCTGACGCCTGAATTCGGCATGGGCATGGAAGGGCTCCTCTCAAGCAGAGTCGCAAGCCTGACGGGCATCGTCAACGGCATCGACGCCGACGCATGGGATCCTGAAACCGACCCGCACATCATGGAGCACTACGGTCCGGCTACGATCAAGCGACGCGTCGCCAACCGCAGGGCGCTGGAAGAGCGTTTCGGACTGGAAAACAGTCCTGGCCCGATCTTCTGCGTCATCAGCCGCCTTACCTGGCAAAAGGGGATGGACCTGCTTGCCGAAGTGACGGACGATATCGTGGCGCTCGGCGGCAAGCTGGTGATACTCGGCTCGGGTGACGCGGCGCTCGAGGGGGCGTTGCTCGCCGCCGCCTCGCGCCATCGCGGCCATATCGGCATGGTGACCGGCTATGACGAACCACTGTCACATCTCATGCAGGCAGGCGCCGATGCAATCATCATCCCGTCGCGCTTCGAGCCATGCGGACTTACCCAGCTCTACGGGCTGCGATACGGATGCGTGCCGATCGTCGCGCGCACCGGCGGCCTCACCGACACGGTCATCGACGCCAATGAGGCTGCGCTTTCAGCCAAGGTCGCCACGGGATTTCAATTCAGGCCGGTCACCGCCGACGGATTGCGCCTTGCGATCAGGCGTGCCTTCCGTGCATACAGCGAACCGAAAGTGTGGGCACGCATGCAAAATCAGGGCATGAAGTCCGACGTTTCCTGGGCCAAGAGCGCGGAACGCTACGCCTCGCTCTATTCCGCTCTCCTCGCGAAAGGCTGATAAGATGATTAAAACCGTCTCCACAAACCCCTATGGCGATCAGAAACCCGGCACGTCCGGCCTGCGGAAGAAAGTTCCGGTATTCCAGCAGAAGAACTATGCCGAGAACTTCATCCAGTCGATTTTCGATTCGCTCGAAGGCTTCGAGGGCCAGACGCTGGTGATCGGCGGCGACGGCCGCTACTACAATCGCGACGTCATCCAGAAGGCCATCAAGATGGCGGCCGCGAACGGCTTCGGCCGCGTGCTTGTCGGCCGCGGCGGCATTCTGTCGACCCCGGCCGCCTCCAAT
Organism: Sinorhizobium terangae; assembly: GCF_029714365.1. NCBI lineage: Bacteria > Pseudomonadati > Pseudomonadota > Alphaproteobacteria > Hyphomicrobiales > Rhizobiaceae > Sinorhizobium > Sinorhizobium terangae. The sequence goes on from NZ_CP121659.1 coordinate 3,032,785, forward strand.
ATCATCCGCAAATACAAGGCCTTCGGCGGCATCGTGCTGTCAGCGAGCCACAATCCGGGCGGCCCGACCGAGGACTTCGGGATCAAATACAATGTCAGCAACGGCGGCCCGGCGCCGGAAAAGGTGACCGATGCGATCTTCGCCCGCACCAAGGTCATCGACAGCTACAAGATCGCGGACGCCGCCGACGTCAATCTGGACCTGGAAAGCTCCCACCAGATCAAAAACATGACGGTAACGGTCATCGACCCGGTTAGCGACTATGCCGAGCTCATGGAAAGCCTGTTCGACTTTGCCGCGATCCGCAAGCTGATCGCAGGCGGTTTCCGCGTGGTCTTCGATGCGATGAGCGCAGTGACCGGCCCCTATGCCAAGGAGATCATCGAGAGGCGGCTGGGAGCGCCGAAAGGCTCGGTGATGAATTTCATACCGCTGCCCGACTTCGGCGGCCATCATCCGGATCCGAACCTCGTACACGCCCGCGCCCTTTATGAAACGATGATGGCGGTGGACGCCCCGGATTTCGGCGCCGCTTCCGATGGCGACGGTGACCGCAACCTCATCATCGGCAAGGGCATCTTCGTCACGCCTTCGGACAGTCTGGCAATGCTTGCAGCAAATGCGCATCTGGCGCCCGGCTATGCCAAGGGATTGGCCGGGATCGCACGCTCGATGCCGACGAGCGGCGCCGCCGACCGCGTGGCGGAAAAGCTCGGCATCGGCATCTACGAGACGCCGACCGGCTGGAAATTCTTCGGCAACCTGCTCGACGAGGGTCTGGCGACCATCTGCGGCGAGGAAAGCGCCGGCACCGGGTCCAACCATGTGCGCGAAAAGGACGGGCTCTGGGCGGTGCTGCTCTGGCTCAACATCCTTGCCGTGCGCAAGGAAAGCGCACTCGAGATCGCCCGCAAGCACTGGGCGACCTATGGCCGCAACTATTATTCGCGCCACGACTACGAAGAGGTCGACACCGACGCAGCGAACGGCCTGATCAGTGCCTTGCGGGACAAGCTCGCCACCCTGCCGGGCAAGAGCTTCGGCGCGCTCTCGGTCGAGACCGCCGACGACTTCTCCTATAACGATCCGGTCGACAAATCGGTAAGCAAGAACCAGGGCATCCGCGTCCTGTTCAAGGGCGGATCGCGTGTCGTCTATCGTCTTTCCGGCACCGGCACCTCAGGCGCGACACTCAGGGTCTATATCGAGCGGTTCGAAGCGGACCCGGCACGCCACGACCTCGACACGCAGGAGGCACTTGCCGATCTCATCGCCGTGGCCGACGAGATCGCCGAGATCAAGACGCGCACCGGTCGCGATCAACCGAGCGTGATTACCTGAGGTGTATGCCACCCGGTCGCTCCGGGCGACGCTCTGCTGCTCCGCTACCCCCCTCTGGCCTGCCGGCCATCTCCCCCACAAGGGGAGATTGGACGTGGCCCGCTAAGTGCCTCCAATAGGAGGCTCCGCAATGCGAGCGTTCCTGTTGGAGGATGGGATTGCAACGAGTCGATCTCCCCCCTTGTGGGGGAGATGCCCGGCAGGGCAGAGGGGGGTGCCAGGGACACTAACTTGAACAGCAATACCAACAAGAGGCACGCCTTCATGCCGACGACCGGAATTCCACCCCTCGGCGTGACGCGCACGCCAGACGGAACGCGCTTCGCGGTCTGGTCCCGCCATGCCGCCCGCGTCGATCTCTGCCTGTTTGACGAGAGCGGGGCGAAGGAATTGCGCCGCCTGCCGATGCTGCGCGACGGTGACGTTCACAGCCTGACGCTTGCCGATGCACCCGTCGGCACTCGCTATGGCTTGCGGGCCGACGGCATCTACTCGCCCGATCATGGGCTCTGGTTCGATCCGTCGAAACTCTTGGTCGATCCTTACGCGATCGAGCTCGACCGTCCCTTTCGCCATGATCGTCGCCTGACGATCTTCGGTGAGGAGACCGCCGATCTGGTGCCGAGAGCGATCGTGACCGAAACAGAGGCGGTGAAGGTGGAGCCGCCGCTGTTTGAGCCTGGCGGATTGATCTACGAGGTGGCGGTCAAACCGTTCACCATTCTGCACTCGGATATTCCCGAGAAAAAGCGGGGCACTGTCGCCGCCCTGGCGCAACCGGTGATCATTGACCACCTGAAGCGCCTTGGCGTCTCGGCCGTCGAACTGATGCCGATCGTCGCCTGGATCGACGAGCGGCATCTGCCGTCGCTCGGCCTTCACAACGGCTGGGGCTACAATCCGATCGTCCCAATGGCGCTCGATCCGAGGCTCGTGCCCGGCGGCGTCAAGGAACTGCGCAACACTGTCGAGACGCTGCACAAGGCCGGCATCGGCGTCATCCTCGACCTCGTCTTCAACCATTCCGGCGAGAGCGACCGCCTCGGCACGACCCTTTCCATGCGCGGGCTCGACAATCTTACCTATTACCGCCATGTGACCGACCAGCCCGGAGAACTCATCAACGACACCGGCTGCGGCAATACGATAGCCTGCGACCATCCGGTGGTCCGGGATCTCATTCTCGCCAGCCTCCGCCATTTTGTGCTTGCCGCCGGCGTCGACGGCTTCCGCTTCGACCTCGCCTCGATCCTCGGGCGTGATATGAGCGGCTTTCACCGCGACGCCGCTCTCTTTGCGGCGATCGCCGCGGATTCGGTCCTTGGCGACCGCATTCTCATCGCGGAGCCCTGGGATACCGGTCCCGGCGGCTACCAGCTCGGCAACTTCCCCGAACCCTTCCTCGAATGGAACGACCGCACGCGGGACGACATTCGCCGCTACTGGCGCGGCGACCGGCATGCGATCGGCGCGCTCGCGACCGCACTCGCCGGCTCCTCCGATACGTTCTCGCGGTGGGGCGAGACGGCGACCCGCAGCGTCAACTTCATCGCCGCGCATGACGGCTTCACGCTGACGGATCTCACCGCTTATGCGCGCAAGCACAACGAGGCGAACGGCGAAGACAATGGTGACGGCCACAACGAGAATTATTCGTGGAACAATGGCGCCGAAGGCCCCATTGACGATCCGGAAATCGCGACAGCGAGGCAGGCAGACGCCATGGCGCTGATCAGCACGCTTTTCGCTTCGCGCGGAACGATCATGCTCACCGCCGGCGACGAAGGCGGGCGCAGCCAGGGCGGCAACAACAATGCCTATGCGCAGGATAACGGCCTCACCTGGCTCGATTGGACAAAGCTCGACCGGAAGCTCATCGACCACACAGCCGCGCTCTCAGCGATGCGGCGGCGTTTCGATGTCTTCGCGGAGACGCACTTCCTCACCGGGAAGGGCGACGTCGCCTGGCTGCGTCTCGACGGTCATCCAATGACGGTCGAGGATTGGGAACACCCGGCGACTGACAATCTCGTCATGATGCTTGCGACCGGCGACCGGGCGCAGCGACGGGCGACCCGGCTCGCGGTAGTCATAAACCGCGGTCACGCACCGCATCCCTTTCAGCTTCCCGCAAGCCTCAACGGCAAGTGGTGCGATGCGCTTTCCGGGACGGCGGCAACCCCGTCCGTCGCCCCCCGCTCGGTCACCTTCTTTGTCGAAGTTTTCTGAGTTTTTACTACCACTTGCCAGTATTCCCCCGACCAGCCTATAGATCGGTTGGGCGCTATGAGTGGGATGAGGAATGGTGCGAGCGGTTTTTCCGCCCGCGTCCCGCTCTAAATCATTCTAGAGGCGATCGGGACAAGCATATGCCGCACGACATTTCGCTTTCAGAGATCAAGGGGCTGATCGGCAAGGAGCTCGGTGTCTCCGACTGGATTACCGTGACGCAGAAGACCATCGATAGTTTTGCCGAGGCGACGGGCGACTTCCAGTTCATCCACACCGATCCGGAGCGCGCCGCGGCAGAGACGCCCTTCGGAGGCACGATCGCCCACGGCTTCCTGTCGCTGTCGCTGCTTTCAGCGATGAACTACAATTGCCTGCCGAAGATTCGCGAACAGACGATGGGCATCAATTACGGCTTCGACAAGGTCCGCTTCATCGCGCCGGTAAAGAGCGGCGCCAAGGTGCGCGGCCGGTTCGCCATGGCAGACGCCCGCTTTCGCGGCGCCGGAATGTTGATGATTACCTATGACGTAACCGTCGAGATCGAGGGCGAGCGCAAGCCCGCCCTGACGGCGACATGGCAGACAATCATCCAGTTCGACCCGAAGGACCGGCCGGCGGATGCCTGAGAAAACGGGGGCCGAGGAGCGGGTCCGTCGGGCCTTTCGTAGCCAGGGCAAGGCCTGCGAAGAACTCGACTCGCCTTTCATGGCCCGGCTCTGCCGGTTGGCGGCCGAGCGCCTTGATGGTGAACGTGCGGTCGGCAGCCGCGTCCTGAGCTGGGAGGGCAATCCGCGGCCCGAGGCAGACTCCGTACCGCTGCGGCTGTGCGGTGCGCTTCATGCCCTTGTGTTGTCGAGACGCGACGACAGGCTGACTTCATGTTATCCGCCGAATGTCACAGACGACGAAACGCTCTGGGCCGCGTGCGAAGCGGCCTTTCGGACGCACGCCGATTTTATCCTGGAGCGGCTCACTTCCGCACCGCAGACGAACGAAGTGCGCCGCTCAGGTGCGCTGCTTGCCGGCTTTCTCACGGTCGCACGCGGCTTTGGCAAACCACTTGTCCTTTCAGAAGTTGGTGCCAGTGCCGGTCTCAACCTGCACTGGGATCGCTACGGCTACGACCTTTCCGGCGGGCAGTGGGGCGACATGGAATCCGGCGTCGTCATCTCGCCCCAGTGGTCCGGAGCAGCGCCGCCCGACGGATCGGTCGAAATCGTCGGACGCGCAGGATGCGACATCAACCCGCTTGACCCGGCGAGCGAGGAGCACCGGTTGCGCCTGCTCTCCTACATCTGGGCCGACCAGCCGGACCGGCTCGAGCGCACCCGAAATGCGCTGGCGATCGCGGCTGCTCATGGCAACCTTGTCGAGCGTAGAGACGCTGTGGACTGGCTGAAACAGCGCCTCGCCCATCCCTTCCCCGGTGCGGTCCATGTCGTTTATCATTCGGTCGCCTGGCAATATCTGTCTCTGTCCGCCCAGCAAGAGGGCGAGGCCCTGATCGCTGCTGCAGGAAGGGCGGCAACAGCAGACGCGCCGCTTGCTTGGCTGCAGATGGAAGCGGATGGTTCAAGACCCGGCGCTGCGCTAACGCTCCAGACGTGGCCCGGCGGCGGGAAACATCTGATCGGTCGGGCGGACTTCCATGGTCGATGGATAGAGTGGACCGGCTTGCGGAAAGAAGGGTGATCGCGAAGCCACAAGTTCAGAACGTGATCACGTGGCGGATAACCCGCCCCTGATCGAGAAGATCGAACGCCTCGTTGATCTCTTCAAGCGGCCCCGTGCTTCATAGCAGCCGGTCGACAGGCAACTTGCCGCGCTGGTAGAGGGCAATGAATCGCGGGATATCGCGGCTCGGCACGCAGCTTCCCATGTAACTGCCGCGGATCGTGCGCTCCTCGGCGACGAGGCTGACCGCAGGGATGGCGATCTGGCTTGAGGGGCGGGCAAGTCCTGCCGAGGCCGTCAAGCCACCGCGCCGGGTGATCCGGTAGGCGAGCTCGAAAGCCCTGACCGAACCCGCCGCCTCCACCGCATGGTCGACGCCGCCGCGGGTCGCCTCGCGGATCTTTTCCGCTGCATCCGGATCGCCAGCGAGGAATGCATCCGTCGCGCCCAGTTGGAGCGCCAGCTTCAGTTTGTCCTCAGACAGATCGACTGCCACGACCCGTTCGGCGCCAGCGGCGATCGCGCCTAGAACCGCCGCCAACCCGACGCCGCCGAGACCGACAACGGCAACCGATTGGCCGGGCTTGACCTGGCAGGCGTTGACGACTGCACCGACGCCGGTCAGCACGGCGCAACCGAACAGGGCCGCTTCCACCATCGGCAGATCCGCCTCGATCCTGACGGCCGAGTGGCGCGAGACGACGGCATAATCGGCAAAGGCGGAAACGCCGAGATGGTGATGCACCGGAACCGCATCACAGCGCAGGCGGCGCTCGCCTGAAAGCAACGTTCCCTTACCGTTTGCCTCCGCGCCCGGAATGCAGAGCGCCGGCCTGCCTTCCGCACAGGGCAGGCAATGACCGCAGCTCGGCATGAAGCTCATCACTACGCGATCACCGGGCGCGATATCGCGCACGCCGCTCCCGACCGCCTCCACCGTGCCCGCCGCCTCGTGGCCAAGCGCCATCGGCACCGGACGTGGCCGATCGCCGTTGATGACCGAAAGATCGGAGTGACAGAGTCCGGCTGCACCCATTCTGACCAGAAGCTCGTCCGGTCCGGGCGGATCGAGGTCGACGGTCTCGATCGATAGAGGCCGTGTGTTGGCATAGGGCCTCTCGACCGGTGATTTCCTCAGCACCGCCGCGCGTGTCTTCACGCTCACCCCTCCGCTTCTCACGCTCATGCTCGACCGAATCGAGTCAAAAGTTAACGTGATCGGTTCTGGGAAGTCGAGACGCGAGATTGCCCCTCACCCTTACCCTCTCCCCGCAGGCGGGGAGAGGGAACCTAGGCGGCGCGGCATATCCCTTCTCCCCGTCAAAACGGGGAGAAGGTGGCCGGCAGGCCGGATGAGGGGCCATACGCATTCCTACAACAGAAAAGCGGCGGATCGCTCCGCCGCTTGCAAAGTTCGAGGAAAACGCCTCTTCAGTGCCCTGCGCCTTCCGCCCCCTCCGACAGAAGGCCGAAGACAAAGGGCGAAAACGACCGCCAGCACTCGACGCGGAACGTATCCTCGGCCGTGCGGAAGAGCACGATTTCCGCCTTGCCCAGTATCGTCCGCGAACAAGCGCCGACCGGGAAGATCGCGAGCGAAAGGTCCTGCGGGCATCCGCTGTTGACCGCCACCTCGGCGCCCGGACCGCTGATGATGACGGCCGTGTTGCGATGGGAAATGTCGACCGCCGAATGCATGACGCCACTGGACGCGGCTGCCGCCATCAAATCCTTGCCGTCTTCGTCGATCACCAGCCACTCGTCCGGACCGAGCCAGAGCGCGTGGCGCTTTCCGGTCGAGGCAGAGGTCTTCGGCCGCGTCGGCAGCGTGACCCCGAGTGCCGCGGAGAGAGCCGCAACGGCGTCCGGTGCCGCGCGGAGGGATATCCGCGAGGCGGGCGCCGCGGGCGTCAGGATCGCCGCCGGCGAGCCGCCACGGAGCCCGGCGAGCGGAGCATTGCGGATTGCAGTTGCCTGGTCAGCCATGGAGGCGACCTCCTTCCTTGTCAAAGAACACCATATCGCTCACCTCGACGGCGATCGTCCGGTCGGCCATCGGGATATAAAGGGTCTGCCCGAGGCGCTCCCGTCCACCGGCGACCATCGCCAGCGCGATCGACCGGCCGCAATTTGACGACCAATAGGACGAGGTGACATGGCCAAGCATGGTCATCGGCTTCGGCTCGTTCGGATTGGCAACGATCTGCGCGCCCTCCTCCAGAACCACCTTCGGATCCTTGGTGAGGAGACCGACAAGCTGCTTGCGACCGTCCTTGACGAGGTCCGGGCGCTTCAGCCCGCGAATGCCGACGAAATCCGGCTTCTTCTTCGACACCGCCCAGGAAAGGCCGGCATCGTCCGGAGTGAGGGTCCCGTCCGTATCCTGACCGACGATGATGTAACCCTTCTCGGCGCGCAGCACGTGCATGGTCTCAGTGCCATAGGCGCAGGCGCCCATTGGTTCAGCCCGAGCCCAGATCGCCTCCCATACGGCCTGGCCGTAGTCCGCAGGGACGTTGACTTCGAAACCGAGTTCGCCGGTGAACGACATACGGAAGAGCCGCGTCGGCACGCCGCAGATCCGCCCCTCGGCAACGCTCATGTGCGGGAAGGCTTCGTTCGAAAGATCTATGCCGTCGACGAGCGGCGCGATGATCTCGCGCGCCTTCGGACCCTGCACCGCAATGACCGCCCACTGCTCGGTGGTCGAGGTGAGCCAGACTTTCAGATGCGGGAACTCCGTCTGCAGATAGTCTTCCATGTGGTGCATCACGCGCGGCGCGCCGCCGGTCGTCGTCGTTACGTGGAAGCGGTCCTCGGCCAGGCGGCCGACGACGCCGTCGTCATAGACGAAGCCGTCGTCGCGCAGCATGATGCCGTAGCGGCAGCGGCCGGGTTTCAAGTTATCCCAGGCGTTCGTATACATCAGATTGAGGAACTTGGCCGCATCGGGGCCAACCACCTCGATCTTGCCGAGCGTCGACGCATCGAAGACGCCGGCCACCTCGCGTACGGTCTTGCATTCGCGCGCAACCGCTTCGTGCATGGACTCGCCGGCCTTCGGATAGAACCAGGCGCGCTTCCAGTTGCCGACATCCTCGAATTCGGCGCCCTGCGCCTCTTCCCAGGCATGCATCGGTGTCTTGCGGGCCGGATCGAAGAGGCTGCCACGAGAATGGTTGACGATCGCGCCGAAGGTCACCGGCGTGTAGGGCTGGCGGAAGGTTGTCAGCCCGACCTCCGGGATACCCTTGCCGAGCGCTTCCGCGGCGATCGCGAGCCCGTGCATGTTGGAGAGCTTGCCTTGGTCGGACGCCATGCCGTTGGTGGTGAAGCGCTTGATATGCTCGACCGAGTGCATGCCCTCGCGCACGGCGAGGCGAATGTCCTTGGCGCAGACGTCGTGCTGGAAGTCGATGAAGGCCTTGACCGTCGTGTCCGGCCCCGCCCCTTCCGCTGCGCCGATCATGCCGCCCGTCCAGGCGAAGGCATTTTCGCCGGAGATTGCGAGCTGCGATCCGTTTTCAGCACCCGCAGCGCGGGCTGCCAGTTCACCGGCCGCAAGCGCCTCGTCGATCGTCGCCTGGAGATCGTCCGTGCCGTTGCATGCACCGATCGAGAGGCAATCCTGCGCGTAGGTGCCCGGCAGGAAGCGCTCCGTTGCGGCGTCGAATTTCACCTTGCCGCGCGATTGCGAGAAGAGGTGCACCGATGGTGTCCAGCCGGCGGAGACGAGGAGCGCATCAACGGCGATCTTGCGTGCCGCACCGCCGCCCCGTCGGGCAACGCTGATCGACGAGATCCTGAGCTTGCCCGTGGTGTTGACGACCGAATGGCCGGTCAGCACCTCGATGCCGAGCCGGCGTGCCTCGGCCAACACCGCCTCGCCGGGCTTCTCGCGGCTGTCGACGATCGCCGGCACGGAAATACCCGCCTTCCTGAGGTCAAATGCGGCCTCATAGGCGGAATCGTGCGCCGTATAGATGCCGACCTTGGTACCGACGGCGACGCCGAAGTGGTTGAGATAGGTGCGCCCCGCCGACGCCAGCATGATGCCCGGCCGGTCGTTGTTGGCAAAGACCATATGACGCTCGATCGCGCCGTTGGCGAGAATGACCTTCTTCGCCCGCACCTGCCAGAGCCGCTCGCGCGGCAATGCCTTGTCCGGTGCAGAGAGATGATCCGTGACCCGTTCGACGAGCCCGACGAAATTGTGGTTGTAGTAGCCGAACGCGGTCGTGCGGGTCAGCACGGTGACGTTGTCTCTCTCCGCGAGCGCCCTGCCGGTCGCCTGCGCCCACTCGTAGCCCGGCTTGCCGTCGATGACCGTGCCGCTGTCATAATGGAGCGCGCCGCCCATTTCCGACTGCTCGTCGCAGAGGATGACCTTGGCGCCGGCCTGCGCGGCCGCAAGCGCCGCTGAAAGACCGGCAACGCCCGCACCAATCACCAGCACGTCGCAATGGACATACCGGCTCGCATAGTGGTCCGGATCGGACTCCGTCGGCGCAACGCCGAGGCCGGCCGCGCGGCGGATGAAAGGCTCGTAAAGCTTGTGCCACGCCGCCTTCGGCCACATGAAGGTCTTGTAGTAGAAACCGGCGGCGAAGAAGGGCGAGAGCAGATCGTTGAACCCGCCGACATCGAAGGCGAGCGACGGCCAGCGGTTTTGCGACGAGACCTTCATTCCGTCGAAAACTTCCTGCACCGTGGCGCGCACGTTCGGCTGTCTGCGTGCCGCGTCGCGCGATATGTCGAGCAGCGCATTCGGCTCCTCGGCGCCGGCGGAAAGAATGCCGCGCGGACGGTGGTACTTGAACGACCGGCCGACAAGGTGGATGCCGTGGGCAAGCAGCGCCGAGGCGACCGTATCGCCCTCGAGCGCCGTCAGCGTCCGACCGTCGAAGGTGAACCTCGCGGTGCGGGCGGGCGTCAGGCGTCCCGCACCCGAAATGCGATTGACCCCGCTCATTGTGCTGCTCCTTCAAGGGCCTCGTAGGTTTCGACCTGTGCGCTCGTCTTCGGCTCTGCGTTGAGATCGGGCTTCGGCTCGCCGGCCTTGTAGGTGGTGAGGAACCGGTCGGTGACCGTGTCACGCGCCGCATTGAAAAAACGGCCGCAGCCATGGATGTGCCGCCATCTCTCGAAGATCACACCCTTCGGATTGTCGCGCAGGAAGAAATAGGCCTCGAACTCTTCGTCGCTGATCTCGGCGATATTGGTCGGGCGGGCGATGTGGGCATCGCCGGCATTGCGGAATTCGAGCTCGGAGCGCTCTTCTTCGCAATAGGGGCAGTAAATCAGAAGCATCTGGATGTCCTCGCATTAGAGCGCCGCGCATTCCGTGGGACGCGCAAAGGTCGCTCTACCTTCCTTCTAGTGCGCAACGGCGGCAGCGGCCGCCTCGTCGATGAGCCGCCCGGTGCGGAACCGCTCGAGCGTCAGGCCGGCAGCGAGCCTGTGCGGTTCGCCACGTGCGATGAGATGGGCAAAGAGGTTGGCCGAGCCCGGCGTCGCCTTGAAGCCGCCCGTTCCCCAACCGGCGTTGAGGTACAGCCCCGGCACCGGCGTGACGCCCTGGATCGGCGAGCGGTCCTGCGTCACGTCGACGATACCGCCCCATTGCCGCATCATCTTGACGCGGCGGAACATCGGGAAGAGTTCGCAGATCGCGTCGAGCGTATGGGTGATGATCTGCAAGCCGCCGGTCTGCGAATAGGAATTGTACTGGTCGGTGCCGGCGCCGATGACGAACTCGCCCTTGTCCGACTGCGATATATAGGCATGCACCGAGTTCGACATGACGACGCAGGGGAAGATCGGCTTCAGCGGCTCCGAAACGAGCGCCTGTAGCGGCTGGCTCTGCAGCGGCACGCGCACGTCGGCCATCTGCATTAGTACCGACGAGTGGCCGGCCGCAGAAATGCCGATCTTTTTCGCGCCGATATAGCCGCGATTGGTGTCGACGCCGATCACGCGGCCGGTCGCATCGCGGCGAATGCCGGTCACTTCGCAGTTCTGGATGATGTGAACGCCGCGGTCTGAAGCGCCGCGCGCGTAGCCCCAGGCGACCGCGTCATGGCGCGCCGTGCCGCCGCGCCGCTGCAGCGCCGCGCCATTGATCGGATAGCGGGCGGTCTTGGAAATGTCGAGCGGCGGACAATAGGCCTTGGCCTGTTCCGGCGTCAGCCACTCGTTATCGATGCCGTAGAGTCGGTTGGCGTTGATGTGCCGCTTGAAGGACTGCTGGTCGTGGATGTTGTGCGACAGCATCATGACGCCACGCGGCGAATACATGACGTTGTAGTTCAGATCCTGCGACAGGTTCTCCCAGAGCTTCAGCGAATGCTCGTAGATGTCCATGCTCTCTTCATAGAGATAGTTGGACCGGATGATCGTCGTGTTGCGGCCGGTGTTGCCGCCACCGATCCAGCCCTTTTCGAGCACGGCGACATTGGTGATGCCATGCTCCTTGGCGAGGTAATAGGCAGCGCCCAGGCCATGCCCGCCCCCGCCGATGATGATGACGTCATATTCCTTGCGCGGCTCCGGCGAGGCCCATTGCGGCCCCCAGCCCTTGTGGCCGCGCAGCGCCTCGCGCGCCACGGCAAAAACAGAATATTTGCGCATCCGCCTGCTACTCCATGAACCCCGAGAAAACATGTTGTTGGCGTTAGAAATCGCAAATCTGAGAGCCGTGCAACGTTTCTTTTGCGACGCGATTCGGCGAACTTGGACGGACTTGCGACATCGTGTTAAACACCCCGAAAAGCCGCCATTCAGGGCCGGCAGCGCAGAAGAAACCCGAACTTGTGTTTTTTCCGACCCGCTCGCGCTGTCGTCACTGGACTTTGCCCGCACGATCTGTTATCCGATTTTTCAATCGTCGAGCTGTCAGCTCAGCGAACGCAAATTTTTTGCCTCCCCTTACCTGGCGGTGGGGCTTACAACTCGAAACAAAGGAACGGGATTCACGTGCAGGTACTTGTCCGCGATAACAATGTCGACCAGGCGCTCCGCGCTCTCAAGAAGAAGATGCAGCGGGAAGGCATTTTCCGCGAAATGAAGATGCGTGACTTCTACGAAAAGCCGTCCCAGAAGCGTGCGCGCGAAAAGGCCGAGGCCGTCCGCCGCGTTCGCAAGCTGGCTCGCAAGCGCGCACAGCGTGAAGGCCTTCTGGCTCGCTGATTTGTCGTTTTTTCGACGTTTTCTAATGTAAGTCGTGGCGGGGGCGAGATATCGCCGCCGCCTTTTTGTATGGACACCATGTCCGTCGGCAAGCTAGCGTGATGCGTCAGCTTGCGACGGTCAGCCGCCCGGACGGGATAAGCCGGTCGGATCGCCGGAGGATCTGATGAACCCTGGCTGGAGCCCCGCGTATTCGCCGGTCTCCGTAAACGGAAAGCCCGAGGCTTTCGGGACCTTGTCGCATTGAGGGATCGACTTTGACATTTGCTGCCATGACTGCGGACGTCTCCGCCATCCGTGAGGCGCACCGCCGCCACCAGCGCAGGCCGAAGCTTGCTGCCATGCTCATCCTCGGCTCCGCCCTGCTGCTTGCAGGCTGCCAGACCGACAACTCCGAATCGATGATCCGCGTCGAGCGGGCGCAGGGCTCGGAGGAAAACATCGCCTCGCTGTCGAGCGTCATCGCTTCCAACCCGAGTGATCCGGAAGGATATAATGTGCGCGGCTCGGCCTATGGCCGTGCCGGCGAATTCCGCCGTGCACTCGCCGATTTCGACAAGGCGATCGAGCTCAATCCGCGCTTCTACCAGGCCTATGCCAACCGCGCGCTCGTCCAGCGTAACATGGGCAACCAGCAGGCCGCCCTCTCGGACTACAATACGTCGCTGCAGCTCAACCCGAGCTACGACGTCGCCTATATCGGCCGCGGCAATCTCTATCGGCAGGCGGGCCAGCTCGACTCTGCCTTCAACGATTTCAACAAGGCGATCCAGCTCGACACGACCGACCCCCGCGCCTATCACAATCGCGGCCTGATCTATCAGGCGCGTAACGAGCATGGGCAGGCGATCGAGGATTTCTCGACGGCGATTTCGCTCTCGCCGAGTTCGCCGGAACCCTATAACGGCCGCGGCATTTCCTATGTCGCACAGGGCGACGACGACAATGCCTTTTCCGATTTCAACACCGCCATCAACCTGAATGGCAAAGTAGCGGAATCCTGGGCAAACCAGGCTCTGATCTACGAGCGCCGCGGCGACAAGGCCAAGGCGTCGAAGTCCTATTCGCACGCGCTTTCGCTCGATCCCAAATACGAGCCGGCCCGGGCTGGTCTCGCCCGTGTGAAATCGATGTCCTGATCGGACTTTCCGATCTTCGGCGCCCGCGACAGGCTCGCGGGCGTTTTTTGTGCTCACTTGGGTGCGAAGGGACATCGCACGGGCGGAACCTTCACAGTTTCAAATCCGTTTGACCCATGGCTTCAATAACGGAAACTGAGCCATGATCAAGCAAACCTTTATCGCAGCGGCCGCCCTTGCGGCCCTTTCGGGTGCTGCACCCGCAGCTGCGCAAAGCTATGTCACGCTCGGCCGCCTCACCTGCGGTTCGGAAGGTGGCACCGGTCTCATCATCACGTCGACGAAGAACCTGATGTGCACCTACAGGCCTGCCAACGGCGCGCCGACGGCCGTCTATGCGGGCATGATCCGGAAATTTGGCCTCGACGTCGGCACGACTGGCAAGAGTGTGATGGTCTGGGATGTGCTGGCCAAGACCGGCACGCCGGTAACCGCATACGCCCTTGCAGGCGAGTATTACGGCCTTGGGGCCGATGCGAGTTTTGCGGTCGGCGGCGGTGCCAAGGTGATTGCCGGTGGCACGAACAAAGCCTTCATGCTGCAGCCGGTGAATGTCCAGGTCCAGGAAGGGCTGAACCTTGCCCTCGGCGTCGAGCATTTGACGCTGGCGCCCGCAGGCTGACCATCACGCCGGAAATCCGCGATGTAGCGGAAAAGAGATCAAGGCCCCGGTCAAACGGGGCCTTTGTCGTTCCGCACCCGGATGCTCGCAGCCGGTCAGACACAGCGAACCGCAACTGGCCGAACGATCAAATGTCGAATAGTTTATCGCATCGGTCATTTGCCCCGCAGGTGCCGGCAGCAATTCAAAGTCCTCCAGCGAGCCTTGCGCATCCGATTGGACGCGCGGCGCTCAGAAGCAGATGTCGTCGACAGGTAGAACGATGAACGACCAGCAGATCCGCGAGCTAATACTGTGGACATCCGAGCAGGGGATCCGTGGGAGTGAGGAGCCCGAGTTGCTCGCCGGCTTCTGCGACAGGTGCAAACAGGCCGGACTCCCGATCGAGCGCGCGCTCGGCCTGATCGACACGCTTCATCCTGAAATCGAAGGCCGTTCGTTCACTTGGGACAGCGCAAGCGGGGAAGCCCCCGAGGTCACTCCCTATGGATCGACCGCCACCGGCGAAATGCAGGCGAGCTGGCAACGCTCGATCTTCTATCACATGCTCGTGGAACGCCAGGCAGAGCGACGCATTCGGCTCGCCGCTGCAACGTCCGTTCCCTACAATTTCCTCGATACGCTGAAGGCGGACGGCTACACCGACTGCATCAGCATGATCCACTATTTTACCGACCGGGGCCGCGTCGGCGAGATGGACTGCTTTTACTCCTATTGGACGACGAAGAGGACGGACGGATTCAGCGACGATGAGATCGACGCGTTAAGGGTGCTGTTGCCGACGCTCGCACTCGCCGTCAAGGCGGCCTCCTGTGTGCGCATCATCAGCACGCTTGCCGATGTCTATCTCGGTCAGGACGCCGGCCAGCGGGTCGTCAAGGGCAGCATCGAGCGCGGTGCGGCGGAGAAGATCGAGACCGTGATGTGGTTTTCCGATCTGCGCAACTATACGCGGATATCCGAGACGGTTGCTCCGGAAGAGGTCATTCCACTTCTCAACGACTATGCCGGCACCGTGATCACCGCGATACACGACCATGGCGGCAGCGTCCTGAAGCTGATCGGCGACGGCGTTCTGGCGATCTTCAATGCCGGCGACCGCGCCAGCGCCTGTGCCTCGGCGGTCGCTGCCGAGCGGCAGTTGCGCCTGATGCTGAACGAGCTGAACGCAAAGCGGCGCGATGATGGAAAGCCGACGACCGACATCTACCTGGGCCTGCATATCGGCGAGGTCTTCTATGGCAATATCGGCAGCCAGAACCGGCTAGACTTCACCGTCGTCGGTCCGGCAGTCAACGAGGTGAGCCGGATCGCATCGATGTGCCGGTCGGTCGAACGGCATGTTGTCATGTCCTCGGAATTTGTCGAGGCCTGTCCGGCCGTGTTGCGTGCCGACGCCGTTTCACTTGGCCGTTTCGCGCTGCGCGGCATCGCCCGGGCAAAAGAGCTGTTTACCTGGGACCCGGAGATTGCGGCCGCAATCGATTCGAATGATCAAACCGGGCCGGCCCCTCGCTACACAGCGTCGTAGCTGCCCCTCACCCTAACCCTCTCCCCGCGCGCGGGGGACACCGTCGGCGTGGTGCGGGTGGCGTCCACGGCTGCCAGGAACGAGAGTGGGCGCCGCGAGTCCCTTCTCCCCACCTGCGGGGAAAAGGTAGCGGCAGCCGGATGAGGGCGGACACAAGCGGGCGGGCTGCACGAGCCTTCCTCATCTCGCCTACAGCGCCGTGCGTCCTTTAGGACGCACAAAGGACGCTGTAACTCTTTGATTCCACGCATCGTGCTTTCCGAAAATCGGGTCCGATTTTCGGGCCGATGTGCTAGAGCGGGATGAGCTTACGTGCGTTCGCGCCGCCGCTCTATCTGTTTGTTTTTGCGGCATTTGTGTGACGTCAGGTGATTCCACCTGACTGCACAATGCTCTAGTGATTGATCGCCTTGACGATTTCCTCGGTGACCTTCTTGGCGTCGCCCAAGAGCATCATCGTGCCGTCCTTGTAGAACAGCGTGTTGTCGATGCCGGCATAGCCGGAGCCGAGCGAACGTTTGACGAACAGGCAGGTCTTGGCCTTGTCGACGTCGAGGATCGGCATGCCATAGATCGGCGAGGTCTTGTCGTCGCGCGCCGCCGGGTTGGTGACGTCGTTGGCGCCGATGACATAGGCGACATCCGCCTGGGCAAATTCCGAGTTGATGTCTTCCAGCTCGAACACCTCGTCATAGGGCACGCTTGCCTCGGCAAGGAGCACGTTCATATGGCCCGGCATGCGACCGGCGACCGGATGGATGGCATATTTGACCTCGACGCCATTCTCCTTGAGCTTGTCGGCGAGCTCGCGCAGCGCATGCTGCGCCTGCGCCACGGCCATGCCGTAGCCCGGCACGATGATCACTTTCGAGGCGTTCTGCATCAGGAAGGCGGCGTCGTCGGCCGAACCCTGCTTGACGGTCCGCTGGATGCCGTCGTCGCCGCCGGTGGCCGCCGTCTCGCCGCCGAAACCGCCGAGGATCACCGAGATGAACGAGCGGTTCATGCCCTTGCACATGATGTAGGAGAGGATCGCACCCGACGAGCCGACCAGCGCGCCGGTGATGATCAGCGCCAGGTTGCCGAGCGTGAAGCCGATGCCGGCGGCCGCCCAGCCGGAGTAGGAGTTGAGCATCGAGACGACGACCGGCATGTCGGCGCCGCCGATGGGGATGATGATCAGGACGCCGAAGATGAGCGACAGAAGAACGATCGCCCAGAAGTCGAAATGACTTTCGGTCAGCGCCAGGCCGACGATGAAGAAGACGACGAGCGCGACCAGCGCGATGTTGATCGCATGGCGATAGGGCAACAGGATCGGCTTGCCCGACATGCGGCCATCGAGCTTCAGGAAGGCGATGACGGAGCCGGTGAAGGTGATCGCACCGATTGCGACGCCAAGCGCCATCTCGACGAGTGCCTGGGCGTGGATCGCACCGATTTCGCCGATGCCGAAGGAGGACGGCGCATAAAGCGCGCCGGCGGC
This sequence comes from Sinorhizobium terangae, assembly GCF_029714365.1. Taxonomy (NCBI): domain Bacteria; kingdom Pseudomonadati; phylum Pseudomonadota; class Alphaproteobacteria; order Hyphomicrobiales; family Rhizobiaceae; genus Sinorhizobium; species Sinorhizobium terangae. The sequence continues at coordinate 3,049,998 of NZ_CP121659.1, forward strand.
GACCAGCACCGCGGCAAGGCCGACGAGCGAGTGGAAGCCGGCGACGAGCTGCGGCATCGCCGTCATCGGGATGCGCTTGGCGATATAGGCGCCGGCGCCGCCGCCGAGCGCGAGCCCGAGCACGATCAGCAGAAAGCCGCCGATCGAAGGCATGGCGAGCAGGAGCGTCGTAGCGATGGCGATGCCCATGCCGACCATGCCGTAGGCATTGCCCCGGCGGCTGGTGGTCGGATGCGACAGGCCGCGCAGCGCCATGATGAACAGGACGCCGGAGACGAGATAGAGGAAGGCTGCGAAGTTAGCGTTCATCGGCCCGCCTCACTTGTCTTTTTTCTTGTACATGGCGAGCATGCGCTGGGTGACGAGAAAGCCGCCGAAGATGTTGACCGAGGCAAGCACCAGCGCGACGAAGCCGAAGCCGGTGGCAAGGCCCGAGGCCGAGATGCCGACCGCGAGCAGCGCACCGACGACGATCACCGACGAGATCGCATTGGTCACCGCCATCAGCGGCGTGTGCAGGGCTGGCGTCACCGACCAGACGACGTAGTAGCCGACGAAGATCGCCAACACGAAGATTGCCAGGCGAAAGACGAAGGGATCGATCGCGCCGCCCGTGGCACCATGCGCCACCGCGCCGGCCGCATCCGGCACATATTCGGCCGCGGTCCTGACCGCTTCGACCGCCCGGTCGAGATCGGTCAATGCCTTGTCGAGAAGTTCGTTCGCCATTACTTGTCCCCCTCTTTCGCGCCGCCGAAGGCCGGATGCACCACGGCGCCGCCGTGGGTCAGCGCCGTCGCCTTGACCAGCTCGTCCTCCATGTTGAGCGCCAGTGCCTTCGTCTCCTTGGAGACCATCGTTTCCAGGAACGTGACGAGGTTCTTGGCATAAAGCAGCGAGGCGGAAGCGGCGATACGACCCGGGACGTTCAGGTGGCCGACAACCTTGATGCCTCCGACCTCGACGACCTTTCCGGCTTCCGCGCCCTCGACATTGCCGCCGCGCTCGACGGCGAGGTCGACGACGATCGAGCCGGGCTTCATGGAATCGAGCATCTCGCGGGTCACGAGCCGCGGTGCCGGGCGGCCCGGAATCAGCGCCGTGGTGATGACGATGTCCTGCTTGGCGATATGGTCGGCGACGAGTGCGGCCTGCTTGGCCTGGTAGGCCTTCGACATTTCCTTGGCGTAACCGCCAGCGGTCTCGGCCGCCTTGAACTCCTCGTCCTCGACGGCGATGAACTTGGCGCCGAGCGAGGCGACCTGTTCCTTGGCCGCCGGGCGGACGTCTGTGGCCGAGACGACCGCACCGAGGCGCCGCGCGGTGGCGATCGCCTGCAGCCCGGCGACGCCGGCGCCCATGACGAAAACCTTCGCCGCCGGCACCGTGCCAGCCGCCGTCATCATCATCGGCAGCGCCCGGTCGTATTCATAGGCTGCATCGATCACCGCCTGATAGCCGGCAAGGTTCGCCTGGGAGGAAAGCACGTCCATCGACTGCGCCCGGGTGATGCGCGGCATCAGTTCCATTGCGAAGGCCGTGAGTCCGGCCTCCGCCATCGCCGCGACCGCCCCGTTGTTGCCGTAGGGATCCATGATGGCGATGACCATCGCGCCGGACTTGTAGCCGGCGATCTCCTCCGCCGTCGGCCGCCGCACCTTGAGCACCACGTCGGCGCCCTTGGCATCCGCCGACGAGCCGATGCGGGCGCCGGCCTTCTCGTATTCCGAATCGGGGATACGCGACCTGAGGCCCGCGCCCGCCTCGACGACGACGTCGAAGCCCAGCGACTTCAGTTTCTTGACGCTTTCGACCGAACCCGCGACGCGCCCTTCATGCGCGTCCGTTTCCTTCGCGATAAAAACAATCTCGCTCACAAGTCCCCTCCCGACTCACAGTCGAGCCGGAGCGGACCGCGAGCATCTTGTTCGACTGCTGGAGCGACTGGCCTCGCGGCGGGCCGCATCCATGGTGACAGGCACTCTTCCGTCGAAGGCAGGCGCCGCCTGCCGTCGTAAACGCTCCTCACGCGGTGAGGTAATGCCGGATTGCCTCCGACGGCCGAAGACGGGGCACCCTCCTGCCCCGCATTCAGCAAGAAATGTCAGAGAAACCGGTTAACGAAGAAGGAAGAAACCGGCCACGTTGAGGATGATCAGCAGCACGAGCGAGCTGAAGAAGCCCATTGTTGTGAAAAAGGCTGCAGCCATCGCAATCAGCATCGTGGCGCAAAACAGCGTGCCGAATTTCGTCGCGTTCAGGAAGAGGTTGTAGGTCTTCTCATGCTCGGAATAGTCCATCGGAGCGCCCGTTTCGACCGGTCCCGAATGATGCTCTGCCATCGTCCAATTCTCCCAGAATGCCGCGGCGCGGCCAGTGGCCACGTCCGCCTTTCAACCTTGATGCACGAACGGAGCCGCCTGCCAAGCGAGTAAGCAGACAGTCCTTTAGCTCCGCATACACAATGCGAAAGCCATGCGCAACGAAAACTCGCCCGCGGGGACTGCGGCATAAACGATATCCCGTTTGCGCCCTTCCGTTGGTTGCGGCCGACGCACCTAGCGCATCGGCCCGAAAATCGGACCCGATTTTCGGAAAGCACGATGCGTGGAATCAAAGAGTTACAGCGTCCTTTGTGCGTCCTGAAGGACGCACGGCGCTGTAATGCATGTCACCCAAAAGTGTGCAGCGGTCTTGGGACAACGACATGCATAAAAGCAATGACCTGGACCGCGGCGCGTTTGATCAGGCGCGCAAAGGACGCTGCGGCATTCTAAATTGCCGCATGTTTTATCCTTAAATCGGGTACGATTTAGGAAAACATGCGGTGGTCATCCGCGCGTTGATGCACGGGAGTAAGCGCGGCCGTAGCTGCTTTGCGCAAATCGCGCGGTGGGCAGGATCGTCAGCGGTGCGAACGGCACTTCGCTGCGGTCCGCAAACATCATCCGGCGCTCGAACGGTTCGGAATCGAAAACCGGAAAGCGGTCGAGGATCGAGGGGCGCTGTCCACGAACCCGCGCGACCAAGAGGGCGCCGTCGGCATTGTAGACGCCGAGATTTTCCCGGCACGCCACAACCGTCTCCGAGGCAAAGATGCGCTTGTAGAAGGCCGTATGACGCGGCCGGCACGCCGTCAGGCAGCGGTCGGCGGAAAAGTATTCACAGGCCATGGCAACCGGCCTCAGCGTCAGATAGGGCAGCGCCCGCATCTCGTCGCCGATCACCTCGGGATCCACGGCGAGCCGGCCGGGATCGATCAGAACCATGCCCGCATCGAGAAAGGTATCGATCTCCGGACCGAAGATGATTCCGGACGTGCTTGCCCGATGGTCCGGCGTGACATGGTGGACCCGCACCGTGCTGACCAGGTTCTCGTCAAGGTAGATACCGAAGACATAGGCGTGGCTGTCGAAGTCGAGGTCGTCTATCAACGTCGATCCCGTCAGCTCCATGAGGTTGACGGCCTTGTAGGCCTTGTATCGGAGCCGCGCGATGTCTTCCATGTCCTCGCCGGTTTCGACGCGCCTGTATTCGACGCGGTCGAGCAGCTGCATCAGCTTCTCGGAAAAAGTTCCAGGCTCCGCCTGGCGCCCATCAGCACCCATAAGTTTACCCCCATAGTTAACAAAGGGTTAACCTATTGACGGCTGATGAGCTGGCAACCACAAAATGATACAGACTGCACTTAACCTTTTGTTAACCTTAACAGAAGGTTAAATTTTATGGTGAATCCGGCGCTTGAGGGTGACTCAGAGCAAGATGAAGGAAAGTGTGCGCGGTTTTCCGTCGGCATCCCGCTCAACTTATTGGAATCGATCACGATGAAAGCCTGATGCGGGGCGAAGCGGCGGAAGAGACTCCTGCCCTGCGGAAAACGGCAGGCGGGTCGTCAGGCGATGCGCTGGCTGGACGACTTGGTGGTTCGTTTCCGTGCACCTTGCTTGCACAGGGCGTCGATCGCGGAGGCCGGCATCGGCGCTGCGAAGACAAAACCCTGTATCAGATCGGCGCAGTTGAATTCGTTGATTAGCTGGAGCTGGTCCGCTGTCTCTACCCCTTCGACGACCGTCTTCAGGCCGAGCGCGCGGGCAAGATTGACGGTTCCGCGCAAGAGCTTGAAGCGCCGCGCGTCTTCGCGAATGTTGCGGACGAAAGACCGGTCAATCTTGATGATACCGGCAGGCAGCGTATCGAGATAGCTGAGGCTCGAATAACCGGTGCCGAAATCGTCTATGGCGATGGTTATGCCTCGCTCGTGCAGGTCGCTGAGAATGCCTTGAACCTTGGCCGGCTCGTCCATCAGGCAGCTTTCCGTCACCTCGAGGTGCAGCCGCGCCGGATCCAGCCCCGTTTCCTTGAGCGCCTCGGTGACCATCGAGACGATCTCGTCGCCCCTGAGATCGAGGACCGAGAGATTGACCGACACAGACATGTCCGACGGCCAGTTCGTGCAGTCCCTGCACGCCTGCCTTAAAACATAACGGGTGATGTGGGTCACTAGACCCATTTCTTCGGCAAGCTGAATGAACACATTCGGCGGGACAGGCCCGCGCTCGGGATGCGTCCAACGCGCCAATGCCTCACAGCATTCGATCCGCGATCCATCCGGCGTGAACATTGGCTGGTAGGACAGGCTCAGGCCATTTGCATTGAGTGCCTCGCGCAGATCGCTCTTGAGCTTCTGGCGGTCGAGATAGCGGGCGTCCATCTCGCTTTCGAAGGCCGTGCAGCCCCCCCTTGTTCCTTGCCTTGGTTTCCGAGAGCGCCAGGTCCGCCTTGATCTGCAGGTCTTCGAACCGGAAATCGCCACTCGGCACGATGACGAAACCGGCGCTCATGGTCATATTGAATGTGAAACCGCCAGCAACGTAAACGCCGCGCAGCCCGGCATGCACGGCGCGGATCCGTTGCTCCAGATCGGAGGCATCTGCCCTGTTGGGGAAGAAGACCACGAATTCGTCGCCCATCAGGCGGGCGGCTATCGCATCGTCGCCGGTCAGGGACTTCAGGCGTTCGGCGACCGCCTGAAGTAATTTGTCGCCGACCACATGCCCTCGCGTATCGTTGACATGCTTGAATTCCGCCACGTCGATAAGGAGAAAGCCTATGTTGCGCCCGTGCCCGCCGTTGGCAGCCATGGCATGGTGGGCAAGTTCGGCAAAATAGTCCCGGCTCGGCAGGCCTGTCAGCGTGTCGAAGCGTACCATCTGCAGGATCTTCTTTTCCGCCTGCACACGCGCGGTCACATCCTCGAAGGTCAACACGATCTCGCCGTTCTCGCGGCGATTTGCCGAAAATTCGAGGAAGCGGTCTTGTGACGTCGAAATCAGCGCGCGCGAGTGCTTTCCCTCGATCAGCAGGTCGAGCTGTCGCGCAATCGTCTCCTTGTTCTCCGTGCCGAGCGCCATGCGGTCGGCCGCTTGTTCAAGGACTTCGCTGAGCAGGCGCTCCTTGAGAACGGCCTTGTCGCCAAGGCCGAGGAGTTCGCAGGCGCGTTCGTTCGCGACCACGATGCGATGGTCGCCGTCGAGCATGAAGAGCCCATGCGTCATATTGTTGAGCGCGGCGTCGAACTGCCCGGCGATTGTCGAGATTTCCCGTGCGGCGAGGACATTCTCGTAAAGAAAGGCGCGCACATTGTTTGCCATCGTCCAGGTGGTCAGGATGAACGGCAGTATCAGCACCGCCAGGACGAGCATGTAGGGATCCCGCAAGGTCAAGAGACCGATCACGATCGGCAGGCAGGCCGACGATGACAACAAGAGAACCGCCCGCTCGGAACCATAGTTCCGGCCGACGAGCGAAATCATCGATGCCAGCGTCACCGAAATGCACGCAAGTTCCGCGAAGGAATCCTGACTGATGACGATTGCATATCCGCAGGCAATGCCGCAGGTCAGCGTCACGCTGACGCCGCCGACGATGTACCGGTTTTCCCATTTTCTGACCATCGCGTTGTCGGCGTCGGAAAAGTCCTGCCGGTCGAACCGGGTCATGTCGAGATTGCGGAGCGCCCAAACGACGACAATGGTCGCGGCGCAGATCAGATAGAAGGGATCGGAGGTCTTGAGAAAGACAAGCAGGAAGGTCACGACGTGCGACAGCATGCCGATTACCAGCGTCCGGCGATGTTCATAGAGCGAACTCACAGACGACAGGTAAACATCTGTCGGAAGAGCGCCCCGTTCATTGGGCATCATGAACCAAGCTCCGGGTTTGCCGGATTGTTAGAGTCGAGGACTTAACGAAAGATTTCGTCTAAACCCCCGAAAGATCTATCGAATTGCCAGACAGTAGCAAAACGGCACTGGGCTACGCGCACCGATTCAACCCAATATTGCAGAAGACTCGTAATAATAGCCGCATTATACAACCACGCATAGGTATTTCTACGCCGGGAAACTCGGACTGCGACTTGGACATTTCTTCAATTGAGGCAGGCGCCCCCGGCCGTTTTCCGGATGAGATGGTTACCCGACCTTGAACAAATCCCCTTAATTCCTTCCACCTTCTTACCTTAGCCTGCCAGAAAAGCCCAGTCACCGGTAGCGGATCGTCGAGCGCGAATCTCGCAGTTGACTTTCACCGATATCTGGCTGCAAGGCTTTCGGAACGGAAACGGAGATTGATGATGTCGAAACCTGTCGTTGCGATCCCTTGCGATTTTCGCGAATTCGACGGCAATGTCTGGCATGTTGCCGCAAATCAATATGTGCGCGCGGCCGTCGAAGGCGCCGGCGTCATGCCGTTTCTCATTCCGGCACTCGAAACCGGTAATGACATCGACGAGATCCTCGACCGTGTGGATGGCGTTCTCGCCAGCGGGGCACGCTCCAATGTCCACCCTTCGCTGTATGGAAGGCAAGCGACGGATGCCGACGGTCCGTTCGATCCCGGCCGTGATGCCACCAGCCTGCCGTTGATCCGCCGTGCGCTTGATCGCGGCGTTCCGCTGTTTGCGATCTGCCGCGGCATTCAGGAGCTCAATGTGGCGCTTGGCGGCACGCTCGCGACCGAAATTCAGGACCAGCCCGGTATCTGGGATCATCGCAAGCCGGACGTGCCCGAACTCGACATCGCCTACGGCATTCGCCAGGATGTGATCGTCAAGGAAGGAAGCTGCCTGGCGCCCGTTCTCGGCGCCGGCCGTATCAGGGTCAACTCGCTGCACCGGCAGGCAATCGCCGCGACCGCGCCGCGCCTCGCCGTCGAAGCGGTTGCCGATGACGGCACGATCGAGGCGGTGTCGGTCATCGGCGCCAAAGCCTTCGCGGTCGGCGTGCAATGGCATCCGGAATATTGGGTCAGAACCGACGCGCCTTCCGCCTCGCTTTTCAAGGCCTTCGGCGATGCGGTGCGTGCCTATAGAGAGGCAAAGGGCTGAACTTCACCCTTTGCGCCGGAACGGTGTTTCAACGACCGGCGTAAGGGCCTCTCCCGTCGAAAACCAGGCCTTCAGATTGTCGACGACGAGATCGGACATCGCATTGCGGGTTGCCACCGAAGCGGAGGCCACATGCGGCAGAAGCGATACGTTCGGAAGGGTCAGCAATGCCTCCGGCACGTGGGGTTCATTTTCGAAGACGTCGAGCCCCGCCCCGGCGATGACGCCATTCTGAAGAGCGGCAACGAGCGCCGCCTCGTCCACGGTCGAGCCGCGGCCGACATTGATCAGCACACCCTCAGGCCCGAGCGCGGCCAGGATGTCGGCGTTGACGGCCTTCAGCGTGCTTGGCGTGCCCGGCACGATCACGATCATCGTGTCGACGGCTTCGGCGAGGCTCTTGAGGCTCGAATGATAGGCATAGGCAAGCCCCTCGCGCGGCGAGCGCGTGTGGTAGGCGATCGGAACAGCGAAGGCCTCCAGCCTCCTGGCGATCGCAAGGCCGATCCGCCCGAGGCCGAAAAGTCCAACCTTGCGCCCCCGGAGCGAAAGCGGCGATAGAGGAAACGCCCCTTCCCGCACCCAGCGGCCCTGCCGCAGCCATTGCTCGGCCTGCGGCAGGCGCCGCAGCGTATTGAGGAGCAGTCCGACCGCCGTGTCGGCAACTTCTTCGGTCAGGACATCGGGCGTATTGGTGACGACGATCCCTCGTGCCGCCGCCCGGGCGACATCAACCCCGTCATAGCCAACGCCGAAATTGCCGATGATCTCGAGGCGGGGTAACGCATCCATCAGCTCCACCGGCAGGCGGCCGGAAACCGCCACGCCGGCGACGTCCGCCATCTCCGGCGTCACCAGTTCCACATCGGCCCGCTCGATGCGCACGGTCTCGAACATTTCCGGAAGCCGGTCGAGAATGCGCTGGTTGATCTTGCCGGGCACGAGAATTCTGGGGCGAGCCTCCGACATCGTTACTCCTTTCGGGAGATGCGCTCAGGCGGTCACGCGTAGCGGGCCGGTCGACTGGCGAATGCGCATCTCCGGCTTTATCAAATGGATTCCATCCGGCTCATGGCTGCCGGAAAGTTTGTCGAGCAGCGCTCGCGCAGCGCTGCGGCCGACATCGGCCTGGCCGTTCCAGACAGTCGTCAGCGCCGGGGTCGCGATCGAGGCTTCCTCGAGATCGTCGTAGCCCGTGACCGAGATGTCGACGCCCGGCACGAGCCCGGCGCGGGCAATGCCGTTCATCATACCGATTGCCACCAGGTCGTTCCAGCAGACGACTGCCGTGGGCTTTTGCGGCAGCGACAAGAGATGCACCGCCGCCTCGAACCCGCCCTGCTTGGAGCGCGGCCCGGGAATGCGCAAGTCCGGATCGACCTGGATATTCGCCTTGCGCAGCGCGTTTACATAACCCTGGTAGCGATCACGGCCGGTCGACGTCTGGTCGGTGCCGCCGACCATCGCGATGCAGCGGTGGCCAAGGCCGATCAGGTGATTGGTCGCAAGCGAAATGCCATAGGCGTCGTCGCCACGGAAAATCGGCACGTCGAGTCCTTCGATCGACCGGGCGATCAGGATCGCCGGCATGCCGTTGTCCTCGGCAAGCTGGATGTCCTCCGGGGGAGTGCCGATCGCCGGCGACATGATGACACCGTCGCCGCCAAGCTGCAGCAGCGTCTCGATGAAGTCGCGCTGCTTCTCGACGGAATCGTAATGGTTGGAGAGGATGAAGGTCTGCTTGTCGCGATCGAGTTCCGCCTCGATCGCCTTGAGGATTTCCCCGTAGAACGGGTTCATGATGTCGTGCACGACGACACCGATGATGCCGGACCGCGACGTTCTCAAGCTCGCGGCGCGACGATTGTAGATATAGCCGAGCGCGCGTGCCTGTTCCTTGATCTTGTCGCGGGTTACGGTCGCCACCAGTGGGCTGTCACGCAATGCCAGGGATACTGTCGCCGTCGAAAGGCCGAGTGTTTCCGCGATTGTCGAAAGCTTGACCTTTTGCGCCACTATGTCCCCCCGAATTCACCGATCTCTTCAGCCCGTTTTAAATCCTCTTTAAACTGTTTAAATGATCGCCGCAATCAGGAAGTGTCACCCCACAGCGCCGCGCGTCTTACCAGACGCGCAAAGGACGCTGTAGCCTTTGAATTGCTGCATGTTGTTGTCCTTTAATCGGCTACGATTAAAGGCGACATGCAGTAGCGGCATGGGATCAATCGGGCGCTCTCGCCGCTTGCAGATTGCTGTCGACGGCTCTCAGCAGCTTCAGGAGGGTACGCACCTGCTTGTCGGTCAAACCTCGCGTGGCGAGCTTTTCGGAATGCTGACCGGCCTCCGCAATGGTCTGCAGCCGTTCGCGCCCGGGCACGGTCAGATAGACCTTGGTCAATCGCGCATCTTCCTCGTCCGGCCGGCGTTCGAGGAAGCCTTGCGCCTCCATGCGGCCGATGGTGCGTGTCATTGTCGGCGCCTTGACACCCAGCTTTGCAGCGAGCGCCCCTGCCGTCAGGCCGTCGGTCTCGGCCAGCGCGAGCATGACGCCGTCCTGCCCCGCATAGAGGCCGCTTTCGACGAGATTGCGGGAGAGTACGGTGCGCATCGAGCGCGCCGCCTGTACAAGAACCGAAGCAAGATCATGCGGCTCGACAGCAAGCTCGTCCCTCTTCTTGCCGTTCTTGCCCTTCTTTTCGGCCTTGCTCTTCTTGCCCATTGGACCTCCCGCCGAATCCCGTACACGATTTTATAGCAATACAGCTTGTGATTACGAACTGTATGACTCAAATAACAATTTTACGACAGAAGGGATGGAGAACCGAAGAGAAATGTCGATGCCCGAGCCCAACTGGAACGATAACTGCGCCGATCTCGCACCTTCCGAGCGGCGGCAGTGGATCGCGGTGCTGCCGCTCGGCGCGCATGAGCAGCATGGGCCGCATCTTCCGTTCGAAACCGACCGGCTGATTGCCGAGGGCATCGTTCGGCGCGTCTCACCCGCGCTACCCGCGGACATCCCTGTAACGTTCCTGCCGGTCGAGCCCGTCGGCTACTCAATCGAACATATGGATGTGGCCGGCACGCGAACGCTTGCCTTTGAGGAAGCGATCGGCCGCTGGCTCGGGATCGCCGAAAATCTCCGTAACCTCGGCATCCGCAAATTCGTCATGCTGAACGCCCACGGCGGCAACTCACCGCTGATGACGATCGTCGCGACGGAGGCGCGGGTGCGCTTCGGCATGCTCGCGGTCGCGACGAGCTGGACGCGTTTCGGGCAGCCGGAGGGCTGGATCAGCGCCGAGGACAAGGCGCTCGACATCCACGGAGGCGATATCGAGACGTCGGTGATGCTGGCGCTCCACCCCGACAAGGTGGATATGACGCGCGCCGCCCGGTTCCCTTCCCGCCAGAGCGACTTTATCGCCCGGTTCACGCATTTGCGCGCCTATGGCCCGCATGCATTCGGTTGGAAAATGTCGGACCTCAATCAACAAGGCGTCGCGGGCGATGCCGGCGCCGCGACCGCCGCGCGCGGCGAAGTCCTTCTTGCACACGCGGTGAAGGGCATCATCGAGCTGCTCGAGGATGTAAACGCCTTCGACGTCGACGAACTTTCCTGATCGGCGAATGGCGGATCGGTTCCGCGCAGCGAATTCGACGGCCGCCATTTGCGCAACGTCGCTTCATCTCCTATATGAGGACGCGACATTGATGCCCGCGGCGCATCGCCAATCCTCGAGGCTCCCATGACCGAAACATCCACGCAGAAGCCGATCCCCGTCACCGTGCTCACGGGTTATCTCGGCGCCGGCAAGACGACGCTCCTCAACCGTATCCTCAGCGAGAATCACGGCCGCAAGTATGCGGTGATCGTCAACGAATTCGGCGAAATCGGCATCGACAACGACCTGATCGTCGAGTCGGACGAGGAAATCTACGAGATGAACAACGGCTGCGTCTGCTGCACCGTGCGCGGCGACCTGATCCGTGTCGTCGAAGGGCTGATGCGCCGCCCGGGCCGTTTCGATGCGATCATCGTCGAGACCACCGGCCTTGCCGATCCGGTTCCGGTCGCCCAGACCTTCTTCATGGACGACGACGTGCGCGCCAAGACCGAGCTTGATGCCGTGGTGGCACTGGTCGATGCCAAGCACCTGCCGTTGCGTCTCAAGGACAGCCGCGAAGCCGAGGACCAGATCGCCTTCGCCGATGTCGTGCTCTTGAACAAGACCGACCTCGTGACGCCGGAAGAGCTGGAGCGGATCGAGGCAACAGTGCGCATCATCAATCCGTCCGCGCGCATCTACCGCACGCAGCGCTCCGAGATCGACCTGACCAAGGTGCTCGACCAGGGCGCCTTCAATCTCGAAAGGGCGCTCGAAAACGATCCGCACTTCCTCGATCAGGACGAGCACGACGATCACGTCTGCGGTCCCGAGTGCGATCACGATCACGATCATCATCATGATCATGACCATGACCACCACCACCATCACCACGACCATGGGCCGTCACCCATTCATGACGTGACGGTGCAGTCGATCTCGCTGCGCGGCGGCGAGATGAACCCCGACCGCTTCTTCCCGTGGATCCAGAAGATCACCCAGACCGATGGTCCGAATATCCTGCGCCTCAAAGGCATCATCGCTTTTGCCGGCGATGCCGAGCGCTACGTGGTCCAGGGCGTGCACATGATCATCGAGGGCGACCACCAGCGCGCCTGGAAGGACGGCGAGAAACGCGAGACCCGGCTCGTCTTCATCGGCCGCGATCTTGACCGCGAGAAGCTCGAGCGCACCTTCAAGGCCTGCGAGGTCCAGGCATGATCCCCGATAAGATCATGCTGAAACAAGAGAGCCTGGCTAACTGATGCCCACAGTCGCTCCGCTCGATCTCGAAGGCCACGTCGTCGGCGTGGCCTTCCTCAAGGACATACCCTTCTTCGCCGAAGCCTCCGGCGCCATCCATCACCTCGATCATGGTCACAAGACCATCGATGCCCATGACGGCCTTCTCTCGCTCGACCATGACGAAGCGAGTGACAGCCTCCTGACCGGCGGCGAGGACGGCAAGGTCATGCGGATCTCCGCCGACGGCGCTATAAGCCTCGTCGCCCAAGCGCCGCGCAAATGGATATCGCAGGTTGCGGCCGGACCTCAGGGCGCCGTCGCCTACGCCTATGGCAAGACGACCCATGTTCGCCTGGCCGACGGCAAGACAAAGGATTTTCCCGAAGAGCGCACGGTCGAGGGCATAGCCTTTGCCCCCAAGGGCCTGCGCATCGCCGTTGCCCGGTACAACGGCGTGTCCATGCATTGGGTGGCGATCGCCGGTCAGCCGGCCGACCTCGAATGGAAGGGCGCCCATACCGGCGTCACCTTTTCCCCCGACGGCCGTTTCGTCGTCACCTCCATGCAGGAAAACGCGCTGCACGGCTGGAAGCTCGATGCCAAGGCGGGAGCCGAAGCGCGCCACATGCGCATGACCGGCTATCCGGCCAAGGTGAAGTCGCTGTCCTGGTCCGCCAAGGGCAAGTGGCTTGCATCTTCCGGCGCGCCGGCGGCGATCGTATGGCCGTTCCAGGGTAAGGACGGCCCGATGGGCAAAGCCCCGCTAGAGCTCGGCACGCGCGGCAACATCATGGTGACGACCGTCGCCTGCCATCCGGCCGAGGACATCGTGGCTATCGGCTACGAAGACGGCATGATCCTCGCTGCCCGCTTCGCCGACAGCAAGGAAGTGCTGCTGCGCCGACCCGGCAACGGTGCGATCACCGCCATGGCCTGGAGCAGGAACGGCCGCCAGCTCGCCTTCGGTTCCGCGGCCGGCGACTGCGGCGTCGTGGATCTTGCTGGGTAGGCGATCTCGCCTCCCGCATTTTGACGAGATGTCACCCCATCGCCACCCCCTCCCCACAAGGGGGAGGGCTTGGCGCTGCGATCACCTGCCAAATCGAACCCCTCCGCTTGCCGCAACGCGGGTAAGCCACTCCTCCCTTTTTGGGGAGGGGTGTCCAAGCCTCACCACTCAAGTTCCAGATGCGGCCGGCCGTCTGAGGTCTTTTCGACCGTCCGTCCGGTCTCGTCTATCGTGGCCGTTACCCTCTGGCGGAACGCCGAGAAACTTTCGAAGGTGACAACGTCGACCGGCTCATCGAACTTGAACGTCAGGCGATAGCGCCCCGGCCCAGCGCTTATCGCGTGAACCGAGAGGATTTCCGCTTCGAAGGCTTGGCCGAGATAGTGGCCTTTCACCCGCGAACCCAGCATCCACGGATTGAAGGGCGGGCGGTTGCCGACGGCGGCGTGAAGCGTGTTCCAGTCGCGGTAGCCGTACTGGGCGGCGACGAGTTCGAGCGATCTGGAGTGGCTGATCGCCTCGCCCTCCGCTGCAAGCCGGGACCGCAAGCGCTTTGCCTGGTCCTTCAGCGCATCGAGTGCGGGGAGCGTCGGTTTTCCATGCGTCATGACAGGGTCTCCTGTTGCGGCATGCAATTTTGAGGATGGGTGCCCGCATTGCCATCGGTTCGCATGCCGTTTCGGCGTGACCGTGTCGAAAAGAGGGACTTCACCAAAGCTTCAGCTCGCGGACGGCTGGGGCCCTCACCCGCCGCCTGCTTATGCGAGACCGTCAGAGCTGTCAAACGAAGAAGCATCGGCCTCAATTAGCCTCTCCCCCGGAAGCAGCATGGAGGGACGTCCCCCTCCCGCCGAGCCGGCGACGGCAGCGCCGCGAGTGCCTTCTCCCTCACTTGCGGGAAGAAGATGCCCGGCAGGCGGATAAAGAGCCAACCGGCAACGGCCTACCGGTGCATGACCAGCCGAGGCTTGCGCGCACGTCAAAGCTGTGGGACGAGTTATCATATCGAGGGAGGGCACCATGAGCGACTTCACTATTCTTGCATTCGCGCTCGTTGCTTTCATCGGCATCGCGACTCCGGGTCCAACCGTGCTTCTCGCGCTTACCAACGGGTCACGCTATGGCGTAAAACGCGCGACGGCAGGCATGGTCGGCGCGGTCCTGTCGGATTTCGTGCTGATCGGTGCCGTGGCGCTCGGTCTCGGTGCGCTCTTGGCCGCGTCCGAATTCTGGTTCACGGTCGTCAAATGGCTGGGTGCAGCTTATCTCGCTTTCCTGGGGGTCATGCTGCTGCGCTCCCACGGCACGCTGGAAATTGCCACCGAGCGGGAGAGCCAGGGCGGCGTCGCCACGACGCGCACAATCTTCCTCAAGAGTTTCCTTGTCGCGGTCACCAATCCCAAGGGCTATCTGTTTTTCTCGGCCTTCCTGCCGCAGTTCATCGAGCCTGCCCTGCCGCAGGCATCGCAATACACTGTTCTCGCCATCGTCTTCGCTTCGATCGATTTTGCGGTGATGTTCGCTTATGCGCTGATCGGCTCCCAAGCGGTTCGTTTCCTGAAACGCTCCGGAGCGATCTGGCTCGACCGTGTCTGCGGCGGCGCACTGCTGGCGCTGGCCGGCTCGCTGGCATTCTATCGGCGCGTCACCACCTGACATGCGTGCAGAAAGGAAAACGGGATGATCGGGTACACGATGGTCGGAACAACGGATCTGAGGCGGGCCGAGCGATTTTACGATCCGTTGATGGCCCTGATCGGCCAGGAGCGCTGCTATTGCGACGAACAGGTTACCTCCTGGGGGCGGAGGGATAACGACAGGGCTCCGCGCTTCTTCACGGGCTATCCTTTCAACGGCGAGGCGGCGACCGTCGGCAATGGCGTAATGACCTCGTTTCTTGTCGAAACGGCGGATGTCATAGATCGCCTTTTCCGGATTGCGCTAGAAAATGGCGGCGGCAGCGAAGGCGAACCTGGCTTTCGCCCGCAATATGGCGAGGGCTTTTATGCGGCCTATGTGCGCGATCCCGACGGCAACAAGCTTGCCTTCGTCTGCTACGACGCAAGGACCTGAGAAACTGATCTCACAAAAGATTACAGCGCCCCCGCGCCATTCCGGCGCAGGAGCGCTGTTGGTTGTCCGCCTCCGCAGGGTTGGAGGCGGCGAAGTCAGGCGGCGCGCCTGAGCGGCGGCAGGGCGAGCTTGCGGCCGCTCGCGACCAGCATTCCGGCCGCACCATCGAGCCAGCCGTCCTTGAGCTCGAGCGCCAGGAAGCGGTTCCGCTCGAACGGTCCCGGCATGACAAGATGCTGTGCCCGCTCGGCGAAGAAGCCGAACCGCTCGTAGTAGGCGGCGTCGCCGACGAGCAGGATCGCCCCGTGGCCGCGGTTCTTGGCTTCCTGAATTGCCGCGCGCATCAGCATGCCGCCGATGCCCCTGCCCTCGTGCGCCGGATCGACAGCAAGCGGACCGAGCAGAAGCGCTGGCACGCCATGGCCCTCCCGGTCGACACCCGCCTCGACATTCCAGAGACGCACCGTGCCGATCACATGAACATCCTCGTCGCGTGCGACAAGCGCAAGTCCCTCGGCCGGAACGCGGCCGCGGCGCAGCTTTTCCGACGACTTCCGGCGACGATCCGGCCCCATGGCACGGTCGAGCAGGTTTTCACGCGCGACGACGTCGCCCGGGTTTTCGGAGTCGATCACAAAGGTGGACGGCGCGAAGAACGCGCGCATGGCATCAACAACAGCGGCCATCGGGGCCTCCCGTCATCAAAACCGCTTCAGGCGGACCGGATAAGAATTGTGAAATCGCCGCTCCCGCGGTTGGCGGGAGCAGGCAGGATCAGATCACATAGGCCTTCAGCGGCTCGAAGCCGTTAAAGGCGACGGCCGAGTAGGTGGTCGTGTAGGCGCCCGTGCCCTCGATCAGAATTTCGTCGCCGATCGTCAGCGAGATCGGCAGCGGATACATGTTCTTCTCATAGAGCACGTCGGCCGAGTCGCAGGTCGGGCCGGCAAGCACGCAGGGCTCCATCTGATCGGCGTCGCGAGCGGTGCGGATCGGGTAGCGGATCGCCTCGTCCATCGTTTCCGCGAGACCGCCGAACTTGCCGATGTCGAGAAAGACCCAGCGGTGATTGTCGTTGTCCGACTTCTTCGAGACGAGAACGACTTCCGCCTTGATCACGCCCGCATTGCCGACCATGCCGCGGCCCGGCTCGATGATCGTCTCCGGAATGTTGTTGCCGAAGTGCTTCTTCAGCGCACCGAAGATCGCCTGGCCGTAAGCTTCCGCCGACGGCACGTCCCTGAGGTACTTCGTCGGGAAGCCGCCGCCCATGTTGACCATCTTGAGTTCGATGCCCTGCTTGGCGAGCTGCACGAAGACGCGCTTGGCATCGGCAAGCGCCGAATCCCAGGCATCGAGCTTCGTCATCTGCGAGCCGACGTGGAACGAGACGCCATAGGAGACGAGGCCGAGCTGATGGGCGTAGACGAGCACGTCGACGGCCATCTGCGGCACGCAGCCGAACTTGCGCGACAGCGGCCATTCCGCACCTTCGCCATCGGTGAGCACGCGGCAGAAGACGCGGGCACCGGGAGCGGCACGAGCCACCTTCTCGACTTCCTCATGGCTGTCGACCGCGAAAAGGGACACGCCCAGCGCATAAGCGCGGGCAATATCGCGCTCCTTCTTGATGGTGTTGCCATAAGAAATGCGTTGGGCGGTCGCACCGGCATCAAGCGCCATTTCGATTTCGGCGACGGACGCGCAATCGAAATTGGAGCCGAGACCGGCGAGAAGGCGCAGGATCTCCGGCGCCGGGTTGGCCTTGACGGCATAATAGATCGAGCTGTCGGGCAGCGCGTGGCGGAAGGCCTTGAAATTGTCGCGCACGACGTCGAGGTCGACAACGAGGCACGGGCCTTCCGGTCGTCGGGTGTTCAGAAAGTCGATGATGCGTGCAGTGGTCATAGCCATATTCCCCAGATCCATTAGACTCCACAACTGTGGAGGACAAAGGGCATACGCGCGCTTGCTCTGGAACCAGCCGGTGGAGACCCCGGAACCATGCATGCGCTCGATGCGCGAAACGGTGAATCGAAGCCCGCCAAGGCTAAGATTCGTCTTTGTCTGCCATGGATTGGAGGGAATATCCCAACCGCACTTCCGGCAATGAAGGTGTGCCTCTTCAGTAACCCCGGCTGTTGGAAAGCCGGCAGACACCAGAAAGGCCCGCACCGT
Organism: Sinorhizobium terangae; assembly: GCF_029714365.1. Lineage (NCBI taxonomy): Bacteria > Pseudomonadati > Pseudomonadota > Alphaproteobacteria > Hyphomicrobiales > Rhizobiaceae > Sinorhizobium > Sinorhizobium terangae. The sequence continues at coordinate 3,067,498 of NZ_CP121659.1, forward strand.
CGTTGCTTCAAGATGTCCTCGCATTTCCCGGTTGGCCGAAATAGCGACTGGAGGGGTTAGTTCCAGGTACCTTACCGATTTCCTCACCTTATCCGAGGGTCGGCGGACACCCACAGGCACGTGCGACTTTGGGCAAGGGGTAGGTAAGAAAAAACACTGTCGTAATCAAGAGTTTTTTGCGTTCCGCGGTTGAATTTTTTCCGAAGCCGACGACATTGTCGGTGTTCACCTTCACTGAACAATCAAACAGGCCGGGAAAAATGCGCCAAGCCTTTGAAGTTAAAAGAAGTTCCTCCGGGTACACCGAGCGACGGCGCTGAGAAACCGTGCACCGGTTCGAGCGCGGGCGAGGCGGCGTTATTCATGATCCTTCGACAGGCGAGCGATTGCGGCCGAATCAGCCCGGCGAACAGACGAAAGAAAATCAGCCATGGACACCTTGACCCGTATCCGTGCCTTCATCGACGTCGTGGACGCGGAAGGCTTTTCCGCCGCCGCCCGGCGCGTCGGAAAATCCAAGGCGCTCCTGTCGAAATATGTGCGTGAACTCGAAGACGAGCTCGGCGCCCTCCTGCTCAACCGCACGACGCGGCAATTCTCCCTGACCGAGGCCGGCCACACCTACTATCGCACGGCCTCCGAGATCCTGAAGGAGATCGACAACCTCGCCGATCTCGTGCGCGCCAACAATTCCGACCTGCGCGGCCGGCTGCGCATCACTGTGCCCAGGACATTCGTGGATGCGGATATTGGCCAGTCGCTGATCGATTTCGGCAAGCAACATCCCGAATTGTCGCTCGAAATCGTCTCTGACGACCGCTTCATCGATTTGGTGGAAGAAGGCTTCGATGTGGCGATCCGCATCACGCGGCTCGAGGATTCGACGCTGATCGCGCGCAAGCTCGATGACTTTCAGGTGCTGCTCTGCGCCTCGCCGGACTTCGTGGAGAAGATCGGTCCGCTCAAGCATCCGACCGAGCTTTCGAAAATCTCCTGCATTCTCGACACCAATGGCCGGTCCTATTCGAACTGGCGCTTCGTCGAGCCGGACGGTTCGCCCTTTACGGTGCCGGTGGGAGGACCGATCGAGGTCAACAGCCCGCTTGCCTCCGCGCGTGCCGCGGTGACCGGTCTCGGGGTAGCCCCGGTGCCCGATTTCATCGCCCGGCCGAAGATCCAGTCCGGCGAGCTGGTGACGTTGTTCGATGACTTCTTGCCCAAAGACCGCGGCATCTACGCGATCTACCCGCATCGGCGCTATCTGCCGGCGAAGGTCCGCACCTTCGTCGATTTCCTGCACGGCTGGTTCCGCGCGCGATGAGCATGCCGGGTGCCGCGCCGCAAGTCCCAATTCCGTCCCATTTGCAGTACATTTCGAAGGCGATTCGCGCGGCTCAGGCCGAAAAGGATTCCATTCTCATGAAAACTAAATGCCTCGTCATGGCCGGCCTTGCCACGCTCCTCGCGCCCGCCCTGGCTGTCGCGCATCCGCACATTTTCGCCGAAGCGCGGCTGGAGATCGTTTCCGACGACAAGGGCGAGATCGGTGAATTGCGCAATGTCTGGCGCTTCGACGAGCTGTTTTCCGCAAGTGTCGTGCTCGACTTCGACAAGAACTCGAACGCGACCCTCGACCCGGACGAACTCAAGGAGGTTGGCCAAACGGTTCTCGAGTCCCTTTCGGAATACAATTACTACACGACGATCTTCGACAACGGCAAATCGGTGAAGGTGTCGAAGCCGGACAGCATTACCGTCGACTACAAGGATAACCAGCTCCTGATGATGTTTGCGGTCAAGCCGGCCGAAGCGATGCCGCTCAAGGGCAAGCTCTCCTTCGGCGTCTACGACCCGACCATGTACACCGCGATGGACTTCCCGACCGACGACGATCTCACGGTCGTCGGCGAAAAGATCGAGGCTTGCGAGCATCAGGTGGTCAGGCCGGATCCCGACGAAGTGCTCGCCGAAAACAAGGACACGCTGACCGACGCCTTCTGGAACGACCCGACGGGCACCGACATGTCGAAGCTTTTTGCAACCAGGATCGAGGTCAAATGCTGAACGCACGCAAGATTGGCGGACCGCTGATGGCCGCGCTCTTCCTGGCGGCCCTTTCCGCAACAGCGGCCGCGGCGCAATCGCCCCTCGGCATCGGCACCGCCGAACCGTCGGTCCAGACAACGGGTTTCCTCGGCAGCTTCTTTGCCTGGGTCAACATGGAGCAACAGAGCTTCTACCGGCTGCTCACAGGCACGCTCAAGGGCATGCGCGAGAACCCGTGGCAACTCTGGTCGCTGATCGGCCTCTCCTTCGCCTATGGCGTCTTCCATGCGGCGGGTCCCGGGCATGGCAAGGCGGTGATTTCCTCCTACATGATCGCCAACGAGACGGAACTTCGCCGCGGCGTCGTCCTCTCCTTTCTCTCCTCGATCCTGCAGGGCGTGGTGGCGATCCTCCTCATCGGCGCCGTCTATCTCCTGTTGCGGGGCTCGTCGATCAGCATGACGGATGCCACCCGCTCGCTTGAGATCGCAAGTTACGCGCTGATCGCGGCGTTCGGAGGTTGGCTGGTCTTTCGCAAGCTGCGTTCGATGACGCGGCCCGCTCTTGCTGCAGCCAGCGACGCGCAGGCGGAGCACGGCCATCACCACGATCACCATGACCATGGCGATCATCACCACCATCATCACGCACACGCTGCCGGCGAGGTCTGCGCGACCTGCGGCCACGCGCATGCGCCGGACCCGACCATGCTGAAGGGTGATCGTTTTGCGCTGAGCGAAGCCTGGTCGGCGATCGTCGCGGTCGGCCTGCGTCCCTGCTCCGGCGCCTTGATCGTGCTCTCCTTCGCGCTTTTGAACGGGCTCTATCTCGGTGGCGTTCTCTCGGTCTTCGCCATGTCGATCGGCACGGCCATTACCGTCTCTATCCTCGCGACCATGGCCGTCACCGCCAAGAGCTTCGCGCTCCGCTACGCCTCGAGCGGTTCGGCCGCGGCACGCATTTCCAACGGCATCGAGATCGCCGGCGCCGCGATGGTGCTGGTGCTTGGACTTGTGCTGCTGGGCGCTGCGCTTCAGGGATAGAGCGAGTCCAAGACTTGCCCAACTGCCAAGACTACAGCGCCGCGCGTCCAGCTAGACGCGCGTAGTTGCTACTCCCCGCGCCGGCGCTGATGGCGGGCGCGGAGCCAGAAAATCAGGAAGAAGCCGAGGACGAAGAGAGCGCCAAAGGCAGCCGCAAGCCATGGCGAAATATCGCCCAGCCAAAGCATGATCGACGGCAGGGCGAAGAAGCCAACGGCGACGACGGCAAGAATGACCGCCGCCGCGATTGCGGCGGATCTTTCCTTTTTCTCAGGCGGTTTCAAGCTCGCTCCTTTGCCACTAGATCTGCGCGAATAGCCTCGAGGCGCCGCTTCTGCCGGCCGTCACCGTCGAAGTTCTCGGGCAACAGCCAGGCTTCGAATGCGGCCTTGATGAGCGGCCATTCGCCGTCAATGATCGAGAACCAGGCGGTGTCGCGGTTAGCGTGCTTCGAAATCATGTGCTGGCGGAAAATGCCTTCGAAGGTAAACCCGAGGCGCGCCGCCGTGGCGCGGCTCGGCTCGTTCTCGCTGTGGCATTTCCATTCGTAGCGGCGATAGCCCAGGTCCTCGAAAACATGCCTGGCCATCAGATAGTGCGCCTCCGTCGATAGCGGCGAACGCGCCATGGCCGGCCCGTGAGCCACACCGCCGACTTCCACGACGCCATTGGCCGGGTCCGCCCGCATGTAATTTGCCATGCCGACAACCTTGCCGGTCGCCTTGTCGCGAAAGACCTCTGTGATCCAACCGGACTTTTCCTGGACCGCGCTCAGCCAAGCGTCGAAATCTTCGACGCCGGAAAAATCGTCCTGGGTGAAATATTTCAGGAGCGGGTTGATCGCCATGCCGCCGAAGGCGTCGTGCCAGAGCGCTTCGAGATGTGCCGCCCGATCATAGGGCTCCAGCCTGACATATCGCCCCTCGATAAGAACCGGCTGCGGCGCCGGACATCCCTTCCAATTGGCAAGATCACGCATCGATTGCTCCCGCGTTTTCATTTGCCCTTCGCAATAGGACAGACGCCTGGCCGTTACAAATTCAAACTGGTGATGGACCCATGCAGCGGAACGAATAAGGGGGGAGCGAACTCCCGCTCCCCAGTGTTCTCAGTCACGCGCCGCCGGATCAGGCGGGGACCTTGGCCCCCGAAACGGTTGCCTCGATGTGATCGACGAGCGCATCGGGAAGCCCGAGACGGCCGGCGAGCAGATCGAGATAGCCGCGTTCCGCCCGGCTCTCCGGCTCGATCGCGAGGCGCGATGCGGTGTAGATCTCCACGCGCTGCTCCTCCGTCGTGGCGGCGGCAACGATCGCATCTAGATCAACCGGATTGGCGAGTTCCGCCTCGAGGAAGGCGGCCGCATCGGCGGAGAGTCCGGAAACCGACAGCTTGTCCATGATGCGGCCGCGCTCGGCCTCGTCGATATGGCCGTCGGCACGCGAGGCGGCGATCATGGCACGCACCAGGATCAGGGCAAAATCGTTGCTCACGGCTCCCGGCGCCGTGAAGCCGGAGTCGGACGGCGGCGGCAGGAGCTCCGGTGTCGACCGTGCAGCCGGTTCGGCGGCCGGCGCCTGGCCGGCCTGATAGTTCTTGTAGGCCTGATAGCCAAGCCCGGCGATCGCCGCGAGACCGCCCAGCACCGCAGCATTGCCTGCGAGCTGACGACCGGATTTCGTGCCGAGGAGGACAGCAGCGATCGCGCCGGTCGCAAGCGGATTATCCCTGGCGAGCTTAGTCACTTGGTCCGCGCGATCGCGCACCGTGCCGCCGGCGCCCGGCACCTGCGAACCCAAAAACTGATCCAGCAACTTCTTCGCGTCGAACATGGCTTCGCTCCTCTTCGGTTATCCCGCGACGGCAAAGCAAGAAAGCGCTCTCCCGCACCCGCGTCGTTGTCGGCGGATTGAG